>CAYRFC010000070.1:0-3597 GCA_964423365.1 uncultured Oscillospiraceae bacterium
CACGCAATGATGGCGTTTATTCAGGAGCTGGAACGCCTGAAGGGGGTGCTGCGCTCGGGGCTCAGCTCTGCGGGGCGGCGGGAAAGCACCGCAGAGCATTCCTGGCGGCTGGCCCTGCTGGCAGCCCTGGCGCTGGACGAGTTCCCTGCGCTGGACAGAGAAAAGGTGCTGCTGATGGCCCTGCTGCACGATGTGGGCGAAGCCTATGAGGGCGACCAGCCCGCCGTGCTGCGGCCCGATGCCAACCAAAAATATGAGACGGAATTGCAGGGGGCACAGAAAATATTCGGCCTGCTGGAGGAGCCAGCCCAAAGCCGCTTTTTTGCCATTTGGCAGGAGTATGAGGCGGCCGAAAGCCCCGAGGCGCGGCTGGTGAAAGCACTGGACAAGGCCGAAACCCTGATGCAGCACAACCAATGCCCCAACCCGCCGGGCTTTGACTATGCCTTCAACCTGGACTACGGACGGGCGTATTTTGAAGACTCTGCCTTTTTACAGGCTTTGCGGCGGGAAATTGACAAAGACACCACCCTGCACATACAATAATCATGAAAATATTGAAAAGAAAGCCACGTAACCCTCTATTTTGCGACAAAATTTGTTCGCCGGCACATTTTGGCCTGTGTAACTTTTTAGGAGAACATAAAGAATGGTGAATGATGAAATGTTCCGCGTGGCCGTATCGGGCTTTCCGCTGACAGTGGCCGACCCCGCCGCAAACGCCGAACAGATGATTCTGGCCGCCCGAAAGGCTGCCGAAAACAAAGCCCATCTGCTGCTAACGGCAGAGCTTTCTATCACCGGCTGTACCTGCGGCGACCTGTTTTTACAGCCCCCTCTGCCGGACGCCGCGCTGGATGCGCTGGCCGAAATAGCACGCGCCACAGCCCACCTGCCCCTGCTGCTGGTGCTGGGCCTGCCCCTGCGCCACAAAGGGCGCCTGTATAGCTGCGCCGCCTTTGTGCAAAGCGGGCAGGTGCTGGGCCTGGTGCCAAAAACCGTGCTCACAGGCAGAGGGGACATCCACTGGCAGAGGCAGTTCAGCCCCTGGGAGGGGCCGAACACCGAAACCGAGCTGCCGGTTTTCGGCACGGTTCCCCTGGGTACCCGGCTCCTTTTTCGCTGCACACAAATGCCCTCAGTTTGCCTTGCCGCCGAGCTGGGAGAGGATATACAGGCCCCCGCCTCCCCGGCGCTGGCACACAGCGCCGCTGGGGCCACCCTGCTTTTGGGCCTTGCCGCCGAGGGCGAAACCGCGCAGAGCGCCCAGCTGCGCAAAGAGCAAATCTGCGCTCTTTCGGCCCGCCTCTCCTGCGCCTACGCCTATGCCGGGGCGGGCGGCGGAGAATCCACCACCGATAGGGTCTTTTCCGGCCACCACCTGCTGTGTGAGAACGGCAGTCTCCTCTCGGAGGCGGCGCCTTTTTCAGGTGAAACAGCCCTCGGTGATATCGACGCCGGGCTTTTGCAGCACCGGCGCCGCCAGCGGGCGCCCTTCCCGCCTTCCCCCGGCGGCTACCAGGAAATTTTCTTTTCGGCCGAACTACACGAGACGGCCCTGCTGCGGCCGGTTCCCCCCTTCCCCTTTCAGCCGGCAAGCCCTGCCGACGCCTACCGCCAGTGTGAAAGCATCCTCAGCATTCAGGCGCAGGGCCTGGCGAAGCGCCTCTCCCACACCGGGGCCAAACAGTTGGTGTTGGGCATCTCGGGCGGGCTGGACAGCACCCTGGCTTTGCTGGTGGCCGTGCGCGCCATGAGGTGGCTGGGCCGCCCCATGGCCGATATCGCCGCCCTCACCATGCCCTGCTTTGGCACCACACAGAGAACGCGCAGCAACGCCCAAACCCTCTGCAAGAGCCTGGGGGTCGGCTTCCAAACCATCGATATCTCCGGGGCGGTGCGCGCCCATTTTGCCGACATTGGGCAGGAGGAAACCTGCCGGGATGTGACCTATGAGAACGCCCAGGCAAGGATGCGCACCATGGTGCTGATGGATGTGGCCAACCAGTGCGGCGGGCTGGTGGTGGGCACGGGCGACCTCTCTGAGCTGGCGCTGGGCTGGGCCACCTACAACGGCGACCACATGAGCATGTACGGGGTGAACGCCGGGGTGCCCAAAACCCTGGTGCGCAGCCTGGTGGAGCATGAGGCCGCGCGTGACGAAAGCCTGGCCGCTGTGCTGCGGGACATTCTGGAAACACCGGTGAGCCCTGAGCTTCTCCCGGCCAGCGGCGGGGAAATCAGCCAGCAGACCGAGAGCCTTGTGGGCCCCTACGCGCTGCACGATTTCTTCCTCTACCACCTGCTTTCCAGCGCGGCCCGCCCCGCCAAGATTTTCCGTTTGGCAAAGCAGGCCTTTGCGGGCCGCTACGAGGAAAAGGAAATTTTACATTGGCTGGAGGTATTTTTTAGCCGTTTCTTCAGCCAGCAGTTCAAGCGCAGCTGCCTGCCGGACGGCCCCCAGGTATTGCCCTTCAGCCTTTCGCCGCGCGGCGGCTGGCAGATGCCAAGCGACGCCAGCGCCGCGGCCTTTCTGGTAGAGATACAGGCGCTGGCCGAGGCCTTGCCCTAGGGCCGGCGCCAAGCCGACACCGCTATACCACGCAGAAACAGGAAAGAAAGGAAAAAGATGGCAGTGATGATTCGGACCGACGGCCTGCGCAAAGTGTACCGTGTGGGCCACGAAAAGGTGGCCGCCCTGGCCGGGGTGGATTTGAGCATCGAAAAAGGGGAAATCTGCTGCATCATCGGCGCTTCCGGCAGTGGCAAATCCACCCTGCTCAACATGCTGGCGGGCCTTGAAAAGCCCAGCAAGGGGCTGGTGTCCATCGCCGGGAAAAAGGTGTCCATCATGGATGAAAACCAGCTGGCGGCTTTCCGGCAGGAGAATCTGGGTTTTATCTTCCAAAGCTACAACCTGCTGCCCCAGCTTACCGCCGCCGAGAATGTGGCCCTGCCGCTGATGTTTGCCGGGGTGCCCAAGGCACGCCGCATGAAACGTGCCCGCGAGGAGCTGGCCGCCATGGGCCTGGCCTCCCGGGCCAACCACCGGCCCACCGAGATGAGCGGCGGCCAGCAGCAGCGGGTGGGCATTGCGCGGGCCTTTGTTACAAACCCGCAGGTCATTTTTGCAGACGAACCCACCGGCAACCTGGATTCCCACACCACCGTGCAGGTGCTGCGCACCATGATTGAGCGGGCCCGGCAGAACCAAATCACCTTCGTGATGGTGACACACGAGCGCGACCTCTCGAACTGCGGCGACCGGGTGATTACCCTGCAGGACGGCCAGGTGGTGAGCAATGTGCTGCTGGACGAAGCCACCAAGCGTGCCAACCACGACGCCCTGTTTGGCACCGGCGGCACAGCCGCGGGCTAGAGCAAATGAACACAACATGAGTTATGCTGTTCTAGAGCTACCGTATGCAGACGCAAGCCTTGCTGTACATGTGTTTATTGGAAAGAGAAAAAAGAAGAAAGCATTTCACCATTTCATAAGCAGAGGAGCATTTCATGAGAGTGAAACGTAAATTGATTGTTGTCTCGGCCCTGCTGGCCTTGCTTTTGTCCCTGGGGGTACTGGGCGGCGTCACCGTG
>CAYRFC010000070.1:3697-13083 GCA_964423365.1 uncultured Oscillospiraceae bacterium
ACAGGCGGCGGGCTGGAAATTACCAGCTACCGCACCCATGTGGCGGGAAACACCATAACACAAATCACCGAGGGCATGGCCTTCACATTGGAGCTGCGCGTGCACGACACCCGCCTGTCTGACGCTGTGATTGCCGCCATTAATAGCAGCAATAACCCATTGACAGAGCCGCCTCAGCCCCGGGGTAAGATGAACAGCAGCGCCTTTACCCCGGTCAACCAAAATCACATCTCCTATGGCCGGGACGGCGTATATGCCGGCACTGGCTATGACTACTATATCAGCTTTGATGTGGTCTACTCTGGGAAGGGCAGTGGCTTCCAGGCAGACATCTACTATGAGCAGCCGTCAGTGGCCAATGTAGCCCCCCTCACCAGCATCAACCTCACCCTGAACAACGTGGTGGAGACCAAGGAGGACCCCGCCTCCAGCAGTAACAGCCAGGTGGTGCGCGGCACAGGCTTTGCCTTGAAAGAGGCAAGCTACGGCACCGGCAGCGTGCTGGCCGGGCAGGAGTTTCCTCTCAGCATCACCATGCTGGCCACCAACGGTGTGGACAGTGTGGAGAATGTGAGCGCCACCCTGGTTCCCGACCAGCAATTCACCCTGGCGGCCGGGGCTTCCACCGTTTATTTTGGCACGGCAAAGCCCAACCAGTCCATTCCGCTTGTGTTTCAAATGAAGGCGGCGTCTGATGCGAAGGACGGCAGCTATAAGGTGTCGCTGCATGTGCAGGGGGTTTCCGCCCGCACCGGGGAAAAGGTGGAAACCACGGTCGACCTCAGTATTCCCATTGCCCAGCCGGACCGCTTGGTGGTCAACCAGTTCACCGCGCCGGACTTTATCTCCGCGGGCATGGACGACGGCACCGGCGTTGCCACGGTGAACATTGTGAACATGGGAAAGAGCGATATCTCCAATGTGATGGTGAGCGTGGAGAGCGAGGGCGTGTACCCCAGCGAGGGCAGCGTCTACCTGGGCACCTTCACCCCCGGCACCCAGAACTCGGCCGATTTCACCCTGATGGGCGACACCCCCGGCAGCTACGACGCCGAAATGGTGGTGAGCTATGAAAATGCCCGCGGCGAAAAAGGCGAGCTGCGGGAAAAATTCACCGTGGAGGTGGGCGAAGCCATGCCCATGGACCCCATGGAGCCCTTCCCCGTGGAACCGGAACCCCAGGCCACCGGCATGCCTGTGTGGGGCTGGCTGCTCATTGCCCTGGGTGTGGTGGCCGCCGTGGTAACCACGGTGGTGGTCATCTCCAAAAAACGCAAAAAGGCAAAGGATGCCGAACTGGAGGATGATGACGATGCGTCCATCTGACCTGCTCCGCTTCAGCACCGATAACCTGCTTCGCCGCAAGGGGCGCACCATTCTCACCATCATTGGCGTGGTGGTGGGCGTGTGCGCCATTGTGGTCATGGTGTCGCTGGGCATTGCGGTAAGCCGCGCCACCGAGGAAATGCTGCAAAACTGGGGGGACCTGCGCACCATTACGGTGAACAACTACGGGGCGCAGATGGGCACCCCGGATTTGGACGACAAAATGGTGGAAAATTTTAAAGCCATGCCCCATGTGCTGGCCGCTACCCCCATGTACCAAAGCAATAAGCTGAACGGGAATTTTGTGGCGGGCAACGGGGGCCGCTATGCCACCGAATTCTCTATGATGTTTGGCATGAACCCCGAGGCCATTCCCGAAATGGAGTATGAGCTGATGGCGGGGCGCTATTTTTCTGAAAACCCCACCTCCAAAGACACCATCGAGGTGCTGGTGGGCGCCAACAGCGTTTTCAACTTTGTGGATACCCGCAGGGGCTACAACAACCCAAAACGGCAGAAATACCCAAATTATCCCTCCTACGAGGAGGCGGGGCCCAACGCCTCGCCCACCAACCTGCCGCAATACGATGAAACCGGAAAGCTGCTGAACCCCGAGGAATTCTTTTTTGATATCCTCAATACCCCCCTAAGCTACCGTATGTATTACGGCACCGACGAAACCACCGGCGAACAGAAATACAAGGACTACAAGGTGCAGGTGGTGGGCCTTCTGAACAGCACGGATTATCAAATATCCAATGGCTTCATCATGCCCATTGCCAGTGTAAAGCAGCTGGAAAAGGACTATAAGCGCCTCAGCGGAGACAAGGGAAACTCCGGCGGGGGCGGGGTCTTCTACAGCGGCATGGGCATGGCCGCGGGCGGAGACAGCGGCACCCCCACCGTGCAGGTGGGCGGCTACGACAACGTGCAGGTGAAGGTGGATGACGTGGCCAACATGCCGGCCGTGGAAAAAAGCATCATGGACACCGGCTACCAAATTTTCTCCATGAGCCAGACGCGCGACCAGCTGCAGGGGCAGGTGGCCCAAACCCAGATGATGCTGGGCAGCCTGGCGGCGGTCTCTCTCTTTGTGGCGGCCCTGAACATAGCCAACACCATGACCATGGCCATCTATGAGCGCACCCGCGAAATTGGCGTGATGAAGGTGCTGGGCTGCAAGCTGCCCAACATCCGCACCATGTTCCTCATCGAGTCTGGCGCCATTGGGCTGCTGGGCGGCATTATCGGGGTGGGCGTCAGCTTCCTCATCAGCTTCACCCTCAATTATCTGCCCCAGATTCTCGCCTGGCTGGGCATCTCCTCCAGCATCGATATTGCCTCCCTGTTCGGCTTTGGCGGCATGATGACAGGGGGCGACATGAAGATTTCCATCATTCAGCCCTGGCTGGTGCTGCTGGCCCTCTGCTTTGCCACCGGCGTGGGGCTGCTGTCCGGCATTGCCCCGGCGGGCAGGGCCGTCAAAATTTCCTCCCTGGAGGCCATTCGCCACGAGTAGGCGCCCACCGGGCAAAAAAGGCTTGGCAGCCTGGCCTTATCCATGCTATGATACAAAAGAGAGCCTTCCGCCGATGCGGGAGGTTCTTTTATCCACACTCAGGGGGTCTTTCATGAAACGTGAACATTTTTCTTCCCGTCTGGGCTTCATTCTCACGGCGGCGGGCTGTTCTATTGGCCTTGGCAATATCTGGCGCTTTCCCTACGTCACCGGCCAATACGGCGGGGCCGCTTTTGTTCTCATCTACCTGTTCTTTTTGCTGGTGCTGGGCATGCCCATTGTCATTATGGAGTTTGCCGTGGGGCGGGCCAGCCAGCGCAGCGTGGCCACCTCCTTCGATATTTTAGAGCCCAAGGGCAGCAGGTGGCACTGGTTCAAGTATGCCGCCATTGCGGGCAACTACCTGCTGATGATGTTCTACACCACCATCAGCGGCTGGATGCTGTATTACTTTGTGGAAATGACACGCGGCAGCTTTGTGGGGGCCAGCCAGCAGCAGGTAAGCGAGCTGTTTGGCGCCATGCTGGGCCGCCCCGGCATCATGACCCTGTGCATGGCGGTGGTGGTCATCTTTTCCTTTGGGGTGTGCAGCTTTGGCTTGCGGGGCGGGGTGGAACGCGTGACCAAGGGAATGATGATTCTGCTTTTGGCCCTGTTGGTGGTGCTGGCGGTACGCGCCATCACCCTGCCCAATGCCGGCCCCGGCCTGCAATACTACCTTTACCCAGATTTTAAGGCCATTTTAGACATCGGCCTGCAGGAGGTTATCTTCGCAGCCATGGGGCAGGCCTTCTTTACGCTCAGCATCGGGGTGGGGGCGCTTTCCATTTTTGGCAGCCGCATTGGCAAGCAGCACTCCCTCACCAGCAACGCCGTGTTTGTGGGTGTGCTGGACACCCTGGTGGCCCTGATGGCGGGCCTCATCATCTTTCCCGCCTGCTTTGCCTTTGGTGTGCAGCCAGACAGCGGCCCAAACCTTATCTTTATCACCCTGCCCAACATCTTCAACGAGATGCCCGCAGGGCGCGTATGGGGCAGCCTGTTCTTCCTGTTCATGCTCTTTGCGGCCCTCTCCACCGTCATTGCCGTCTTTGAGAACATTGTCACCTATGCAACCGACCTGACCGGGTGCAGCCGCAAAAAATCCATCCTCTTCAATCTTGTGCTTATTTTACTGCTCTCTATGCCCTGTGTGCTGGGCTTCAACCTGTGGAGCGGTTTCCAGCCGCTGGGCAGCGGCACAAACGTGCTGGATTTGGAGGATTTCATTCTCAGCTCCAACATCCTGCCCCTGGGCAGCCTGGTATTCCTGCTGTTCTGCACCCAGCGCTACGGCTGGGGCTGGAAAAATTTCAGCGATGAGGTGCGCATCGGCAAGGGCCTACCCTTCCCCATGTTCGGCAAAAACTACTACCGCTTCATTCTGCCCGTCATCATTTTGCTCATCTTTATCAACGGATATTTCTCCCTGTTTTGGAAATAGAGCCCCCCTGCAAAAAGCACCTCCGGCTTCCGCCGGAGGTGCTTTTTGCCTATACTTCCCCCTATACCCGGGCCTCCTCCTCGGCGGTAAACGCATACACCACCCGGTTTCGTCCCTTGTTTTTGGCTTTGTACAGGCAGCGGTCGGCCAGCTTCAGCAAATCCTTCTGGCTCATGCCCTCGCGGTAGCGTGCCAGGCCAAAGCTGGCCGTGGTGTGCTTTGGGTCCCGTTTTGCATCCTGCTCCACCGCCCGGCGCAGCGCCTCCACATTTTGCAGGGTTTCCTCGCTGCCAAGCCCGGTGTAGAAAATCACGAACTCCTCGCCGCCCACCCGTGCCAGCACCGCATGCTCTCCCATCATGGAGCTCACCAGGTTCACCACATATTTCAGCTGCTCATCCCCCACATCGTGGCCATGCAGGTCATTCACACGTTTGAAATGGTCCAGGTCAAACATGCACAGGTGAATCAAATCCGCCTCTGCCGTGGGGCTGGCCAGGGTTCTCTCCATAACGGTCTCCATGTACAGGCGGTTGTGGGTTCCCGTCAAGGGGTCGCGCGTGGAGAGCTCGGCCAAAATCGTGTTGGCGCGGGTCAGCTCAGCCGTGCGCTCCTGCACGGTTTTTTCCAGGTTCTGGTTCAGCCTCTCCACACTTTGGTAGCTCTGGTTGTTGTCGTGCAGGCGGATGAAGAGGTGGGCCATGAAGAAGATGAGATAGAGATAGACCACCGCTATGAAATGGGTTTTTTGGTTCATCATCCAGATATCATAGAAAATCAGCAGGCCCACATAGGTGGTTTTGACAATTTGAAAGGCCGCGTAGAAGCCTTTTTCCCGCTTCCAGTACACCAGGTACTGCAAAAACACCACCCCAAAGGTGAGAAAATATACGCCCAGAATGAGGGGGATGCCCATGCGCTCGAACAGGCCCAGGTTTAAGGGCATCACAATGGCCAGTATGCCGAACATAGCGGGCAGCGGCAGGGTGATATAGCGGGGAATTCTGTCTTCGGGGTCGAAGAGGTGGTTGGCCAGCAGCGCGCCCATGATGCCCCCCAGCATCAGGAAAAACAGCTGCAGAGAGAGGCAGGTTCTGTCTGAGATATAAAACCGGGGCCACAGGGTTTGCAGAAAAATAGAAATTTCGGGCATGCCAAAGACAATACGCAGAATGAGCATGGTATCAAACAGGGTCAGCAGGCTAATCATCTTGTGCTCCGGGCGCATGGCCAGGAAGATGCAGCCGCTGATGAGAATGATGCCCAGGAACCCAACAATCATCATGGCGTTTACGGCATTGATGTACATCAGCAGAGAAATGCCGTCCTGCGTGCCCAAAATCACCCCGCGTTTGTACAAAGGCGTGCCGCCCGGCTCCTGGTTCACCGAGAGGACCAAAGCGTGGCTCTGCTCCCCCGCCTCTATTTGGCTGAGGGGGAAAACCGCGCGCAGATAGGGGGAGGTATTCCCGCCGGAGACCTCTCCCAGAGAGTCCACCCGTCTGCCGTCCAGATACACCTGGACGTCGTCCTTCAGGTTTGGGATATACAGGGTGGCATGCTGCCAGTCTTTCAGCTGCAGCTGCAGGCGGTAGCTGGCGGTTTCCTCCGCCTGGGTAAGGGTGCCGATGGGAAAGAGCCGGTAGTCGGCCGCGTCCGGCAGCGGGGCCGCCAGTGTCTCCCCCGTCTCCGGCACACCCGGGTAATATTCCCAGTCTCCCTTCAGCTCCACGGGCTTTTGGGCCAGCGAATACTCCCCCAGAGACAGCCGGCCCTCCACCGCGGTGAAAGCCTCCACCGGGTGCAAAAACAGCACGCTTATCACAGCAATGCCCGCCATGAGCAAAATTAGACTGACAATTAAGCTGATGGCCAGAACACGCAGAAGAAACCGGGCAGACTGGTGCTTAACAGAATTCATCCGCCGAACTCACACCCTTTATATATGAATAGTCTATTTTCGCATGGTTTTTGTGAAATGTAAAGAAGTTTTTCCGGTCATATGTTTTTTCCGGAAGCTGTGGCCCGCCTTGCCGGCCATATCTCCCCGGAGCCGGATAAACCGGACGCCGCAAAGCAGCTATTTTACCATTATGGTGCAAAATGGTTCAAAATTTGCTCCTGTTCTATCTTGCTTTCCCGCAAAAAATATATAATAAATCTTTGTGAGGAGGTATACATATATGATAAATCCGATTACTGCGTTTCGTTCTATCACGGTGGAAAACAAAAAAAGGCTGGTGATTTGCTGGCTGTGCATCGTAATCATTGGGCTGGGCTTTTTGTGCTTTGCGGTGGCCCAGCTTCGCATTGACCTGGAAAACAAAGAGGAGCACTGGAACGGCATGTTTTCCCACAATGAGGTGCCGGCGGAATACCAGGCCTTGGCGGAAAACGCCACGGTGGTTACCACGGGCACCTACGTGGAAAATGTGAAAAAAATTGACCTGAAAAGCAACAGCTTTGACGTGGAATTCAATGTGTGGTTTCGCTGGCAGGGAGACAAGGACCTGGATATGCAGAACCATTTCCGGGTGTATAACGGGAGCATCTCCAAGCAAACCCTGGTACGGGAATACTACGAAGATGGGGAAAACTACCAGCTTGTGCGGGTGGTTGCCTCGGTGAATACCAAATATTATTCCCGCGCCTTCCCACTGGAAAGGCTGCAGCTTCGCTTCTATATAGAGCCCAGCTACACCGTGAGCGAGGTGATTTTGCAGGCCGACACAGAATACAGTGGCCTGAACCCGAACCTCAGCCTCTCGGGCTTTAAGGTGGTGCGCAACGGCGTGGGGAATTTTTACAATGTGTACCCCAACACCCGCAACGACCCCTCCTTCCAGCACCCCATCTGCTCCAGTGAGATTGTGACGGCGGTGGAGGTGGCCCGCGACGGCTTTGGCCTGTATGCCAAATGCTTCATCGCCCTGTTTGGCACCACCGTATGGGTGCTCATCACCCTGTACCTGAACACCTACCACCGGGTCGACCCTCTCTCCATGGTGCCGGCAGCCCTCTTTGGCACGGTGTCCAACATCATGGTGGGGGCCAACCTCTTGCCCGATGCGCTGGACATGGGCCTGCTTGAATATGTAAACATATGGGGCATCATGACCATTCTGGGCGTCACCTTCTCCATCATCACGGTGAACCAGATACGGCGCAAGCACGAAGACACCAAGGACGCCAAAACCTTCGGGCGCGTCATGTTCGTCACCATAATCACCCTGGTGGTGATAGGCCATATTGCACTGCCCTTGGCCTGCCTGCTGCCGGTGCGATAGCAAAGGAGCCGTATGAGAGACCGGATTTTTACCCTTGTGAGTAAGAGCGGCCGCGATGACCCCTGGGGCAAGGCCTATGACGTATTTGTGATGGTGGTGGCCTTTCTCTCTCTGGCCCCCATCATGTTTAAAGACACGCAGCCCTGGATGAAAACACTGGATTTAATCACTGTCTACATTCTGCTGTTTGACTATATCCTGCGCTGGCTGGTGTATGACAAGCTGAGCGGCAAGCGGGCCCCCCTGGCGTTTGCGCTCTACCCCTTCAGCTTTTTTGCGCTGGTGGATTTTGTGAGCCTGCTTCCCTCCCTGCAGCTGCTGCCCGCCACCCAGGCCTTTCGCATTCTGCGTGTACTGCGGGTCTTTAAGCTGCTGCACTACTCCCAGAGCTTTGTGTATATCTCTGCGGTGTTCCGCAAACAAAAAAGAATGCTGCTCAGCATTTTGTTGATAGCCACAGGCTATATTTTCGTCTCGGCCCTGGTGATGTTTGCCTATGAGCCGGACACCTTCCAGAACTTTTTTCACGCCATCTACTGGGCCACCACCGCCCTCACCACCGTGGGCTATGGCGATGTATACCCCACCACCGACGTAGGGCGCTTCATCAGCATGATATCCTCGGTGTTCGGCATTGCGGTCATCGCCCTGCCCGCCGGCATCATCACCTCCGGCTTTATGGAGGAAATGAGCAATGCAAAGGAGGACAAGCATGCCGAAAACGATGCCTAATGCCCTGCGGTATGCCCTGGTGATGGGGCTGGGCCTTTTGATGAACCGATTTCTTAGTATGCTGATTCGCCCGCTGAACCTGCCCTTTGAGCTGGATATGAGCGGCACCGTGCTGGTGGCCCTGGTGCTGGAGCCCACCGCGGGTATTCTGGTGGGCTACGGCAACAACTTTATTGCCTCGCTGCAATCGCACGACCCCAGCGCCGTCATCTATTTCGCCATTAGCGCCGCGGTGGCCCTGGTGGTGGGTGTGCTGCTAAAGGATAAGGAAAAACTGAACCTCCGGCGGCTGGGCCTCACCATGGCCGCCAGCGTGCTCACCATCTCGGTGCTCTCCACCCTCATCACCATCTGGCGCATTGGTGGCCGCTCCGATTTTTACTGGGAGGCCAAGTTCTATGACATGGCCAGCGGCCTGGGCGCCCCCATGGTGCTGAGCTGCTTTTTTGGCGCGTTTATGATGGCCATAGGCACGGTGCTGGCCACCACCTGTGTGGTGGCGCTGGTGTACTGCCTGCTGCCCAAATGCCTGCGGCTGGCCCCACCCAGAGAGCCCTTGGCCTCCCCCCAGCCCCCACAGTAAAATAGTGTAGAAAATAGCAAAAAACACCATTTTCTCTTTTAGAGAGATGGTGTTTTTCCAATAATAGGAGAAAATGATAGAGAAATTCTCCCCTGCAACAAACGCTTGCTGGCTATTTTGTGCTGGCTATGGTATGGTGAAGCCAAGAAAACAAGCAGGCAGAGGAGGCCCCCCATGCAAAACACCGAAGCACCCGGCGTTCCCTTGGCAGAGAGACTGCGCACACTGCGCGAGGAGCGGCAGCTTTCTCAGGAGGAGCTTGCCGCCCAGCTGCACCTCACCCGCCAGAGCATCAGCGGCTGGGAGCGCGGGCGAAGCCAGCCGGATATAGGTACCGTACAAAAGCTGGCCGGCATTTACGGCATCAGTGTGGATGAGCTGCTCTTTGGCGTGCAGGCCGAAACGTCCCAGCCCAGCCGCTGGCGCTGGCTGTTCTTGGTGGCGGCTTTGGTGCTG
>CAYRFC010000071.1:0-1697 GCA_964423365.1 uncultured Oscillospiraceae bacterium
ATTATTGAGCTGGTGTAGGCCCAAAACCGTATAAAAACAAAGCCTTTGCCTTCCCACAGCAGGAGGACAAAGGCTTTGTTTTATGTTTTCTACTTGACAAACAGGCCGGCCAGGGCGCCCTCGCCGTTAAAGTTGAGCGTGAAGGTTTTGCTGCCGTTTTGATAGCTGCATTTGGCAACGGCTGTGGCGTAGAGCACGCCGTTTTCCTCCACGCCGCCCACCGCCATGCTGGAAATCTCGGTAAAGGGGCCGGTGTCTTCGAAAATGGGGTCGAAGGTTTCGGCCCACACCTCGGGGGGCATGCCGCTTTGCATGGTGCCGGTGCTCATCTCAAACACAGTCTCGTAGTCGCGCGCATGCAGGGCGTCCAGCACCTCGGTGGCGCTGGCCTTCACGCCGTCCTCGGTCATGCCCTCGGGCAGGGGCTTTTGCCCACAGCCGTAAAGGGCGAAGATACCGAGGGAGAGCAGCAGACAGAGGGTGAGGCGGAGCTTGGTTTTCATAGTGTTTCTCCTTTTACAAGAGGGGGGGTGAGGGGCTGTGCTTTGGCTTTTTTGCCCATGCAAAGGGTGTAGGCCAGCATGCCCAGGGCAAAGAGGGCCAGGTAGCTTTCCACAAAGGGCACGGGAAGCCCGGCCCGCAGCAGCAGGACGCCGCCGCTATCGGCTGCGGCGTGCAGCAGAATGGCCAAAAGCAGCCAGCGGATTTGCCTGCGGTTGACCGCTTGCAGCACCATGACCGAGAGGCCGACATGGAGCAGAATGGCGAAGATACGCTCGATGCCCGGGAGGGCCAGTGTAAAAAACCCGTAGCCCGGCGGCAGGCCAGAAAACAGGGGGGACAGATAGGGCAGGCCGGCCACCAGAAGGGCCTCCACCCCGCCGTGGCCCAGGCCCAGCACCACGGCCCCCGGGAAGTTCCGGTGCAGACGGAGCAGGAAACGGATGGCCCCGTAGCGGGACAGGCCCTCAAAAAGGCCCGCGCTGAGGCCCAGCAGCAGGGCGTAGAGGATGGGCTGGGCCAGGCTGAACAGGGAAAAAGCCGGAACGCTGACGAGAAGCTGCAAAAGAGGGAGCCGCAGCAGCATCTGGCTGACCACAAAGCAGGCCGCCCCCAGCAGATAGACCGGGACCAGCGGCCGCCAGCGTGGGCGCAGGGCCAGGGCCAGCAGAAGCCCAAGCGGCAGAACCAGGCAGATGAGAAGGGTGAACAGCAGGCCGAGTGTGGCGCTTGTCATGGCTGGGGCCTCCTTTCCCAAACAGAGGTACGAGCAGAAAATAGTATAAGGCTATTCTATATTATATCGTCAGAAGTGTAAAGTGCCCGGCATGGAAAACCCCTGACTTCTTTGGAAGAAGCCAGGGGGGGCAGCCCTGTGCAACGAAGGCTTCGTGCTAGACTTCGGAATCGTTTGCCTGTGCGATGGAGCCGAACAGGAAGCGCCCAAACCCTACAAAGCAGGCAATGACGGCCAGCAGGTATCGGCCGGTGAAGTAGTAGACCGCGGCAAACCCGGCGGTGGAAAGCAGGGCCAGGAGAGCCAGAATGCGGTAGAAGCGGACTTGTGACATGAGAACCTCTTTCTATAAAACGGTGGAATGGTTTTGTGCGGTGTTGCTTTAATTGAGCTGGGCGAAAACCTTGGCCCCCCGCCCGCGCAGCCAGAGATAGAGCAGGGCGCAGCCGGCCAGCAGAAG
>CAYRFC010000071.1:1797-12878 GCA_964423365.1 uncultured Oscillospiraceae bacterium
TGGCCCCCCGCCCGCGCAGCCAGAGATAGAGCAGGGCGCAGCCGGCCAGCAGAAGCAGGCAGGCCAGTGCGGCAAAGGCCAGGAAGGGAAGGCCCAGCATCTGCACCAGCAGGTAATAGAGGCCCGCCACCAGAAGCCCCTCGAGGAGGAAGGCGAGCATGCTGAGCAGCACGCTGGCGCTCTGCTTGACCACAATGGTGTCGTTTTCAGCGTCTAGACGGGGATGTTTCAGGTTGATGACCACCCCGGTGAAGGCGTTTAGGACGAGAGAACACAGCGCCACCAGCAGAATGACCAGGGTATCGGCCGGGGGCAGGGCGAGGGCAAAGCCGGCCACCAGGATGGAGGGAATGGCACAAACCGCCCCCGTGATGATGTGAAACCCGGCTTTGGCCAGAAAGATGGTGTGCGCCGCGAGGGGGGCCTCCTTGAGAATCCAGAGGTTTTTGCCCTCCAGGCTGAGGCTGCAGGCCGTGGGCATGAAGGTCATGAGGAAGAACAGAATGATGGCCAGCAGCAGGGGAGAGAGGAAGGCGTAGATGTTGGGGATGCCGGTTTGGGCGGCCACCAGCGCCAGCATGCTTTGCAGGGTGCCGCTGAAAAACAGCAGGGCCGCCGCGCCCACCAGCATGAGAATCATGCCGATGCCGCTGTTGAGAATGTAGATGGGGGTGCCGAAGAAGCGGCGGGCCTCCTTGCCCAGCAGGGCGGAAAAGCTGCTGCGGATTTTGGCGCGGCCGAGGCGGTAGTCGCTGCGGACATGCTGGCTGAGCAGGCTGGTGAGCAGCTTTTTGTAAAACAGGCTGATGAGCCAGGAGAGCAGGAAGAAGGGCAGGGCGCAGAGCGCGGCCAAGAGCAGAAACATGGGCAGGCTGGGCCCGCTGACGGCCTGCACCAGCCAGCCAAGGGGCGGGAAGCCGCCCAGCAGGGCATCGCGCAGGGGCTGGAGGGTGGTGCTGATGTTGTCGAGGTAGCCGGTGCTGCCAAAGGCGAAGAACATAATGCCCACCAGCAGCACGATGCTAAACAAGACGTTGAAAAGGTTTTTAAAGCGCGTGCGGGCAATGAGCAGCCCGATGATGCTGCCGAACAAAAGCGAGAGGAAGGCCGGAATGAAGGAGAGGAAGACCCCGGCCAGCAAAAGAAGCAGGATAAAGCCCACGCCGCCGCTGCCGCCATTTGCCAGCCAGGCGATGCCGCAGGGCAGCAAAAAGAGCTCCATCATGAAGAGGATTTCCAGATACAAGGCCATGAGGCGGGCCAGCATGACCGAAAAGGTGGAGACGGGCAGGCTGAGCACCAGGTCTATATCCTTGGCGGAAAAGAGCAGGCTTTGCGAGAGGTAGAGGGTGAGGAAGGAGCTGAAACAGATGCCCACGATGACCATAATCATCAGCATGATGTCCAGCCCGCCCATGGGGCCGAGAGCGCCTGCCATCAAAAAGGAGTAGTTGCCCGAGACAAAGGCCATGATGAAGGCCAGCAGCAGGAGGGCCGCCCAGCCGGAGCGCTGCCGCCCCTTGCCGTTCCGGCCCTTGCCCCCGGTGGTGGAGAGCAGTAAATCCAAGAAGCTGACCTTGGCCAGCGCATAAAAGGCTTTCATGGCTAGCCCTCCTCTGTGGTAGCGGGGCTTTCGGCCAGCTCCAGGAAGACGTTTTCCAGGCTGCTTTTGCCCACAATGTCGCTGGTTCTGCCGGCCTCTACCAGCCTGCCGTCCTTGATGATGGCGATTTTATCGCAGAGCTTTTCGGCCACCTCCAGCACGTGGGTGGAGAAGAAGACCGCGCCGCCCTCGTTGCACAGCTCCCGCAGGAAGGTCTTCATCTGAAAGGCGGCCTTGGGGTCCAGCCCCACAAAGGGCTCGTCCAGAATGAGCAGGCGGGGGGCGCGGATGAAGGCCGAGATGAGGGCCAGCTTTTGCTTCATGCCGTGGGAATAGCCCGCAATGGGGCTGCCAAGGGCGCCCTCCAGCTCGAAGGCGCGGGCGTATTTGGCGGTGCGGGCCTCGCGCTCCTCACGGGGAATGTCGTAGATATCGGCGATGAAATTGAGGAACTTGATGCCGGGCAGGAACTCATAGAGGTCGGGGTTATCGGGCAAAAAGGCGGTGATGCGCTTCGCCGTGACGGACTCCTTTTGGATGTTGTGCCCGTCGATGCGGATGCTGCCGCCGTCGAAATCCAGAATGCCGGCCACGGCCCGCAGGGTGGTGGTTTTGCCCGCGCCGTTGTGCCCGATGAACCCGTAGAGTTCACCCGCCCGCACCTCAAGGCTCAGGTCATCGACGGCCCGCTTGCCGCCGGAATAGGTCTTGGTCAGATGCTCAATGCTTAACATAGTGCTTTCCTCCCCCAATGTGAATCTCTTGTATCACTGTATTAAGGAACTAATACAATGATACAGCCGGTTTCGGTTTTTGTCAATACCCATTTGGATGAAAAAAAGAAAAAGCTGCGCCAAAAATGCGGAAGAAGACCGGGCCGCTTGCCCAGGACGCAGGCAAGGGCCGCCGCCCTATAGACTACGAAGGCTGCGAGCCTTTCTCCAAAAGCCGCAAAAACAGCCCGAAACCTGCGTTTCGGGCACGGGAGATCTTCTCTGGTTTTTGGGGAGGCTTGGCCCCTTTCTTGCAAAAAAAGGGACCGGGGTCTTTCAGGCCTGCCCGCTGAGAGCGGCGGCGAGGACGGCCCCGCCGCCCTGCCCGGCGCTGAACTCTGCCTTGGACTGGTTTTGCCGCTTGGCGGTGACCGTCTCGGTGACGCCGCCGGACACATAGCTGCGCCCGCATTCGGGGCAGATGGCGGTGTGCAGCCGCACGCTTTGCGATACCACCTCGGCATCCTCTGCCTGTGCCTTGGCCTGCTCGCGGGTCACGTGCTCCATCTCGTGGCCCAGCACCACACTGGCGGCCATGTCCGGGTTTATGCTCTGAGGGGACTTGAAGGAGACGCCGGGGTCGTTTGAGCCGTCCTGGTAGGTGCGCTGCTTGCAGGTTTGGCAGCCCTGCTGGCGCTGGATTTCGGCGGCTTTTGCCTCGGCGCGGGCCCGGGCGGTGCTGTCTGCCTGGGGCCCGCCATTGGCGGCAGGGCCCACGGCCCCGGTGCTGGCGGCCGCCTGCACGCCAATTTCGGGCAGAGAGCCACTATCGGCCGGGCCGCTGACGGCCGCGGACGGGGCCGGGATGCTTTTGTAATTTTCCCAGGTGTTCCAGTTCCCGGGCAGGCCCGGGGTGGGACCAAGCGCCATGGGGCCGCCTCCTTTCTGCCTGTTTTGTTTGGGTATAAAATCTACAAATATATATACGGCAGAGAGACGCCTTTCTTGAGGGGGCAATGGCGTCAGGCGTAAAATTCTCTTTTTTGGCTGCGGGCAAACAGAAGCTCCAGCGCCTCCTTGGGGGGGACGTCCTCGTAGAGCACACCGCAGATGGCCCCACAGATGGGGAGCTCCACCTCATGGCGCTGGGCCAGGGTCATCAGGGCGCGCACGGTGTGGTAGCCCTCGGCCAGCTCGTGGTAGGCGGTGCCCTGGGCCACGTGCACCCCAAAGCTGTGGTTGTGGCTGTGGGGGCTGAAAACGGTGGCCTCGTAGTCGCCCAGGTGGCAGAGGCCGTAGGCCGAGAGCTCGTTGCCGCCCATGGCCTTGATGAGCCGCGCCACCTCCCGTGTGCCCCGGCTCATCAGCGGGCCCTTGAGGCTGCCAAGGCCGAAGCCGTGCAGCATGCCGGCGGCGATGCCCACCACGTTTTTGGCGGCGGCACCCACCTCGTTGCCCAGCAGGTCGTCGCCGTAGTAAAAGCGGATTAACTCGCTGGAAAAGAGCTCTATCAGGCGTGCCTTGTCCTCCTGGCAGGCGGCGTCTACCACCATGCAGTTGGGGATGCCGCGGACAAAATCCTGCGGGTGGCCGGGGCCCAGCCAGACGGCGGCGCGGCAGCCGGGGGCGGCGGTTTCGGCCACCACCTCGCTAAGGCGCAGGCCGGTGCCCACCTCAATGCCCTTCATGCACAGCACATAGAGGCGGTTTTGGTAGGCCGCAAGGCTCTGCATCAGGGTGCGCAGCTCTTGCGAGGGCACCGAGATGAGGATGATTTCGTTTTGCAGGGCGGCAGGAAGCTCGGTGCAGAGGCTGACATTCTGCGGGAGAGAGAGGTAGGCGTTTTTGCGGGTGCGGGCCAGCTCTTCCATGCGGTGGCTGCCCGCGCGGCCATAGAGGCAGACCTCGTGCCCGTTGCCCGCGAGGTACCAGGCCAGAAAGCTGCCCCAGCGTCCGCAGCCGATGACGGTGAGTTTCATGCGCGTGCTCCTTTGGGTTTTCTGCTACCAGTATAGAACGAAAAGCGCCGGATTGCAACGGCTTGAACGCGGCGGGGTGGGGTGTGGTGTGGGCGAAAAAAGCATCGGGGGGCGCGAAAGGGGACGGCGGGGCGCTTGCGGTGGGGCGTTGGCCATGGTATACTTTTCCTTGGTACACAGTATAAAAGGATGAGAGGAAGTACGATATGGAATACCGTATTTTTGGCGAGCCTTTTCCCGTGGTGCAGTGCAATTTGCAGCCGGGCGAAGCGATGCGGACAGAGAAAGGCTCGATGGCATGGATGAGCAACAACCTGGGGCTGCGCACCGAGGGCGGGGGCAATGTGGGCCGTGCACTGGGGCGGATGTTTTCCGGAGAATCTATTTTTCAGAATATCTACACGGCTGAAAATGGCCCGGCCAGCATCGCCTTTGCGTCCAGCTTTCCGGGCAGCATCCGGGCGGTGCAGCTCAGCCCCGGCGCGTCGGTCATCTGCCAAAAATCGGTGTTTTTGGCCTCCGAGATGGGGGTGGAGCTGCGCGCCTTTGGGCAAACCTCGCTGGGCAAGGGCCTGTTTGGGGGCGAGGGCTTCATCATGCAGCGGCTTTCCGGCAATGGCATGGTGTTTTTGGAGCTGAACGGCCACGCGGTGGATTTTGACCTGAAGCCCGGCGAGACCATAGTGCTGAAAAGCGGCAACCTGGCCGTGATGGACGAGAGCTGCACCATGGAAATTCAGCAGGTGAAGGGCCTGAAAAACAAGCTGCTGGGCGGGCAGGGCTTCTTCAATACCTCCATTACCGGCCCGGGGCATGTGGTGGTGCAAACCATGACCATTGGGGGCCTGGCCAGCGAGCTTTCGCCGTATATTGCCAGCAGCAGCGGCGGGGCGAAGTAGATGGATAGCAGTATAGAAAAACGCCTCCCCGGCAGGCCGGGGAGGCGTTTGGTATTATACGTTTCATTCCGCATTTCTCCAGGCGGCGCAAACGTTCTATAATATACGAAATACCAACAGGCTTTCTTGTAAATGCAACATAGACATGATATACTACCACCGAGGCACCACGATATGCGGTAGATAGGCGGCCAATCCTACCCCCGGAAGGGGGGTGTTGCAATGGAGTATTTGGTAATGTTTGCGGTCATTTTGACCCTACTTCTTCTAAATGCCATTGTGTCGGGTAAAAGCACCCGCAACAAAAGGAAATAGCCGCCCCAACCTCACAAGTTAAGCGGCTATTTTCTGCTTACAGCTGGGGGCAGCCGCCTATCAGTGGTGCCTTTTTTTTAGTATAGCATCTTCTGTTTTTTTTGGCAAGATGGTATATGCATTGTTGGCGGCTCGTTTGGGTTTTTTTCGTGCCCCTTTTTTGCAAAAAAGGGGCGGTTTTGCCCTTGACCTTTGGCTAGTTCCGCAGCTCCAGCAGTTTCTGCTTCAGCTCGCCCTCGATGCGGGCCAGCTCTATCTCGGCGGCGTTGCGCTTCTCGCGGCCCTCGGCCTGGATGCGCACCACCTCGTCCAGGCTTTGGATGAGGTTTTGGTTGGTGAGCTGCAGGGTTTCGATATCCACCAGCCCGCGCTCGGCCTCCTTGGCGGTTTCAATGGTGGCGGTTTTCAGCTTTTCGCTGTTGCGGCGCAGCAGCTCGTTGGTCATGTCGGTCACCTCGCGCTGGGCGCGGGCGGCCTGCTGGCTGTGCTCCAGCCCAAGGGCCAGCACCATCTGGCTCTTCCACAGCGGGATGGTGTTTACCAAGGTGGACTGGATTTTCTCACTCATCAGGGTATCGCTGTTTTGAATCATGCGAATCTGCGGGGCCATTTGGATGGAGATGGTGCGGGTGAGCTCAAGGTCGTAGAGCTTTTTGGAGAACCGGTCGCAGAGGTTGGCCAGGTCGTTCACCGCCTGGGCATCCTCGGGCAGGCCGCTCTCTTTGGCCTTTGCCTTGAGGGCGGGCAGCTCGGTGCCCTCCACCTCGGCCAGCTTTTTCTTGCCCGCCAGAATATACATGGTGAGCTCTTTGAAATACACCACGTTTTGCTCGTACATTTTGTCCAGCATGGCCACGTCTTTCAGCAGGGTGACCTGGTGCCCCTCCAGGGCCTGGCCAATCTGGTTGACGTTTTGCTCCACGGTGGAATAGCGCGCCTTCATGGCGGTGATTTTGTTGCCGGTCTGCTTGAAGAAGCCAAAGAGGCCCTTTTTCTCCTCCTCGTCCACGTCAAAGCTCTTGATTTGGGTGACCAGGCCCGAGAGCATGCCGCCCACCTCGCCCAGGTCCTTGCTGCGCACACTGCTGAGCGCGCTTTCGGAGAAGGTGGTCATCTTTTTCTGCGCGCCGCTGCCGTATTGCAGGATGATGCCGGAATCTCGGATGTTGATTTTTTCGGCAAACTCATCCACCTGCTTTTGCTCGGCGGGGGAGAGGCGGGCCCGCTCCTCCAAATCCTTGGGCTGGGCCAGGGTTTGGGCCACGGGGGCGGCCGGGCTGGCCCCGCCGGGGGCGCCGTCCAGGCTGAGCTCCGGCACGGGGGCCACGGGCATTTCCAGAGAGATGGCGGGCTGGGTGGGGTCTTTCACTTCGTCGCTCATGGGTTCCTCCTGATTGTGGGTGTGGCGGCAGGCTATTGCAGCTTGATGTCCGGGTCGTCGTCTATCTCGAATTTTTTGCTGGTGAGGCCCTCCTGCTCCAGCATGGTTTGCAGTACCTCAATGTCGGTCACCACGTCGAGGGTGTCTTCGCGGTAGAGGCTTTCCAGCAGGTTGTTGAAGGCGAGGTCTATGGTGTCGAGGCTGCGGGTGATGTCGGCCTTGGCCCCGCGCACGTTCTCCATTTCGACGTCGAGCTGGTCGTACTGGCGGTATTTTTCCACCAGCTTTAGGGTGGTGGGCAGGTAGTAGTTCATAAACTTGCGGGTGTCTGGCAGTTTTTCGGGGTGGGCCTCCACGTAGCTGAAGATGCGGGTGGTGGTGAGCTCCAGCCGGTCCAGCTTTTCGGAGAATTCCTGCCCCGTTATGGCCCGGTTGGCCTCGCGGATTTTCTGGATGGTGAGCTTGCCCTCCTCGCGGAAAACCTCGATGGGCGCGAGGCTGGGGTCTTGCATCCGGCGCTCGCGGGCGGCCTCCTCGGCCTCGCGCTGGGCGCGGGCCTCCTCGGTTTCAATGTAGAGGCGGTAGGCCTCCTCCCCGCGGATGACGCAGGTTTCCAGCACATCCATCTTCACGTCGCGCAGTATTTTTTTCTCTATCGCCTTGCGGATGTCCCGCCGCACCCCGGCAGGGCTGCGGTGGGTGGCGGCGCAGATTTCCTCGATGGTGAGGACGTTTTTATCTCCGAACAGCAGCAGATAGGCCCGCAGGCGCTTGACCAGCCCCCGCTTGCCGATGCCGCCACCCAGCAGCCCAATGCTGCACAGGAAGGGCACCGCCAGGCCCCCGATGACGTAAATCATGCCGCCCAGGGCGCTCATGGCGAGGCCCGCGATGGTGAGCCCCACGGCGGCCAGACCGAAGGCCACCATACCGATGACGCCCATGACCACGCTGCCCACGCCGTAGCTGCCGCGCGGCAGGGTGGGGCGCAGGGCGCCGCTGCGGCTTTGCCAGCCTTGCTGGGTGGCCACCTGCCGCGCCGGACCCGCCGCCTGCCGCACCTGCTGGGGGCTGTGGCCCGCCTGTGGCGCAGCCGACGGCCCATAGCCGTGGGGGGGCGGGGGTGTTTGCTGCGGGGGCACCTGCCGAGCCTGCGGGTTATCCAGGCTTTTGGCGGCGCTGGCCATGCCCTCCTTCACCACGTTCTGCACCACCGGGCCAAGCTCACGCAGGCGCGTCAAATCACCGCTTTCCAAAGCGGTGCGCACCGTATCGCTAATCTGCTTTCCAATATCCGGGCCTCGCTTGTCGTCCACCCTGCATCCTTCCATCTGTTCATTCTCTCCGAAGTCATTTTATTATACACCATCCGCCACGGCAGATGCAATTCCCTGTTCAGATAATCATTCGATATGGAGTATATCCCGCACCACGGCCCCGGCCAGCACCAGCCCGGCGGCCCCCGGCACAAAGCTGAGGCTGCCCGGCGGCAGCCGCCCGCCCTCTGCTGTGGCAGGGGCCTTGGGCTTCTGCGCTTCCTCGCGGGAAAAGACCGTTTTTACCCCGGTGATGCCCCGCTGCTTCAGCTCCCGGCGCATCACCCGGGCCAGCGGGCAGACGCTGGTTTGGCTGATGTCGGCAATCTCGAAGCACTCGGGGTGGAGCTTATTGCCCGCCCCCATACTGGAGATGACCGGTACCCCCGCCGCCTTGGCCCGCGCGATGATTTCAAGCTTGGCCGTGACCATGTCCACGGCGTCCACAATGTAGCTGTAGCCCGAAAAGGGGTAGGAAGGGGCGTTTTCCGGGGTGTAGAACACCGGGTGGGCGCTTACGATGCAGGCGGGGTTGATATCGGCAATGCGGCGGGCCATGAGCTGGGCCTTGTTCTGCCCAAGTGTGCTGCGCAGGGCGATAATCTGGCGGTTCAGGTTGCTCTCGGCCACGGTGTCGCCGTCGAAAAGGCTGAGGCGGCCCAGCCCGGCGCGGGCCAGGGCCTCGGCCACAAAGCCGCCCACCCCGCCTATGCCGAACACGGCCACATGGGCCCCGGCCAGGGTGCTTAGCCCGCCCTCGCCCAGCAGCAGAGCGGTGCGCTGTGAAAAAGACATCGGTTCCTCCTTGTGGTTCTGATATATGAGACGAGGTGGGAGGGGCTTCTTCTTCGCCGCTGTGAACAGCATAGCCGAAGCAGGGGCGATAGAAAAGCCCCCGGCCCGGCAGAGGGCCGGAGCGAAGGGGCGTGTTGCGGGGGCGTCAGGGCGTTTCGCAGAGGTAGAGGTTGGCCTCGTAGGGGCGCAGGGCCCGGCTTTGGTTGTCGTAGTTGCTGAGCACCAGCTTTTGGTTTTGGGCAATGCGCCCCGGGCGGGGGAGCTGCCGCTCGCTGAGGTTGAGCTCGACATACCATTTTTGCCCGCCCAGGATGCGGAAATAGCACAGGACGCGGGGGTTTTTGAGAAAGACCGGCTTTATGCTGCCATAGCAGAGGCAGGGGTTTTGGCGGCGCAGGGCAATCAGCCTTTGGTAGTGCTGCCACACAGAGCCGGGGTCGGCCGTTTGGCAGGCCACGTTCAGGTGCTCTGCGCCGTCCGGCAGGCGCATCCAGGGAACGGTGCCCGAAAAGCCGCAGCTGGGGCCCGCGCTCCACGGGATGGGGGTGCGGGCATGGTCGGCCGAGTGGTGCAGCACCTTTTGCAGGGCGGCCTGCTCGCTGAGGCCGCGGCTGCCGCAAAGCTCGGTGTACTGACGCAGGGTCTCCATGTCGTGCAGTTCCTCGGCGGAGGAGAAGCGTGTGTTGGAGAGGCCCAGCTCCTGCCCCTGGTAGACCACGGGGGTGCCCTGCAGGGTGAACTGCCAGGTGCCCAGCAGCTTTGCCAGCAGGCTGCGGTAGAGGGGGTTGGCACAGAGCCGCCCCAGCATGCGGGGGGTGTTGGCATCCTCCCAAATCAGGCTCATCCAGGGCTGGTTGCCCTGCTCCATCCAGTAGAGGGAGTAACGGCGCAGGTCCTGTAGGCTGGTGTCGCCCAGCTCGCAGTAGGGCCGCAGGGAGGGGGCCAGATGGCTGGTGTCCAGCAGCATGTCCAGGGCATTTTGCCCCTCGCGGGCCATCTGCCGGGCCAGGTGGGCGCCGGTTTCGCTCATCTCCCCCATCAGCAGGGTGCCCTCGGGCAGGCTGGCACGCAGGCTGCTGAGGTGCTGGTGGAGGCGGGCGGCCAGGCGGGGGTTCTCGGCGCTGGTGTGGCTGAGTATCCAGCGGGTGAGCCCCTCGCTGTCCTCGGGGCTGAGGCCCGGCCCGGTGCGGCTGGTGGGGCCAAAGCAGAAGCCGTCGGCCCCTTTTTGCAGCCAAAACTGCAAAATGCCGGTCATCTCCTGCCGCAAGGCGGGGCTCTCCCAGTCCAGCACCATGCGCTGCATGCCCCCGCCGCGCAGGGCCCATAGCCCTGCCGAAGGGAAGTATTTCCAGGCGCGCAGGCCGGGGGCCATCTCGCTGCCGCTGGGCGGGGCGTCCGGCCCGCCGGGGTGCAGCACAAAATAGCCGCGCTTTTCCCCGCCGTGCAGGGCGTCTATAAACCAGGGGTGCTCCTCGGAAACACCGCCGATATCCAAGCTGATGAGGAGGCGCATGCCGCGCGCGTGGGCCGCCTCGGCCAGGGCCTCGAAGCCGGCAAGCTTGCCCCATTCGGCCCCGACGCTGTGATAGTCCAGCACGCCGCCGCCGGGGCTTTGGGGCAGCACGGGGCGCAGCCACAGCACCCCGGCCCCGAGCTTTTCGAGGTAGGGCAGGCGCTGGCGCACGCCGTCCAAATCGCCCACGCCGTCGTGGTCGGAATCCATGAAGCTGGGCAGGAAAATTTGGTATACCAGGGTTTCCTTCCACCAGGCTTCGGCCTCGGCCGGGGGTGGGGCGGCGCTTTCGCAGGCGCATAAATCCAGCACCAGGCGGGAAAAGCCCGGCCAGGCGTAACGGTCCAGCACGGTGACGGGCAGGCCCGAGACCAGAGGGCTTTGCAGCCAGCGTGCACTGCGGTGCTGTTTTTGCAGCAATTGCAGCAGAATATCATGGCCCAATGGATGGCGCCAGAGGTCTTTTATTTTGCTGTTGCGGCTAAGATTCATGGATAAGCGGGGCCCTTTCCTTAGGTGGGGTGAAGACGGTATGGTACCAGTATAGTGGGAAATTATGAATAAATA
>CAYRFC010000072.1:0-7700 GCA_964423365.1 uncultured Oscillospiraceae bacterium
TCGCCGGCAAAACGCACAACAGCAAGAATGACATGTGCGTTTTGCCGCGGCTCGGAGATTGAAAGTGAAGGGCATTAAGAATCTAAAATGTTTGTTTGCCTTGACTTTTGTTCTTGATCTTAACTTTCCATTTTCCACTGTCCTACAGGGCCGCTGCGCCGTACAGGCCTGCGTCGTTGCCCAGCACGGCCCGCTCTATGGGGGCCACAAAGCCCCGCCCGCCCGCAAAGGCCCGGGGCTGCACATAGGCGTTCAGGGGCTTTAGCAGGCCGTCGCCCTCGTTCGAGATGCCGCCGCCCACCAGCACCTTTTCGGGCCGCCAGATGTTGATGAAATTGATGATGCCCTCGCCCAGGCAGTGGATATAGAATTCCACCACCTGCCGGGCGGCCTCGTCGCCCTGGTTCATCGCGTCGAAGGGAATGCGGCCGTCCATGTTGGCAAGGTTGCCCTGGCAGAGGCCGTGCATCAGGCTTTGGGGGTTGGCCCGGGCGGCCTGCGTGGCGTGGCGAATCAGCCCTGTGGCCGAGGCGTAGGCCTCCAGGCAGCCCAGCCGCCCGCAGGTGCAGCCCTCGCCGCCCATCACCAGCAGGGTGTGGCCCAGCTCCATGCCGCCCGCGCTGCCGCCCTCCTGCAAAATGCCGTTTGCAATCACGCCGCCGCCCACCCCGGTGCCCAGGGTGAGCAGCACCACCGTGGTGCAGCCGGTGGCCGCCCCGGCCACGCACTCGCCCAGCACGGCGCAGTTGGCGTCGTTGGAAAGGCGGATGGGCTGGGTGAAGTAGCGGCCCAGCTCCTCCACCAGAGGCACCTCGCTCCAGTTGAAATTGCCCGCAAATTTCACCACGCCGTTTATGTGGTCTATCATGCCGGGGCTGCCTATGCCGATTTTCTCCACGTCCGCCTCGCCAAGGCCCAGCTTGCCCAGCTCCTCGCGGATGAGGGCGGCCATGTCGGCCACCACCTCCTGCCAGGGGCGGTCGTAGGGGCGGGTTTTGCGGCTGTTTTTAGAAAGCAGGGTGTTTTCCCCGCTCAGCAGGCCCACCTTGATGTTGGTGCCGCCTAAATCGATGCCCACGCGGACGGTTTCTTTTGGCATAGCATCCTCCCCTGCCCGGAAACTCGGCCTTGCCGCGCGGTAAACCGGGCTGTTTTCAAGCACTATCATACCACAGGCACCCGCGTGGTGCAAATTTTCCCCTGCCCCGCTCACCAGCCCTTGAACCGATGAACCCCGCCAAGGACAGATGCCCAGGGCGGTATTTTATGCCAGGACCTTGGCCCCTTTCTTATAAGAAAGGGGCCAAACCACCAAAGAATTTATGTTGCCCGAAACGGATGTTTCGGGCATTATGCGTGACTTTTTATATAAAAAACAGTATAAAGCAGCCGCCAACATGCGTTGGCGGCTCAGTGGGTTTTTTCGTGCCCCTTTTTTTCAAAAAAGGGGCGGTCTTTCTCTCTTGACCGTATGGGCTAGTCGTCCGCCTCGCGGCCGCAGCACTTTTTGTACTTCTTGCCGCTGCCGCAGGGGCAGGGGTCGTTCCGGCCCACTTTTTCCTTCTTCTGCACCGGCTGCTTTTTCAGGGTACCGTCGCTGCCCGCGCCGCTCTCCCCGGTCACCTTGGCCACCTGGCTGCGCTTGGTGTCCTCCTCGCGGTTGCGAATTTCCACCGTCAGAATCATCTTGGTGGTGTCCTCCCGGATGGAATCCACCATGGCGTCGAACATGTCGAAGCCCTCGAGGCGGTACTCCACCACCGGGTCGCGCTGGGCGTAGCCGCGCAGGTAGATGCCCTTGCGCAGCTCATCCATGTCGTCAATATGGTCCATCCACTTGATATCCACATTGCGCAGCAGCACGGCGCGCTCCAGCTCACGCATGGTGTCGGCGCCATATTTTTCTTCCTTGGCCGCGATGATTTCCTTCGCGCGCTTGAGCAGCACCTCCTCCAGCTGTCCCTGGCTCAGCTCGTCCAGCTCGCTCTCCTTGTAGCGGAAATCCTCGGGCTTTGTCAGCCAGCCCAGGTAATGGTCCCGCAGGCCCTCCAAATCCCACTGGTCCTGCTCCTCGCCCGCGCAGAAGGTGCCCACGTTGCCGCGGATGCTCTCCTCCATCATGGTGTGCAGGCTGTCGGAGACGTCCTCTCCGCTGAGCACCTTGGCGCGCTGGCCGTAGATGATTTCGCGCTGGCTGTTCATCACGTCGTCGAAACGCAGCACGTTTTTGCGGGACTCAAAGTTTCGCGCCTCCAGCTTTTTCTGGGCGCTCTCTATGGTGTTGCTGATGATGCGGTTTTCGATGGGCATATCCTCTTCCATGCCCAGGGCATCCATCATGTTCTGCACCCGCTCGCCGCCAAACAGGCGCACCAGGTCGTCCTCCAGGCTGAGGTAGAAGCGGCTGGCGCCGGGGTCGCCCTGGCGGCCGCTGCGCCCGCGGAGCTGGTTGTCGATGCGTCGGCTCTCGTGCCGCTCTGTGCCGATGATGAACAGGCCCCCGGCCTCCTTCACCTCTTCGGCCTCCTCCTGAATGGGGCCGCGCGCCTTCTCAAACAGCGCCTCGTAGGTCTTGCGGGCGTTCAGAATCTCCTCGTCCTCGGTGTCGCCGTGGCCGGTGGCCTCCACAATCAAATCCTCGGTGAAGCCCTGCTTGCGCATCTCCTCCTTGGCCACAAACTCGGCGTTGCCGCCCAGCACAATGTCGGTGCCGCGCCCGGCCATGTTGGTGGCGATGGTGACCGCCCCTTTGCGGCCCGCCTGCGCCACAATGGCGGCTTCCTTCTCGTGGAACTTGGCGTTCAGCACCTCGTGGGGAATGCCGCGCTTTTTCAGCAGCTTGGAAATCAGCTCGCTCTTTTCTATGGAGATGGTGCCCACCAGCACGGGCTGGCCCTTTTCGTGGCATTCCACCACCTGCTCGATGACCTGGCTGTATTTGCCGTTCACGGTTTTGTATACCGCGTCGGGGTGGTCGGCACGCACCATGGGGCGGTTGGTGGGAATCTCCACCACCTGCAGGCCGTAAATCTCGTTGAACTCGGCCTCCTCGGTTTTGGCGGTACCCGTCATGCCGGAGAGTTTTTTATACATGCGGAAGTAGTTTTGGAAGGTGATGGTGGCAAGGGTTTTGCTCTCGCGCTCCACCTTCACGCCCTCTTTGGCCTCTATGGCCTGGTGCAGGCCCTCGTTGTAGCGCCGCCCCAGCATCAGGCGGCCGGTGTTTTCGTCCACAATGATGACCTCGCCGTCCTTCACCACGTAGTCCACGTCGCGCTGCATGATGCCCCGGGCCTTGATGGCCTGGTTTAAGTGGTGGGAGAGCTCCATGTTGGAGGCGTCGGAGAGGTTTTCGATGCCGAAATGGGCCTCGGCCTTCTGGATGCCCCGGGCGGTGAGGGTGACGGTGCGCTGCTTTTCGTTCACAATGAAGTCGCCGTCCAGCTCCTCGTTTTCATCATGGTCGGCCTTGTCGTCCAGCTCCACCACGCGGTTCATTTTCAGCTTTTTCACAAACTGGTCGGCCTTTGTGTACATCTCGGTGCTTTTGTCGCCCTGGCCGCTGATGATGAGCGGGGTGCGGGCCTCGTCCACCAGAATGGAGTCCACCTCGTCCACAATGGCATAGTGGTGGCCGCGCTGCACCATCTGCTCCTTGTAGGTCACCATGTTGTCGCGCAGGTAGTCGAAGCCAAACTCGTTGTTGGTGCCGTAGGTGAGGTCGCAGCCATAGGCCTCGCGGCGGCCCACGGGGTCTATGCCGTGGATGATGAGCCCCACCGAGAGCCCGAGATAGCGGTAGACCTTGCCCATCCACTCGCTGTCGCGCTTGGCGAGGTAGTCGTTCACCGTAACCACGTGCACACCCTTGCCCTCCAGGGCATTCAGGTACACCGGCAGGGTGGCCACCAGGGTTTTGCCCTCACCGGTTTTCATCTCGGCAATCAGCCCGCGGTGCAGCACCATGCCGCCAATGAGCTGCACCGGGAAATGGCGCATTTCCAAAACGCGGGCGGCGGCCTCACGGCAGGTGGCAAAGGCCTCGGGCAGCAGGCTGTCCAGGGCTTCGCCATTCTCCAGCCGCTCTTTGAAGGCCGCTGTCTGGCCACGCAGCTCGCTGCCGCTCATGGCCTTGTACTTGTCTTCCATGCCGAGGATTTGCTCGGAGATGGGGCGGATTTTTTTCAGCTCTTTCTCGGAAAAACTTCCGAATAGCTTTTCAAACAGTGCCAAAATGCAAGACTCCCAACTTTATAAGAATAATTGAAAATTTATGGTGGAAAGAAGAAAACTGCTATTTTTTGTGCCATTCTTCCAGAACAGCCTCCACTTGGGCAACAAGCTGTGCTTTATCGGGAATATAAGCTACATACCGGGACGCAAAAATGTTGTTCGCCAGGCCTCCTAGGGCATATTCGGCGGACACACTGTCCTTATCGGTGCACAGGATGATGCCAATGGGGGTGTTATCCGTTTCATCGTTGATTTCTGCGGCGTAGTAATTCAAATACATATTGATTTGCCCCACCGCTTCCGGCATGAGCTTGGTGGTTTTTAGCTCAATGAGAACATAGGCACGAAGAATTTTGTTGTAAAAAACCATGTCGACATAGTAGTGCGTATTGTTGAGCGTGACCCGCTGCTGCGTTCCCACAAACATGAAGCCTCGCCCAAGCTCCAGCAGAAATTTTTCTATTTGCTCCACCAGGGCTTTTTCAAGGTCACTTTCCAGCAAAGGCTTGTTTTCCGGCAACCCCAGAAATTCAAACACATAGGGGTCTTTGATAATATCAAGAGGCTTGGAAATCTCATGGCCGCTTTGCGCAAGAGCCAGCACAGTTTCACGGTTGGCCCTCCCATTTGTCAGCAGAAGCCGTTCGTACAGAGAGGTGGAAATTTGACGTTTAAGCTCTCGTATTGACCAGCCGGAGCGAAGGGTTTCCTTTTCGTAGAAGCAGCGTTTTTCCTCCTCTGAGATGGACAAAAGCTCACAATAATGAGACCAGGACAATTTAACAGACACTGTCTGTTGGATGGGATATGCCAGATAGAAACGGCGCATGAACTGAAGATTGGAAACAGAAAAGCCTTTGCCGAACTCGTTTGTCAATTCCTTGGAAAGCTGCTTAAGCACTTGTTTTCCGTAGCCGGCGCGCTCTTTGCTTTGCTGTTCGTGTTCCACAACAATGCGCCCAATATGCCAGTAGGTGGAAAGCAATTCCGTATTCACCTGTGCCGCAACGCGCCGCCGCGCGCCGGCCAACAATTCCCGAACCTCTTGTACCATAGAAGTGGTGTGTGTCAAGTCGCTCATCTGCACGGTTCCTTTACTTTCCACTTTCCATTTTCAACTGTCCACTATGCCACGCACTATTCCACCGCAATGATGTAGTAATACACCGGCTGGCCGCCCGCGATGTGGGAGATCTCCACCCCGGCGGGCACCTTGCTGCGCAGAACATCGGCGGTGTACTGGGCGTCCTCCTCGGAGACGTCGCTGCCCGAGATGAGGGTGAGGAAGCTGGTGTCCTTTTTGCACATGGCGCGGGCCAGGCGGTAGGCCACCTTGGTGATGTCGGTGCCTACCAGGGCGAGCTTGCCGTTGTCCAGGCCCAGTATTTCCCCGCGCTTGATTTTTTTGCCGTCAAACTCGGTGCTGCGGGAGGCAAAGGTGACAAGGCCGGTGTCCACCGTCTCGGCCATCCGGCTCATCTCTATCTGGTTCTGCCCGGCACTGGCGCCGGGTTCATAGGCCAGCATGGCGCTCATGCCCTCGGGCACCGTGCGGGTGGGCACCACAATCACCTTGCGGTCGGCCAGCTTGGCGGCCTGCTCTGCGGCCATGATGATGTTTTTGTTGTTGGGCAGCACAAACACCGTTTGCGCGGGCACGCTTTGCACCGCAGCGAGAATGGTGTCGGTGCTGGGGTTCATGGTTTGGCCCCCGCTCACCACGGCGTCCACCCCGAGGTCCCGGAAGACCTCGCGCAGGCCCTCGCCCGCCGCCACCACCACAAAGCCCATGGCGCGCTGGGCGTCCACGGCGGCGTAGGGGAACTCTCCCCCGCCCTGCTTCTCGGCCTCGGCCTGCTTTTCCAGCCCCTGGCCCTGGGCCTGGCGGCCCTCATACTGCTCGTGCATGTTCTCTATTTTCAGCTTGGTGAGGTAGCCGTATTTCAAGGCCTCGCTCAGCACCCGGCCGGGGTCGGCGGTGTGCACATGGCATTTGATGATTTCGTCGTCGTCCACCACCACCACACTGTCGCCGTTGCTCTCTAAGAAGGCGCGCAGCTTCAGGGGGTTGGCCCCGTTTTCCCGGTTCACCAAAAACTCGGTGCAGTAGGCGTTGGTGATATCGGGGTTCAGCTCGTGCGCAAACACGCCCTTGCCCACGTTCTGGGTGGAGAGCTTGGCCTTTTTCTCACCCTGGGCGGCGGGCACCATTTTGCCCTCGGCAATCACATCCCGCATCCCGGCCAGGATATAGCACAGCCCCTTGCCGCCGGAATCCACCACCCCGGCCTTCTGCAAAATGGGCAGCTGCTCGGGGGTGTGGGCCAGGGCCTCCTCGGCGGTTTCCAGAATGAGGGCCCATTGGGCGGCCGCCTCGCTGGGGCTGCCCTTTGCCAGGGCTTCGCCCACCACCCGCGCCACGGTCAGCATGGTGCCCTCGGTGGGCTTCATCACGGCCTTGTAGGCCGAGGCGACGCCCTGGGCAAAAGCCTCGGTGATATCGGCGCAATCGGCCTGCTTTTTGCCAGCCAGGGCCTTGGAAAAGCCCCGGAACAAAAGCGAGGTGATGACCCCGGAGTTGCCCCGCGCCCCGCGCAGCATGGCCCCGGCGGCCACCTGGGCGGCCTCGGCCACGGTGGTGCTGTCTTTCAGGGCCAGCAGCTCCTCCCGTGCGGCGGCACAGGTCATGCTCATGTTGGTGCCGGTGTCGCCGTCCGGCACGGGGAAGACGTTCAGTTCGTCCACCTCGGCGCTGTGCAGCTGGATATTGTTGGCGCCCGAAATGATGGCGTCCCGCAAAGTCTTACCGTCTATCATGTGTATTTCACCTCAACCGGGGCGGGCCCAGCAGCCTGGGCCGCCCACCTTAGTTTACCCTGCCTGTGCGGCTAGTTCACCACGTCGTCCACCGATACGTCCACCCGTTTTACGGCAAAGCCGGTGGCTTGCTCCACCAGGTATTTCACATGGTGGGTTACGCCCTTCACAGCCTCTTTGATGTTGATGCCGTAGACCACCTGGATATGCAGTTCGATGGAGAGCTGGCCGTCCTGCTCGGTCACGCGCACCCCTTTTTCGGGGCAATCGGCCCGCAGCATGCTTTTCAGGCTGTCGCCAGGGCCGGTGGTGGCCATGCCCGCCACGCCCACGGCGCTTTTGCTGGCAGCGCCCACCAGCTCTGCAAAATAGCTTTCGGTGATGCTGATTCTACCATAGGGGTTGTAAAAGGATACCATCTTGCCCTCTCCTTTTCTGCCGGGAACCCGGCGGGCCAAAAGCATTAGATATAGTATTATACCACATCCTTTTGCCGCAGGCAAAAGAAAGCGGCGCAGCCGCGCGCACGCGAAGCGTGGCGAGATGTGGAACAAGGTTCCCGCCGGAGCGCAGCGACGAAGCGGGGTTCTTATACCATCCTTTTGCCGCAGGCAAAAGAAAGCGGCGCAGCCGCGCGCACGCGAAGCGTG
>CAYRFC010000072.1:7800-12738 GCA_964423365.1 uncultured Oscillospiraceae bacterium
CATCCTTTTGCCGCAGGCAAAAGAAAGCGGCGCAGCCGCGCGCACGCGAAGCGTGGCGAGATGTGGAACAAGGTTCCCGCCGGAGCGCAGCGACGAAGCCGCGCGCAAAGACCGCGCCTTTTTATAAAAAGGCGCACCCAAAAATGAACCGCAAACATGCGTTTGCGGCGGTTTTTTATGGAGCATATATTCTTCGGTTTTCTCGCAGGCCATCCAATCTCCAGCAGTACAACCCAACACCGTACATATGCAGGCCAGCATCAGTTTTTTGGAACGCCACAACCATCTATCAATTCGGAAAAGGGTACGTCCAGCACCTCAGCAAGCACTTTGATTTCAATATCTGTTACAAAGCGTTCCCCATTCTCCACACGCCGTATGAAATGGTGGTCCATATCATAACCATTTAGCTGCAATAGCTTCGCCAGGCCTCGCTGTGAAAGCGGAGGCTTGTGTTCTACCCGTAGTTTTTTCAGGTTTCTCCCACACAAATTATTCGTTCCATCTGGCGCTTTTATTTTAAACATCCGCAACCTCAAATCGTTTGTTGAACACTATTTACCACTACTAAATTTTACGGTATAATAACCAGCAGAGTGGTAAATACTATTTAGCATGCTGCGAAAAATCCGAGGTGATTTCATGCCCGATTACAAATCCATGTATTATCATCTGCTGCGCGCCCAGCTCAAAGCCATAGGCATACTGGAAAATGCACAGTGCGAAACCGAAGAAATGGCAATGAATGCTAAGGAGCCGTTTTCTCTTGATGATGTTGAAGCCCACTCCCCTTCAACAGAAGCTGACTGAACACGCCCTCAGCATACAAAAAAACCTCAAGCAGGAGAAGGAACTCCTGTTTGAGGCCCATGGTAGCCGCCACCCTGTGCCGCGGCCTTGGTTTTGCCTTTCTCCGCGGTAATCTTACAAAAAATGTTTGCCAAGGCAGGGCAAACGTGCTAGCATATGGAATACCAAAAATGACGGTGGGTGCTGGAAGGGCGGAAAAGCCCTTATGTTACCCGCCTCTTTGCAGGAAAGGAAAGCCCCTTATGCCCGCCAGAAAACACCTTGTTCTTTCGGTGGCCGCGTTTTGCTGCGGCCTTGTAAGCCTGCTGCTCTTTTTCCCCGCAGAGCCCTGGCCCTGGGTGGGCATGGGCGGGGCGCTGGCCGCTGTGATTCTGGCGCGGCTGGCAAAGCCGCAGGGCGGGCGGCAGCAGGTGCTTGCCATGGGCGGGGTGCTGCTGGCCCTGGTGGCGGGCATAGCCTACCTGGTGCTGCACTGGCCACGCTGAAAAGCAGTGGAAAAGGGAAGTGGATGGTGTGAAGTGGAAAACGAGGGCAAAGGCCTGCTGCCGCGAGGCGGCGCTGGGCTTGTGTTCTTTTACTTTTCACTTTCCACTCTCAACTTTCAACTAACTTACGTGGGGAGGAATTGTTTTTGCTAAAGTTGTACCGCGGCCTATCCAAGTACACCGGGCAGATTTTGCTTTTGGTGCTGCTGCTCTTCGGGCAGTCGTTCACCCTGCTGTTTCTGCCCAACATCATGAGCGTGATTGTGGACAGAGGGGTGGTGGGGCAGGATATCCCCTTCATCCTGCAAAGCGGGTTTTGGATGCTGCTCATCTCCATAGGCGGCAGCCTGTGCGCCATTGGGGTGGGCTATTTTGCCGCCAAAGCCAGCGTGGGCCTCTGCACCGACATCCGCAAAAAGCTCTTTCGCCACATTGGGCGCTTTACCCTGGCAGAGTTTGACCAGGTGGGTACCTCCTCCCTGGTCACCCGCAGCACCAACGACATCATGCAGTTCCAAAACTTCACCATCATGATGTTCCGCGTGATTGTGCTGGCCCCCATCATGTGCATTGGCGGCATCGCGCTCAGCCTGCAAAAAAACTGGAGGCTGGCGCTGGTGCTGGTGTTTTGCATGCCCATCATCCTGCTCATTCTGTTTTTCATTCTGCGGCGGGTGCTGCCGGTGTTCCGCAGCATGCAGGCCAAGCTGGACAAGGTGAACCTGGTGCTGCGCGAGAACATCACCGGGGTGCGGGTCATCCGCGCCTTCACCGCCGAGGAGCGGGAGGAGGAGCGCTTTGAGGAGGCCAACGAGGACATGACCGCCGCCTCCATCCGCAGCCAGACCATTGTGGCCACCCTGATGCCCATCATGATGCTGGTGATGAACCTCTGCACGGTGATTATCGTGTGGTTTGGCGGCAACCAGATTGCCGCCGGGGCCATGCAGGTGGGCGACCTGATGGCCTTCATCCAGTACATGATGCTGATCATGTATGCCCTCATCATGATGAGCCTGATACTGGCCCTGATGCCCCGCAGCGCGGTCTGCGCGGCGCGCATCAATGAGGTGATGGCGATACAGCCCACCATTGTGAACCCCGAAAACGCCCAAAGGCCGGTGAGCCCCAGCGGCGTGGTGGAGTTCCGGAATGTGGCCCTGCGCTATGGCAGCGCCAAGGAGGCTGCGGTGAAGAACATCAGCTTCACCGCCCAGCCGGGGCAAACCACCGCTTTGATAGGCGCAACGGGCAGCGGCAAAAGCTCGGTGATTTGCATGATACCCCGGCTGCGCGACGCCAGCGAGGGGGAGGTGCTGGTGGACGGGGTGAATGTGAAGAACTATGAGCTGGACGCGCTGCGGGCCCGCATTGGCTATGTGCCGCAGAAGGCTGTCCTGTTTTCGGGCACCATCCACAGCAACATTGCCTACGGCCAGCCAAACCTGCCCTTTGAGAAGGTGAAGCGCGCCGCCGAGATTGCCCAGGCCGACGGCTTCATCATGGAGAAGGACAAGCAGTATGACGACCCGGTGGCCCAGGGCGGCACCAACGTCTCGGGCGGGCAGCGCCAGCGGCTCACCATTGCGCGGGCCTTCGCGCGGGATTCCTCCATCTTTGTGTTTGACGACAGCTTCTCGGCCCTGGACTTCAAAACCGACGCGGCCCTGCGCGCGGCCATCAAGGAGAGCACCCCGAATGCCACGGTCATCATTGTGGCCCAGCGGGTGAACACCATTTTGAATGCCGACCAGATTCTGGTGCTGGACAAGGGCGGCATTGTGGGCCGCGGCACCCATGCCGAGCTTTTGGAAACCTGCCCGGTGTACGCAGAAATTGCGTCCACCCAGCTTTCATAAGGGAGGGGGAGAAACGTGGAAAACCAAAATACCAAAGCAAAAAAAGCAAAGCCGCAGGATTTCGGCCAGACCTCCCGCCGCCTGCTGGGCTATTTCCGGCCCTACAAATACCGTGTGCTCACCATGCTGATCTGCGCGATTTTGGGTGTGTTCTTCTGCATTCTGGGGCCAAAGATTCTGGGCGACGCCACCAACATCATTGCCGGCGGGGTGAAGGGCGGGGAGATTCCCTTCCTGCGCTTCCGCCTGACGCTGGTGTCTCTGGCGGTGGTGTATGGCCTTTCGGCGGTGTTCACCTATGTGCAGCAGAAGGTGACGGCCAACGTGGCGCAAACCACCCTGTTTGACCTGCGCGAGGAGGTGGACCAAAAGATTCAAAAGCTGCCGCTGGGCTACTACGACACCCACACCCACGGCGACATCCTCTCGCGCACCACCACAGACATAGAGACCATCTCCACCACCCTGCAGCAGCTCCTCACCCAGTTTCTCACCTCGGCCTTCACCATTGTGGGCATCATCTTCATGATGCTGACCCTGAGCTGGCAGATGACCGTGATTGCCCTGCTGGTGCTGCCTGCGGCGCTGGGGCTCTGCATCACCGTCATCCGCAAAAGCCAGAAATACTACATAGGCCAGCAGAAAAAGCTGGGCGGGGTGAACAGCTATGTGGAGGAGCTGTACAGCGGGCACACCATTATGAAGCTGTATGGCACCGAGAATGCCAGCGGCGACGAGTTTGACGGGATGAACGACGAGCTGTATGAGGATGCCCGCCGCGCCCAGTTCACCTCCTCCATCATGATGCCGCTGACCAACCTGGTGGGCAACATAGGCTATGTGGGCATCTGTGTTTTCGGGGGCATCATGGCCTCGAACGGCCAGCTCACCGTGGGGGCCATCCAGGCCTTCATCCAGTATATGCAGCAGTTCACCCAGCCCATCATCCAAACCACCAATATTTTGAACCTGCTGCAAAGCACCGTGGCGGCGGCGGGCCGGGTGTTTGAGCTGCTGGACGAGGCCGAGCAGAGCCCCGAGCGGGAAAAGCTGCAAAGCCTGGAGACCGCCAGGGGCGAAATTCGCTTTGAACACGTGAAATTTGGCTATACCCCCGAAAAGCTGCTGGTGACCGACATGAACGTGCATGTGAAGCCCGCGCAGAAGGTGGGCATATGCGGGCCCACCGGGGCGGGCAAAACCACCCTGGTGAACCTGCTGATGCGCTTTTACGACCTGGCGGGGGGCAGCATTTCCATCGACGGTGTGGACACCTGCGACATGAGCCGCCAGAGCCTGCGCCGCCTGTTTGGCATGGTGCTGCAGGACACCTGGCTCTACTCGGCCTCTATCCGGGACAACATCCGCTATGGCCGCCCCGAGGCCACCGACGCCGAGGTGGAGGAGGCCTGCCAGATGGCCAACGCCGACCATTTCATCAAAACCCTGCCCGAGGGCTACGACACGCTGATTGATGAATCGGCCTCGAACCTTTCTGCCGGGCAGAAGCAGCTGCTTACCATAGCGCGGGCCTTCTGCGCCAAGCCGCAGATTTTGATTTTGGACGAGGCGACCAGCAGCGTGGACACCCGCACCGAAAAGCTGATAAGCGAGGCGATGGCCCGGCTGACCGAGGGCAAGACCAATTTCCAGATTGCCCACCGCCTGTCCACCATCAAGGACTCAGACCTCATTTTGGTGCTGCGCGACGGCGACCTGGTGGAGCAGGGCACCCACGACGAGCTGCTGGGCATGCAGGGCACCTACGCCGAGCTGTACAACAG
>CAYRFC010000073.1:0-1766 GCA_964423365.1 uncultured Oscillospiraceae bacterium
GAAACGGGTTCATCGTTTCTATGGAAGAATAGTATGAAAATAGCAAAAGCCACGCCACAACAAAGGTCGGGGCGTGGCTCCTGCTCGTTCTACGGAAAACTATCGTATGATGGAGATAGTAGGCTTAGGCATACACACCGGTACGGGGAGATTTGGCGGTGGTGGGGCTGGAAGGGGCCGGAGCCTGGCTGGAAGAAGCCGGAGCCTCGCTGGAAGAAGCGGGAGCCTCGCTGGAAGAAGCCGGGGGAGCCTCGCTGGAAGAAACCGGGGGAGCCTCGCTGGAAGAAGACTCGGGAGCTGCCGCCACGGTGCCACCGGCTGCCATATCGGCGTAGTTGACATCGCCCTCTCCATCGCTGCCCACCAAGCCGGAGACAGTGAAGTTGAACGACTGGCCAGCCGCATCGGCCTTCACCTTGTAGGTGTAGATAACGGAGGGGGCCACTACGATGAAGCCCGCCGCGTCAGAGAGAGGGTCATTGACGCTCACAAATTCCAGGTTGGCGCTGGCGGTCACGTTGCCCACCAGGCCGGTATTGTTGGTGGTAATGGTAAAGGTGATGGTGTCGCCTGCCTTGGGGCTGGCATTGTCCACGCTCACGGTGGGCTGCGAGCCGGCAAAGGCTGTGGTGGCCAGTACCATGGCCAGCATCAGCGCCGCCGAGACAGCAGCTACAATTTTGCTCTTTATTTTCATGCAAATATCCTCCAAATGAATGTGTAATGGGGCAAAGTCTTAGCTGGCAGCGCGAATCACTTCAGCCAGAAGTACGAAATCTGTCACGGTTGCACTGCCGTCGTTGTTCATATCGCCAGCGGTCAGGTATGCACCCGCCAGAGATTTGATATTCCGGACGTGCTCTGCCAGTTTGACGAAATCTGTCACAGTGGCAAGGCTGTCGCCGTTCAAATCGCCAGCGATAACCACGGTCACAGTATCCACCACATTGCTGGCCAAGCTCTCGTTGTACACGGTGGGGCTGTTGTCGATAATACGAGCAAGCATGCCTGTGCCTACGTTGCCGCTGGTCACGGGGATGTCGCCATTCATCACCTGAAGGTCATAGTTTTCCGGCAGGTTAAGCATAGCTCTCAAGCTTGCCAGGCTGGTGCCCTTGGTGGGGTCGGCCTTGAAGCCAAGAAGCTGGCCGTTTTTGATGCTCAAGCCCGCGCCGGGCTTCACAATGTCGGTGAAGCTGGGCTTTAGGCCGTTATTCTTGGCGCTTTCAAAGCTGGTAACAGCGCTTTTCAGTGTGTTGACGGCAGTGGTGATATCGCCCGCGCTGGTGGCGGTGTCGCCGTCCACCATATCCTGCGCCGCCTTAATGGCCGCATTCAAGGTGTCCATATCGGCCTTCAGCACCCATTTTGTGCCAATGGCAATGTCCTTGCCGTCGGTGCTCACAAGCACGCCGGTTTTTGCAGTGTTGGCTTTGGCAATCTCGGCGTTCAGCGCGGTGTAGTCGGGCACAAATTTGGTGCCGGGCTGCGCAAGGGCAATCGCGTCGGTCAGAGCTTTGGTGAAAACTTCTACTCCGTCCTGGTCTTTGGCGGTCGGGTTGGATTTTTCACCCCCGGCAGCGGTGATGGCAGCTTCAAGCGTCGCCTTGTCGGCGGCGGTCATCCACTTTTCATTCGACGGAACTTCGGTGCCATCGGTGCTGGTTTTGACAGTGTCCTTCAGTGTAGTGGCCTCTTCCAGCGCGGCGTCCAGCGCGGTGTAGTCGGGCACAAATTTGGTGCCGGGCTGCGCAAGGGCAATCGCG
>CAYRFC010000073.1:1866-3183 GCA_964423365.1 uncultured Oscillospiraceae bacterium
CAGCGCGGTGTAGTCGGGCACAAATTTGGTGCCGGGCTGCGCAAGGGCAATCGCGTCGGTCAGAGCTTTGGTGAAAACTTCTACTCCGTCCTGGTCTTTGGCGGTCGGGTTGGATTTTTCACCCCCGGCAGCGGTGATGGCAGCTTCAAGCGTCGCCTTGTCGGCGGCGGTCATCCACTTTTCATTCGACGGAACTTCGGTGCCATCGGTGCTGGTTTTGACAGTGTCCTTCAGTGTAGTGGCCTCTTCCAGCGCGGCGTCCAGCGCGGTGTAGTCAGCCTCGAAGGGCGGCGGCGTCTCTCCCCCCAACACCGTCATGGGCAATGCCGCAATTATCAGCATTATTGCCAGCAATAGTGCAATCGGTTTTTTTAGTTTCACTACTTAATTCCTCCTCATATTAAATAAATATATACCATCGTAATAATATCGGCAATAATAACAGGGCGCACCTCCCTTTCGGGGCATTATCAGAAAGTGTACCTTTTGATATCAGAAGGTGTAGCTTTTGATACTGGGCTATTTCATCCGTTTTTGTCACTTTCGGCGGCAAATGACGGCGAAAAATTTAAATATTTCTTACGTTTGTGGCTTTTTTCTAAAAAAACCCTTGCCAAAAGCGAAAATAAGCGTTATCATAGAAACACAAATGGCAGCTATCAAAAGGTACACCTTTTGATAGCTGCCTATTTTCGTTCCTTCTCCCGCTGCTCGCGTAAGCGGCGGTAGAACGTGGCCTGTGCCAGCCCGGTTTGCTGCAAAATATCCGGCAAATCCAGCGTGCCGCGTTCCCATTGTGTCACCAGCGTGGTAAAGTTTTCGGGTGCCTGCTTCGTGGGCCGCCCAAAACGCACCCCTCTCTCCTTGGCGGCGGCTATCCCCTCAGCCTGCCGCTTTTTTATGTTGTCGCGCTCACTGTGCGCCACAAAAGAGAGAATCTGCAAAACCAAATCCGCAATAAAGGTTCCCATCAGGTCTTTGCCGTTGCGGGTGTCCAGCAGGGGCATGTCCAGCACCACAATGTCCACCCCGCGCTCCTTGGTCAGCACCCGCCACTGGTCCTGTATCTCCTCATAGTTCCGCCCCAGCCGGTCAATGCTCATAATATACAGGATGTCGCTGGGCTTCAGCTTCCCCGCAAGCGCCCGGTAGGCCGGGCGGCGGAAGTCTTTTCCAGAGAGCTTGTCCACAAATATTCTGTCCGGTGGTATTTTTAGCGTTCTCATGGCAATTCTTTGTCTGTCTTCGTTTTGGTCTGTGCTCGATACTCTGATATATCCATAGCTTGCCAAGCCGGTCTCTCCTTTCACGCCTTAT
>CAYRFC010000073.1:3283-5186 GCA_964423365.1 uncultured Oscillospiraceae bacterium
CCGCATACTGGGCAAATCGCCCCCTATACTATCTTCCTCTTGGGGAGTTTGTCAAAATTTTTTCGCCAATTTTGTTTAAGTAGACAGAAGTTTTACGCCCCTGTTCAAAAAGCAAAAAATACAAAAATATCGAGCAAACGTCAATTCATGAAAAACATATAATACTTATTATAATACTGCAAGTTTCGACAATTTTTGCTCTATTTCTTTCGAAATTTTCTCAGACGGCCTAAATTCCCTCTTGCAGCCCGGAAAAGAATCGCTTGGCCGGAATCCTGCGTCCGGCCGGCATACTATTGTCTATAAAATGTATAGGGGCACAGAAGAATAGCCGCCGGGAAGCCACCGGCACTGCCAGGCGTGCGCCATTTTTGTAAGATATGCCAAATCACAAGCGGCATTCTGTCCGTTTTCACGGTTTTCTGGTTTTCGCTTGACCCTCCTGTTATCATGATGTAATATTGTTATAACAAATATGGTTTTGGAAAGGCTTCCTTTGCCAAATTTGCGGCACACAAAGGCATGGTATACACGATAAACAGGAGGTACACGATGAAAAAAGGATTGCGGAAAGCAGCTTTATTGCTGGCGCTGATGATGCTGGCCACAACACTGGCGGCCTGTGGAGGCGGCAGCGCCAGCACGGCGGCCAGCGGCCCCGCCGCCAGCGTGGCGGTAAATGAGGAAGTGACCGGAGAACTGGTGTTCTGGACGCAGGACGCCGAGGTCTGGTCCACCTGGTTCCAGCCCGCCATCGACCGTTTCCGCCAGGCCTACCCCAACGTGAAGGTGAGCGACGAATATTTCCCCACCCTGGCCGACAAGATGACCCAGGCCTTTGCCGCGGGCGAGCAGCCCGACGTGGCGCAGACCTGGCAGGGTGTGGCCGAGTGGGCCAAGGGCGGCAAGCTACTGGAGGTGCCCGCCGATTTTGGCATGGCCGACAACTACTTTGAGGGCGCCACCATGAGCAAGATGTACGACGGCAAATACTACGCCGTGCCCAGTGAAATCAACATCGAGAGCCCCTCCCTGTTTGTGAATATGGACCTCCTTGAGTCTCAGGGCGTCACCCTGCCCGAGGGCTGGGTAGAGAACAACGGCCCCAAAAACTGGCAGGAACTGCTGGATTTTGCCAAAAGCCTGACCGTGATTGAGGGCGGCATGGTTACCCAAAGTGGCCTGGCCTATGTGTATGCCCAGTGGGAGGCCATGTTCGCCTCGCTGATTTGGCAGTACGGTGGCGACTACCGCGACCCCGAGAACAACGCCGTAAAATTCCAAACCCCCGAGGCCAAAAAGGCCCTGGAATTTCTGCTGAAATACTGCGATGTGAACGACCCCGATTGCATCAGCGACCGCGGCAACAGCCGCTACGACCTCTTTGTGCAGAACAGTGCCGCCATGTGCATCGGCGCGCCCTGGTACGCCTCCTCCTTTGACATTGACGCGCCCGACATGAACTACCAGGTGCTGAACATGCCCGCCTTTGTGGATGGCAGCGACCCCTTCTGCATGGCCACCGGCGGCTGGAGCTATATTGTCTCCTCTGAGTGCAAGAGCCCCGAGGCCGCCTGGGCTTTTGTGGAGTTCATGAACAACCCCGAGAACAACGGCTCCTGGGCCGCCCACTGCGGCACCCTCTCGGCCCGCAAGGACGCCGTGATGGATTTGACCTTTGACCCGGCTGTGGGCAGCTCTGCCAAGGCGCTTTCCATTGCCGCCGACGCCCTGCCCTACGGGGAGGAGGACGGCGCCTACATGCTCACCCCCAGCACCTTGGTATACACCATTGTGCGGCTGCAATTGCAGCAGGTACTGGAAACCGGGGATGTGGATGGCGCCCTGAAGGCCATGGAGGACGAGGGCAACGCCATGATTGCCACCAACCTGGGGCGCTAGC
>CAYRFC010000073.1:5286-12646 GCA_964423365.1 uncultured Oscillospiraceae bacterium
CCCGCGAAGGGGAAGGGGGTTTATCCATGAATGAAAAATCGCGTGCGTTGCCGTTTCGCCAGCGCATGATGCTGCGGCAGAACCGCCGCCGGTTGTTTGTGTGGGCGGTGCTGGTGCCGGTGCTGGCCTGGTTTGTCGTCTACATGTTTCTGCCCATACTCTCGGTGTTTGGTTACAGCTTCACAAATGCAAAAATGCAGTACAGCGATTTCAGCTTTGTGGGCCTTAGCAATTACATCAAGATGTTCACCTCCGATTCCATCACCATGATAGCCCTGAAAAATACGGTCGTCGCCGTGCTCATCATCCTGCCGGGCATCGTCATTTCGGCGCTTTTGCTGGCCACCGGGCTGAACGCCGTGATGAACAAGGCGCGGGAGGCCTTCACCTTTGTCTACTTCCTGCCCTCGGTGGTGCCCATGACGGCCATCGCCCTGGTGTGGTTCTGGATGTACCACCCGCAGTTTGGCCTCATCAACGCCTTTTTGAAGTTTTTGGGCTTCCCGCCGCAGCAGTTTTTAATGAGCGGCGCCCAGGCGCTGGTGTGCATGTGCATCATCCAAATCTGGTATTCCTTCGGCTACTATGCCGTCATTTTGCTGGCGGCCATGCGGAATGTCTCGCCCGACGTGCTGGAGGCCGCCGACATTGACGGTGCGGGCGCCTTCACCAAATATTTCCGCATCATCCTGCCTCTCATCAAGCCAAACCTGCTGTTTGTCTCCATCATGTCCACCATCAACGCATTCATGCTCTTTACCCCGGTGGATGTGCTGACCAGCGGCCGCGGCACCCCCGGCACCTCCACCATGGTGCTGATGCTGCAAATCAAAATCAACGGCATCCAGCAGGGGGACACCGGCTATGCCTCCTCGCTGTCCATTCTGCTTCTGGCCATCATTCTGGCGGTCAGCCTGGTGCAGTGGATTTTATCCAGCGAGGGCAAACGCAGCGCCACCAGATAGAGAGGAGAAAACAACATGCTGAAAAACAAAAAGCGGTTCTCCGGCTGGAAGCTGCTGGCCTATCTGCTGCTGGCCCTGGGCGCCGTTGTCATGATAATGCCCCTGTACTGGATGCTGATTTCCTCCATGAAGGGCAACACCGAGCTGTTCCGCATGCCCCCCACCTTCTGGCCGCAGGAGCTGCGCATTGTGGAAAACTACACCAAGGTGCTCACCCCCTCGTCCAGCTTCAAGTTTTTGCGCTACTACGCAAACAGCCTGGGCACCGGGCTGCTGAACACGGTGGTCAGCGTATTCACCTCAGCCATTGTGGGCTATGTGTTTGCCAAATACAAGTTCCGCTTCCGCAACGCCATTTTTCTGCTGATGATGGCCTGCATGATGATTCCCTATGAGACACTGATGATATCGGTCTACAAAATCATGGTGGGCTTTGGCTGGACCAACACCTATTTGGTGCTCACCGTGCCCTATTTCGTGAATATCTTCGGCATCTTCCTGATGCGGCAGTTCATGGTGGATATTCCCGACGACTATATCGACGCTGCCGAAATTGACGGCTGCGGGCAGATACGCACCTTCTTTTCCATCATCATGCCGCTGGTAAAGCCCGCCCTGGCGGCCCTGGCCATCTTCATGTTCATGAGCACCTGGAACAGCTATCTGTGGCCCCTCATCTCGGTGCACAGCAAGGACCTGTTCACCCTGCCGGTGGGCCTGAATGCCCTTTACTATGACCGCGGCCGCCAGATTGACGTGCTGATGGCGGCCTCCACCCTGTCCATTGTTCCCATCTGCGTCATCTTCGCCCTTGCCCAAAAGCAGTTCATCAAGGGCATCACCATGGCGGGTATCAAGGGCTAGCGCTTTTTGGGGAAAACCCGCCTTTTGCCGTTTTTCTCCGTGGGCCGTGCAGAGCGCAGGTACTCCTTGTAACAACCCGGTGGATTTGTTATACTCGTAGCATAGAAGATAGAGATTGGTTTCGTCGGCCAAAAAACAAGGCCGGGAAAAGGGAGGCAGGTTCCTTTGAACACAAACAGCAGCACCTTGGGTGTGGATAAAAACCTGCCCGTGCCTCTCTACTTTCAGCTCAAGGAGTCGCTGCGAAAGCGCATTGCGGCCAGAGAGTGGAAGCCCGGGAAAAAAATTCCCACCGAGGCCGAAATCTGCCAGATGTACGATGTGAGCCGCATCACGGTGCGCAAGGCCCTGGACGAGCTGCAGCAGGAGGGTTACCTCGAGAAGCGGCAGGGAAAGGGCACCTTCGTCAGCAGCCGCAGCATAGAGCAGAAGCTCAGCAAGTTCTACAGCTTCAGCGAGGAGCTGAAGAGCCGGGGGCTGACCGAGCGGGCCGTGGGGGTGAGTTTTGCCGAGCGGGACGCCGACGGGGCACTGGCCGAGGCCCTGCGTGTGGAGCCGGGCTGCCGCCTCTATGAAATCAAGCGCATCCGCATGGTGGACGACACCCCCTACGCCTTTGAAATCTCCTATATTCCGGCGCACCTGGCCCCGGGGCTGAGCGAGGAGATGGTGAGCAGCCGGGGGCTGTACCGCTCGCTGGCGCTGCTGGGCAGCACGGTGGACAACGCCGTGGAGAAAATTCGCGCGGTGAATTTGGATAAAACAGTGGCGGGGCTGCTGGGTGTGCGCACCGGCGAGGCGGGCATCTACCTGGTGCGCACCGCGGCCAGCGGCTCCACCACTGTGGAGTATTGCACCTGCACCGTGCTGGGAGATTTCTTCTGCTACACCGTAGAGCTGAAGTAGCCCTCCCGCTCCGGCGCTTGGCGGTGCAGGGCGCGGAACTGCAAGGGGCTAAGCCCCGTCGCTTTTTTAAAAACATAGCCGAAGTGGGCGCTGCTGCCAAAGCCGCTTGCTTCGGCTATATGCGTTATCAGGTCCTGGCTGTCCAGCAGCATGGCCTTGGCCTTTTCCAGCCGCACCCGGGTTACAAAGGCCGAAAAGCTCAGGCCGGCCTCACGCTTGAACAGGGCGCTGAAATAGGGGGCCGAAAGGCCGAACTCCGCCGCCGTGGCCGAGAGGGAGAGCGGCTCTGCATAGCGGGCGTAGATGCCCTGCTTTGCCTGCTCCACCGGGCCCAAGGCGGGGGCGGCCTTCTCCCCGGCGGCAAGGAAGCCGCACTCCCGCGCCAGGCACAGCAAAAAAGCCGAGGCCAGGCCCCCTGCAATGCGCAGGTGGCAGGGCTTTTTGTTTTGCAGCTCCCGGTGCAGAATGCCATGGCATTGGCGAAGGCTCTCGAAGGCGTCGGCGGCTATATGTGCTTTCACCAAGGGGGGGCCGCCCTCCAGCAGGCGGCGGGCCAGCAGCAGGGCCTGCCGGTCGGCCAGCAGGCGGGGCAGGGCGGCGGGCTGCACAAAAAACAGCTGCACCGTGCAGTTCAGGTTATACCGGGCGGCCAGGCTGGGCTGGGAAAAGGGGCGGAACACCAGCACACAGCCCTCCTCAAAGTCCTCGGCCTGCCCGCCGGTGCGGGCCTCGCCCTCCCCGGCCAGCACCAGCGCCACCAGATGGCCGGGGCCCAGCTCACAGCGGTAGGGGCGGCGGGGGGTAATCACAGCGGTTTCGGTGTGCAGGCTGTCGGCCATGGCAGGCACCTCCTGTAGCAGTATGGCAGAGATAGTAAAATATCTATAAAAAATAGTAAATATACAATATAATTGATTATGCCATTATTATATAATGAAGACATACCAAATACAAGGCCCATGGCGTTTCGCCCTGGCCGGCCTACGGCAGAAAAGAATGTGGAGAGTATGAACCCCAAAAATTCAAAATCCGAACTTCTGACCGCCCGCCCCGGCAAGCTTTTCCTGCGCTACCTCTTCCCCGGTGTAGCGGCCACCATGATGGTGGCGCTGAACTATTTTATCGACACCCTCTGCGTGGGGCAGGCACTGGGGGAGGTGGGCATTGCGGCCCTGAACATCTCCCAGCCGGCCCCCGGCGTGCTGTATGGCTTTGGCTACCTGTTTGGGGTGGGCGGGGCCACGCTGTATTCGGCCTATCACGGCCGCAAGGAGGGGCAGAAGGCCCGGGGGGTATACACTCTCTGCCTTGTGGCCCTGCTGGCAGTGGGGCTGCTTATTATGGGGCTGGGCACCGTTTTTTTGGACCCCATCACCCGCTTCATGGGCGGGGCGGGCGGCCTTTACCAGGGGGTGCGGGAGTACCTGCAATATGTCTTCCTCTTTGCCCCCTTCTTCGCCATCGAAACCTTTATGGTCACCTTCACCCGGAACGACAACGCCCCCCGCCTCTCCATGACGGCCACCTTCTGCGGCTGTGGGCTGAACATCATTCTGGACGTGCTCTTTCTCTTTGGCTTTGGCTGGGGCATCTGGAGCGCCTCGCTGGCCACGGCGCTGGCGGTCACCTTCAGCAGCTGCTTCCTGCTGGTGCTCACCCTGCGCAAGCGCTCCGGCCTAAAGCCGGTGCGCCGGGGTCTGCATTTTAAAGAGCTGTTCGCGGCCTCCAAAATTGGCCTGCCCAGCTTTTTGCAAGAGCTCACCGGCTCGGTGGTCATCCTCACCTTCAACAGTGTGCTGCTGCGCATCTCGGGCGAAACGGCGGTGGCGGTGTACGGCGTCATTGCCAGCATGAGCCTGGTGGTCACCAGCGGCCTGGCCGGGGTGTCCAACGCCATGCACCCGCTGGTCAGCATCAACGCCGGGGCGGGCAAGCCCGCGCGGGTGCAAAGCTTCCTCAAAATGGCGGTGTTCAGCTCCATGCTGGTGTCTCTGGGCTTTCTGCTGGTGGGCGAGCTGATGCCCGAATCCCTCATCCATGTCTTCGTCTCGCCAGACGCGGAGTTCATGGCCCTGGCCGTGCCGGGGGTGCGCATCGTCTTCTTCTCCTATCTGCTGGTGGCGGCCAATGTGCTGCTGGGGGTGTACTTCCAGTCGGTGCAGTCCTCGGGCGAGGCCTTTGCCCTCACCCTGCTGCGCAGCGTGGTGCTGCCGGTGGCCGCCGTGATGGGCTGTGCCTTCTTCTTCGGGGTTACCGGGGTGTGGGTGGCCACCATTCTGGCCGAGGCCCTGGCCCTGGTTGCCGCACTCTGGCTTTTCTACCGTGTGCGCCGCATCCAGAAGGAAAAAAACTATGCCCATCTGCAATATTTTGGCCGCCGCAAGGCCCAGCAGAACATCGAGGGCATTCTGGCCGAGCTGGGCGCGGACGATTTGACCCAGTTCCACGAGCTGATTGAGGCCTGCAACGCCACCGACGAAAAAACCTGCGGTGTGCCCGCCTTCATAGGCCTGGACGACCTGACCAGCGACTATGAGGGCGGCTATGCGCCCGCCTACGACGACGAGGACATGGGCCTGCTGCTGGCCACGGGCGGCCTGCTGTTCACCGATTTGTATGAGCAGAACGAGCAGTACATGAAGGACAAAAAGCTGGACGAGACCTACCCGGCGGCGGCCCCCGCCATGAACGCGCTGGCGCGGAAATGCTTCCGCTTCACCTACGACGAAGACACCGAGGAAACCACCATCATCCCCTACCTGGACGAGCTGCCGGGCGGGGAGGGGGACAAGGAGGCTGACGGACATGAAGAATTTTGATGTGCAGACCTTTGCCAAGGCGGTGAGCCACGACAAACGGACCCTGGAAATGTTCCGCTATCTGGTGAACAACGCCTACATCCGGGTGGTGAACTACCACAACACCAACCTGCGCGACGCCGCGCGTTTTGAGGCCGAAATTGCCTACTTCAGCCAGCATTTTGCCCCGGTCAGCCTCTCGGATATCGACCGCTTTTTCGAGACCCGCCGCTGGGAGAAGGACAAGCCCGGGCTGATTCCCGCCATCTTTGAGGGCTTCCGCAACCACTACGACGTGATGGCCCCCATTCTGGACAAATACAATTTCAAGGGCTGGTTCTACATCCCCTCCTTCTTCATGGACGTGCCGGTGGGCGAGCAGCTGGAATACTGCAAAAGCCACGATTTGGACCTGACCGAGGCGGGCATCTACCCCGACGGACGGCAGGCCATGACCTGGGACGAGGTGATAGCGCTTTCGCAAAAGCACGAGATTTGCTGCCACACCGGCAACCATTTCCAAATAGACAAAAAGACCCCCGACGAGGACATGCGCCGGGAGATAGTGGAATCGAAGCGGCTTTTGGAGGAGAAAATTGGCCGCCCGGTGAATGTGTTCTGCTGGCTGTATGGCGAGGAGTACAACTACAATATCCGGGCGCATAAATATTTGGAGGAGGCCGGCTATCGTTACGTGGTCAGCAACCTGAAGATGGAGAAAATTCGCTAAGCGGGGAGGAAATGGCATGGACATTTTTGAAATTTTGCAAACGCTGGACGCCCAAAACAAGCAGAAATTTCTGGATATGATGGACTACTGCGCAAAGCGGGTGAACGCCGACGAGGGCATCCCGGCCATCATTGCGCTGGACGACCTCACCAGCGAGGAGGGCGGCGCCTTCACCCCCGCCCCTGCCGACAGCGAGACGGGCCTTTTGATGGCCGCCTGCGCCATGCTCTACACCGATTTGTACGAGCAGAAGGAGGACAAGGACCCGCACTACCCGGCCATCTGCCCGGCCATGAGCGCCGTGGCCGAGAGCTGCTTTCTGGCCGAGCAAGACGGGGAGGGCGCGGTGCGGCTGCTGCCCTACAGTGCGGTGGTGGGGGCCTTTGTGAAGGAGCAGCAGCCATGAGCCGCCCCCTCGCCCCGGCTCTTACAGAGATGATGGAGCGGCTGAGCCGGAACGCCTTTGTGCGGGTGGTGAACTACCACAACACCAACCTGCGCGACGCCGCGCGTTTTGAGGCCGAAATTGCCTATTTCAGCCAGCATTTTGCCCCGGTCAGCCTCTCGGACATCGACCGCTTTTTCGAGACCCGCCGCTGGCCGAAGGACAAGCCCGGGCTGATACCCGCCATCTTCGAGGGCTACCGCAACCACTATGACGTGATGTTCCCCATCTTGGAGAAATACGGCTTCCGGGGCTGGTTCTACCTGCCCGCCTTTTTCCCGGATGTGCCGGTGGCCCAGCAGGCGGCCTTTTGCAAAAGCCACCGCCTGCGCAGCACCGCGCAGGACGAATACCCCGACGGGCGCTATGCCCTAAGCTGGGACGAGCTGCGGGCCCTGGGCCAAAACCACGAGATTTGCTGCCACACAGGCAGCCATTTTGAGCTGGGGGAGGAGAGCACGGAGGAGGAGCTGCGCCGGGAGATTGTGGAGAGCAAGCGCAGGCTGGAAACCGAGCTGGGCCGAAGCGTGGACGTGTTTTGCTGGCTGGGAGGCAAAGAATACGCCGACTATCCCCGCAGCCACCCCTATCTTAAGGAGGCGGGCTACCGCTACCTCACCTGCAACCTGAAAATCCAAAAAATTCGGTGAAT
>CAYRFC010000074.1:0-12460 GCA_964423365.1 uncultured Oscillospiraceae bacterium
CGCCCACGCTGGCCCAGGAACTGCCCGTTTTCCACAATGATTTCCCCGCGGGAGACGGTCATCACCGGGCGGCCTTGCAATTCAATCCCCTCGTAGGGGGTGTAGTCCACATTTTCGTGGAGTTCCTCCTTGTGCACCGTCCATTTGATGTCGGGGTCAAAGAGCACCAGGTCGGCGTCGGCCCCGGGCACAATGCTGCCCTTCTGGGGTGCGATGCCAAAAATTTCGGCAGGGCGGGTGCAGCAGGTTTTCACCACCTGCTGCAGGCTGAGCTTCCCGCCCATAAAACCCGCCGAAAACAGCAGGGGCAGGCGCAGCTCCACACCGGGCATCCCGTTGGGGCAGAGGGTGAAGTTGTCTTTCCCGCGCTGCTTTTGGGTGGCAAAATGGAAGGGGCAATGGTCGGTGGCCACCGTGTCGATGTCTCCACCCGCCAGCGCCTGCCAGAGAGCCGTGCTGTCCTTTTCCTTGCGCAGAGGCGGGGAGAGGATGTATTTCAGCCCTTCCCTGTCATCGTCATTCAGCTCATCGTGCAAAAAGAGGTATTGGGGGCAGGTTTCCAGGAAGATGTTTTGCTGGCCGTCCTGCCGGGCCAGCTGGGCGGCATGCAGGCCCAGTGCGGTGGAGAGATGCACAATGTAGATTTTGGTTTCGCCCGCGGCCCGCGCCAGTGCCAGGCTGCGGAACACCGCCTCGGCCTCGGCCTCGGGGGGGCGGCTGGCCGGGTGAAAACGCGGCTGGGTGCGCCCGCTCTCTGCATATTGCTTACGCAGGGCCGTGACAATGGCGTGGTTTTCGCAGTGGACACACAGCACAATGCCCAGCTCTTTGGCCCGCTGCATCACCCGGAATACCTCGTCGTCCTTCAGGTTTGTATCGTAGGTGAGGTAGTATTTCAGGCTGGTGATGCCAACGCCCGGCAGCAGGGCCATGTCGGCCAGCACCTGCTCATTCACGTGCTGCAACACACCGTGCAGGCCATAGTCGATGACGCTGCGCTCGGCCAGCTTGTGGTACACCTCCACCTGATGCAGCAGTTCACAGCCATCGGGGCCGTCGGCCATATGGTCAATCACCGTGGTGGTGCCGCCAAAGGCAGCCGCCACGCCGCCGGTGTAGAAATCGTCGCTGGCGCGGTCAAAACCAACATCCAGGTCGAAATGGGTGTGGGCGTCCACCGCGCCGGGCAGCAGGTATTTTCCCGCTGCGTCTATCACCCGGGCGTCCCCGGCCTCCAGATGAGGGGCCACGGCGGCAATCTTGCCCGCCTCCACCAGAACATCCCCCCAGAACAGGTCAGTATCCGTGGCAATTTGCGCATTTTGGAACAGGAGTTTTTGCATAGTACACCTCATACTTCTTGAAGAGTAAAAAGCCGATGAACAGGGCCGTTTTTCCCTCTCTTTACCATAGCAGAAAACGGAAAAACCGTCAATGAGCGGCTGTTGGGCACCCCCGAAGAAAGGAGGTGCCCAACAGAATATCGCAAGGGGAGCGGCGCTAGCTTTTTGGCTTGCGGTAGAAGGTGTCCTCCATGGGAAGCTTGGTGCGCAGCACACCGTCCCGCTTGTAATAGGCGCCTGCCACGGCGGGGGCGGTGGGAATGGTGGCCAGCTCGCCCACACCTTTGGTGCCCAGAGCCAAATCCCCGGGCTTTTTGGGCTTTACAAGGATGATTTCCATGGGGGGCACATCCCCGGCCCGGAAGAGCCCCAGGGTGCCATACTTGGCGGTGGGGTGCCCCTGGTCCAGGGGGTAGTCCTCGGTGAGGGCATAACCCAGGCCCATCACAATGCCGCCCTCAATCTGCCCCTCGGCAGATTTTGGGTTCACCACCTGGCCCAAATCGTAGGCGGCCACCACCTTCTCCACACGGCCCGCGTCGTCCAGGGTCACCACCTCGGCGGCGTAGCCATAGGCCACGTGGCTTACGGGGTTTGGCTTGTCGCAGCCCATGGGGTCGGTCTCGCTTTGGAATTCCCCGTAGAACTCCTGCCCTTCCAGCGCTGCCAGGTTACCCTTGGCATCCAGAGCCTCTCGTAAGGCCTGGGCGGCGCGGCGGGTGGCCTCGCCGGAGAATACCGTCTGGCGGGAGGCCGTGGTGGTGCCCGCGTTGGGGGTGCGGTTGGTGTCCGGCGGCTCCACCACAATGCTGCTGGGGGCCAGGCCCAGCACCTCGCAAACAATTTGCAGGGCCACGGTGGCCAGCCCCTGCCCTATGCAGGCCGCGCTGGTGCGCACATGCACCTTGCCCTCCTCCACAGAGAGGATGCACCGCCCCGCGTCCGGCAGGCCTACGCCCAGGCCGCTGTTTTTGAAAAAGCTGGATATACCGGCACATTTGGCGCTTTCGTAGCTGTCCTTCACAGCCAGGAGGCAGGCCTCCAGCTCCACGTCGTCCCCCACAAGCTGCCCATTGGGCAGCGCCTGCCCGGGGCGCACGGCGTTGCGGTAGCGGATTTCCCAGGGGGAAATGCCCACCCTTTCGGCCAGCAGGTTCAGGTTGCTCTCAATGGCGAAGGCGCTTTGGCAGACCCCAAAGCCCCGGAAGGCCCCGGCGGGCGGGTTGTTCGTATACACCGCCTTGCCGTCAATATCGATGGTTTGGTAGTTGTAGGGCCCGGCGGCATGGGTGCAGGCGCGTTGCAGCACCGGCCCGCCCAAAGAGGCATAGGCCCCCGTGTCGGACACGATGACGGCCTTCATGGCGGTGAGCATGCCGTTTTCGTCGCAGCCGGTGGTGAAATCCATCTCCATGGCGTGGCGTTTGGGGTGCACCAGCAGGCTTTCCTGGCGGGAAAATAGCACCTTCACGGGCTTTTTCAGCAGAAAGGCCGCCAGGGCCGCATGGTGCTGCACGCTCATGTCCTCTTTGCCGCCAAAGCCGCCGCCCACCAATTGGCCCTGCACATGCACCTTTTCCTTGGGCAGGCCCAGCATCCGCGCCACCTCGCGCTGCTCGTCGTAGATGCTTTGGCCTGCGGTATACAGCAGAACCCCGTCCTCGCCCTCCGGCTGGGCAATGGCACACTCCGGCTCCATGAAGGCGTGCTCGGTGAAGGGCACAGAATAGTGCTGGCGCACCACATGGGCCGAGGCCGCCAGCGCCGCGTCGGCATCGCCACGCACCAGATGCTCGTGGGAGAGAATGTTTCCCTTTTCGTGAATCAGGGCCGCGCCCTCGGCCAGGGCCTCTGCCGGGCTGGTGAGGGGGGCCAGCTCCTCGTAGTCCACCTCCACCAGGGCCTTCACCTCGTCCAGCACCTCGCGGCTTTGGCAGACCACCAGGGCGATGGCGTCCCCGAGAAAGCGTGTGATATCCCCCTCGCGAATCATTACGTCATAGTCTGAAATAAATTCCAGATGCCCAATTTTGTTGTTGCCGGGCACATCGTCCGCCGTCAGCACCGCCACACAGCCGGGGTGGGCCAGGGCCTTCTCGGTGCGTATTTTCAGCACCCGGGCGCGGGGGTAGGCGCTGCGCAGGGCCGAGGCGTGCAGCATCCCCTCTATGGTGATGTCGTCCACATAGATGCCGGTGCCCAGGGTCTTGGCCATCGCGTCCAGGCGGTGCAGGTTTTCGCCCAGCTTGCCCTCGCAGTGCTGCACGGGAATGGCCGTGTTTTCCCGCAGCATCTGGGCGGCCAGCAGAATGGCGTCCTCTATTTTCACGTAGCCGGTGCAGCGGCAGATGTTCCCGCGCAGGGCCTTTTTCACATCGGCCCGCTGGGGCTCTGGGTTTTGGTCAATCAGCCCCTTGGCCGAGATGACCATGCCCGGGATGCAGAAACCGCATTGCACTGCGCCACATTCGGCAAAGGCATAGGCGAAAATAGCCTTTTCCCGTTCGTTCAAGCCCTCCACGGTGAGAATGCTTTTTCCCTCCAGCTTGCCCAGGGCCTGGTTGCAGCTGCGGCTGGCCTTGCCGTCTATCAGCACCGTGCAGGCCCCGCAGGCGCCCGAGCCGCAGCCGTCCTTCACCGAGGTGAGGCGCAAATCCTCGCGCAGAAAGCTGAGCAGGCCCTTATCGTCCGGGCCTTGCACACTGCGGCCGTTCACACATAAAGTAGCCATAGAATTCTCCTTTACTACAGTAGAATCGGGAACCGTTTCCCTCTGGTGGCGAATGGCGGCAAAGGAGGCAAAACTGCCGTCGTGGGTTTTGTGCATTGCATAGAAAAAGCACGGATTCCTTATAGAAGCTTATAGAAGTTTATAGAAGAAGGTAAGAGAGGTCGGCTTCCACGGCCTCTATTACGGCGGCCATCTCCTTGCTCACACGCGGGTCGGCCAGCTTGCCCTCAAAGACCTCGCCCCCCTCGGTCCGTATCCGATAGAGGCCGCTCTCCTTTTTCAGGAAGCCGCGGTTTTGGGAGTTTTGGAAATCCTCCTCCGTCCAGAACAGGGTGAGCTTGTCCTTGTAGGGGTCGCCGCTGTGGGGGCAGAAAACCCCGCAGTTGCCGCACTCGTTGCACATGCCGTCCACATGCAAAATCTGGTAGCCATTGGCAAAGCCCGGCACGGGCAGGAAGACGTTGGCGCGGTTCGGGCATACATCGCAGCAAAGCAGGCAGAGGCTGTCGCAGCCCAGGCAGCGGCTTCCGTCGCCGTGGCCCTCGCCGGCCTTGCGCAAAATGCCCTTGCGGAAGCTGGCCTCATCTTCGGGCAGGGCCGGGGCCAGGCGGCTAAAGTCGTGGGGGAGGGAGAGCTTGGCCAGAATGTCCTTGGTGATGGCCTTGGCGTCTGCCATGGCCGAGACGATGGTGGAGGGGCCGCGTTTGCAGTCGCCCGCCACATACAGCCCGGGCAGGCTGCTTTCCAGCCCCGCCGAGAGCACCGGGCGGCCGCGGTTATCCAGGCTGAGGCCCGCTTTTTCAAACAGGCTGCCGTCCACCCGCGCACCCACAGCGCAGATGACACTGTCGAAGGGCAAACTGACCTTTTCCCCGGTGCCCAGAATGCCACGGCGGCCGCTCTCATCCCAGTCGCCCAGCTTCATTTTTTCACATTCCAATATACTGCCGTTGAAGCTGAGCGGGGCATGCAGCTCCACAATGTCCACACCGTCCTCCAGCGCCAGGCGAATCTCCTCTTTGTCCGCGGGCATGAACTGGCGGGTGCGGCGGTACACCAGGGTGGCCTGCTCCACGCCCGGGCTGCGGGCTGCCACGCGGGCGCAGTCCATGGCCACATCGCCGCCGCCCACAATGGCCACGCGCTTGCCCAGCACATGGGCCGGGGCGCCCGCTTTACTGTCCTCCAAAAAGCGCAGGGCGTCTAGAGTGCGCTCTTTGCCCTGCTCCACCGCCGGGGGGCCTTCCTTCCAAGCGCCCACCGCCAGAATGACATAGTCGTATTCCTGCAGCAGGGCGGCGGGGTCGGTCTGCTCGCAGCCGAAGCGGAACTCTGCGCCCAGCTTCACGGCCATGTCGAAATCCTTTTCCAGGGTTTCCGCGGCAATGCGGAAGCCGGGAATCACATATTCCACGATGCCGAAGGGTTTTTCCCGTTTTTCAAACACCGTTACGGCCACGCCGTTCCGGCGCAGGTAGTGGGCGGCGGCCACACCGGCCGGCCCGGCGCCAATCACCGCCACCTTTTTGTCGCTTTTCAAGGCGGGGGAGGCCAGCGCCGCGGTAAAGCCACTCTGGGCGGCCTCGGCGGCCAGACGTTTCGCGCTGCGAATTTGCAGGGGGTGGTCATAGTCCAGCCGGGTGCACTTGCCCTGGCAGGCATGGTTGCAGATGGTGCCCGTGAGGCCGGGCAGGGCGTTGTCGATGGCGATGACGCGGAAGGCCTCGTCGTACTGCTCCTTGGAGACCAGCCGCAGATATTCGGGAATTTGCTGCTCTATGGGGCAGCCACCCTCCTTGCAGGGGGCCTGGAAGCAGTCAAACAACGGCAGGGGGACGCTTGTTTTGCGGCTGTCCACCGGGCGGTTGTCCTTCTGGTAAAAAGCGTCGCGCAAAAGGCTCTCGGCCAGGGCATCCAGCGCCGGGCTGTCAATTTGGGCGGGCAGGCCGGCCAGCAGGGGCGCGGCCAGGGTGGCCATCTGGTGCAGCCGCTCGTAGCCGCCGGGTTTTAGAATGGTGGTGGCCACCGTTACCGGGCGGATGCCGGTTTTCAGAATGCCCTCGAGGTTGAAGGCGTCGGCCCCGCCCGAGTAGGAGATGGGCAGCTTGCCCGCAAACTCCCCGCTCAGCTTGGCCGCCACGTGGATGGAGAGCGGCAGCAGCGCCCGGCCGCTCATGTACATTTCCTCACCGGGAAGCTCTTTTTTCAAAATTTGCACCGGGAAGGTGTTGGTGATTTTGACCCCAAATTCCTTCTGGCGCTGGGCGGCATAGTCCATCAGCCCGCGCAGCATCTTTACGGCGTCGGGATATTGCAGGTCGTTCTGGAAATGGTGCTCGTCAAAAGAGACATAGCTGTACCCCATCTCATCCAAAAGCCGCCGCGCCTCGCGGTAGCCCAGAAGTGTGGGGTTACATTTTACAAAGGTATGCACTTTCTTTTCTTCCAGCAGATACTTGGCAATCCGCTCTATTTCGGCGGGGGGGCAGCCGTGCAGGGTAGAGAGGGTGACAGAATTGCCGATATGCGGCGAGATAGCGTCCACGGCAGCGGCGCTGAGCTTCTGGAACTGGCCCAGATTGTCGCGCAGCCAGGCCAGGCTGGTGGTGAACACCGGCGCGGCGGAGGCATCCTTCATTCCCTCGATATAGCTATCGATTTTTTGGGTTTTGATGCCCTCCAAATCGTAGCCCACGCTCATGTTGAAGACGAAGTCGCAGCCGTCTGAAAGGCCCAGCTCCGCCCCCAGCGCATGCAGGGCCACCCAGGCCTTGACATACTCATCGTAGGCCTCGGGTACGGTCAGCTCGGTGCTCCATTCCACATTGTAGCCTTCGTCCTCGGCGTTGATGCAGGGACGGGCGATGCAGTTTCGCAGCTCCTCGCCGTCCATTTTCTGCACGGTTTTCAGCTCCATGAAGCGGCTGCCGGCCAGGTAGGCGGCGATGATATTCTGTGCAAGCTGAGAGTTCGGCCCGGCGGCGGGCCCCACGGGGGAGGAAATCTCACTGCCGAAAATGCTGGTACGCCCGGCGGCCGGCTTCCAGAATTTTTCCTTCCGCACCCCAAAAATGCTGCCCTTCTGCTGGTACTCGGTCAAGCCCCACTGCATCAGCCGGCCAAACGGAATGGGTCTCATCATTTCGCCCATACTATACCCCTCCTGACAAATTATAGAAAGACAATGAATATATAATTTGTGAAACCAATAGCAAGATTAAGCCGTGACTCTTTTCCAGAAATCGGCGGCCTGCGCCCGGGATTTTGCCAGCACCGCCTCCTCATCCACGGTCTGCATCACACGCTCCTTCATCACAAACCGTCCATTGATCATGCTGGTGTCCACACAGCGGCCCGAGAGGCCGAACATCACGTGCCCCGCGATGGTGCCCGCCTGCAGCGGGGTGTGGGGGCTGTAGTCCAGCACAATCACATCGGCCGCAGCGCCCGGGGCCAGCACGCCCAGAGGGGTGCTGAAAAAGCGCCGACAGATTTGGGCATTGGTGGTAAACAGCATACCCATGCTCTCCATAAAGCCGATGCTGGGGTTTTGCTTCACATGGCGGTGGATGAGATTGGCCACCTTCAAGGATTCAAACATGTCCTGGGTATAGGCGTCGGTGCCAAGGCCCAGCGGCACACCATGCGCCAGCAGCTCCATGGCGGGGGTGCAGCCCACCGCGTTGCCCATGTTGCTCTCGGGGTTGTGCACGGCCATGCTGCCCGTATCCCGCAGAATGTCCATCTCGGCTTCATTGATGTGCACATTGTGGATGGCCAGGGTCTTCTCGCCCAGTATCCCCGCGTCGCGAAGCCGCTCTACCACGCGTTTGCCATATTTCTTCTGGCTGTCCTCCAAATCGGCGATGCCCTCGGCCACATGCACGTGGAAGCCCGCGTTCCGGCTCCCCATGGCCTCGGTACAGCGGGCCAGCGTGTCCTCGCTCAAGGTGAAAGAGGCGTGCAGGCCGAACATACCTTTAATCATATCGCCGGGCTCTTTTTGCGCAAAATCTATAAAATCAAGGTTTTCCTCGATGGCCTGCCGTGTGATATCCGCCCCGTCCCGGTCACTCACCTCGTAGCACAGCGAGGCACGCATGCCGATGTCCTGGAGGGAACCGTGAATGGCAAACAGACTGCCCTTTACATGGTGCTGGCTGGCGTGGTGGTCAAACAGGGTGGTCACCCCGCAGCGGATGCTCTCGAGGCCGGTGGCGTAGGCGCTGTAACGGCAGTCCTCCAAATCCAGCACCTTGTCAATCCGCCACCACATATTTTCCAAAATTTCCAAAAAATCCTTGTTGGGGCGGGGCTGCGGCAGGCTAAGACCCCGCGCGAACGAGGAATAAATATGGGTGTGGGCGTTGATGATGCCCGGCATAATCAGCCGCCCGGCCGCATCGTAAAATTCTGCATCGGGGTACTGGGCCCGTATTTGGGAAGTGGGGCCCACGGCCTCAATGCGGCCGCCATCCACAGCCACACAGCCGTCCTCATAGTAGGGCGCGTTTTCTTCCCAGGTAATCATCCGTCCGTTGCCAAGTAAAATCATATAGCCATTCCCCCTTTTGCTAATGTGCGAAAAAACAAATATATTTGTGGAAAATAAATATTATACAGTGAAACCTGTCCAATCATTCCTTTCGCCATGGTCAGATGACAATGAGACAAGACATAGCAATAGATACCGAGCGGATGAAACAAATGATTGGATAGGCCCAGGTCTGCCACAGTGCTGTGGCAGACCTGGAGGCCGAATTACTGGCTGATGGTGGTGCCCGTTTTGCCCGCAATGCCCTCCTCTGCTTTTTCCAGCAGGGTAATCAGGGACTTGCGGCCGGGCTTGGAGGCGGCAAACTGCATGGCGGCCTCCACCTTGGGCAGCATGGAGCCGGGGGCAAACTGCCCTTCCTCAATGTATTTCTGGGCTTCGTCCAGGCTGAGGGTATCCAGCCATTTTTCGTCGGGCTTGCGGAAGTTCACGGCTACCTTTTCCACCGCCGTCAGGATGATGAGGTAGTCGGCGTCGATGATTTCGGCCAGCTTGGCAGAGGCGAAGTCTTTGTCCACCACGGCGCTGGCACCGTCCAAGCGGTTGTCCTTGGTGTTGCGCACCGGGATGCCGCCGCCGCCCACGGCAATGACCACCTGCTTGGCAGCCAGCAGGGCCTTCACAGTTTCCTTTTCAATGATGTCGATGGGCTTCGGGCTGGCAACCACACGCCGCCAGCCACGTCCCGCGTCCTCTTTCATCTTGTAGCCGCGGGTTTTCATCATTTCCTGGGCCTCTTCCTCGCTGTAGAAGCTGCCAATGGGCTTGGTGGGGTCTTCAAAAGCGGGGTCGTTGGCATCCACCAGGGTCTGGGTGATGATGGAGGCCACCGGAATGTTCAGCCCCCGGTTGAGCAGCTCCTCACGCAGGGCGTTTTGCAGGTCATAGCCGATGTAGCCCTGGCTCATGGCCACACACACCGACATGGGGATATACGGGGTTTTGGCCTCGGTTTTCCCGGCGCTCTCCATGGCCAGGTTTATCATACCCACCTGCGGGCCGTTGCCGTGTGCAATCACCACCTCGTTGCCGGCTTCAATCAGGCCTACAATGGCCTTGGAAGTCAGTTGTACGGCGCGCATTTGCTCGTCCAGGGTGTCTCCGAGGGCGTTGCCGCCCAGTGCCAATACAATTCTGCTCATGTTATGTTTCACCTCGTCATTTAGTTGTGTTCCTAAAACCAGATTACCTGCCGTTTCCTCAGATAAGAAAACGGCAGGTGTAAAAAGATTAAAAGTTAAAAAATGCGTTTGATGTTCTGGCTCTCCAAAGCCTTTAAAGCCCCGGCAGGGTCCTTCATCTTGGCCAGGAAAATCATGGCGGCGATGATGTAGGGCTTGAAGCCGGCCTCGCGGTAGAGCGGTTTGCGGTAGCGGTCGAACACGCTGGCCTCCACCTCGCCCTCCTTGCAGGAAACGCCGGTAATGTCGGCTGGCAGGCAGTGCATGTACAGCGCTTTGCCGCCATTTGTTGTCTTCATCAGGTCTTCAGTGCACTCCCAGGCTTTGAACTCGCCATTTTGGGCCAGCAGCTCTTTTTCCAGGGCCTTAATGCCGTCGAAGTCGCCCTCGCCGTACAGGTTGGTGCGTTTTTCCATCGCCTTGAAGGGCGCCCAGCTCTTGGGGTACACGATGTCGGCGCCCTCAAAGGCCTCCTTCATGCAGTTGGTGCGCTTGAAGCTGCCGCCGGTGCTGGCCGCCTGCTTCCTGGCCACTTCCTCCACCTCGGGCATCACTTCGTAGCCCTCTGGGTGCGCCAGCACCACGTCCATGCCGAAGCGGCTCATCAGGCCGATGATACCCTGCGGCACAGAGAGAGGCTTGCCGTAGCTGGGGGAATAGGCCCAGGTCATGGCAATTTTCTTGCCCTTCAGGTTCTCCACGCCGCCAAACTCATGGATGATGTGGTCCATATCCGCCATGGCCTGGGTGGGGTGGTCGATGTCGCACTGCAGGTTTACCAGGGTGGGGCGTTGCTCCAGCGTGCCGTCCTTGTGCCCTTCCTCCACAGAGGCCGCCACCTCACGCATGTAGGTGTTGCCCTTGCCGATGTACATGTCGTCCCGGATGCCGATGACGTCGGCCATGAAGGAAATCATGTTGGCCGTCTCGCGCACGGTTTCGCCGTGGGCAATCTGGCTTTTGCCCTCATCCAAATCCTGCACTTCCAGGCCCAGCAGGTTGCAGGCGGAGGCGAAGGAGAAGCGGGTGCGGGTGGAATTGTCGCGGAAGAGAGACACGCCCAGGCCGGAGTCAAAAATCCGGCTGGAGATATTCCGCTCACGCAGGTCGCGCAGGGCGTCGGCCACCGCAAACGTAGCGGCAATTTCGTCATCGGTTTTTTCCCAGGTCAGCAGAAAGTCGTTTTGGTACATGGCGCTGGTGTTCAGCTTTTCCAACTTCTGCATCATCTCAGCAAAGCTACTCATGAAAATACCTCCTAATTATACATCACCAGTAAAAATATAATCTGTTGTATATTTATCAATAGAAATTCGTTACTCGCCAACATACATGGTGGGAAGGGCGGCAAAAACGGCCGCGCAGCGTACCAGGTCTTCCTTCCAGGTCTTCTCGTTGGGGGCGTGGGCCTGTGCCTCGGCGCCGGGGCCAAAGCCAATGCAGGGGATGCCGTTGCGGCCCATGATGGTGACGCCGTTGGTGGAGAAGGTCCATTTGTCGGTGAGGGGACGGGACTGGCGCATGGCAAGCTGCTCGGCGGGGCCGGTGCGCTCCTCGCCATACAGGCCCTTGTAGCTGGCCTCCATCGCCTTGGTGATGGGGTGATCCTCGGGGATAACCCAGGTGGGGAAGTAGCACTCAATGGGGTAAACACAGCCGGTGTAGGAGGGGCGGTCGTATTGATACATCGATACCTTCACATCGTCGCCGTATTTCTTTACGGCGGGCAGGGCGCGAATTTCGTCCAGGCAGCTCTCCCAGGTTTCGCCGGCCGTCATCCGGCGGTCCAGAGACACGGCGCAGCTGTCGGCCACGGCGCAGCGGCTGGGGGAGGTGAAGAAAATCTCGCTGGTGGTAACCGTGCCCCGGCCCAGGAAGCGGGCGTCTTTCCATGCAGGGTTATACTTTTCCTCCAGCATTTTCACCAGGCCCTTGATTTCGGTGCCGTCGGCCGCGTCATTTTCGTTCAGCGCGCGGATGTCCAGCAGAATTTCGGCCATTTTGTAGATGGCGTTGTCGCCGCGCTCCGGGGCGCTGCCATGGCAGCTGATGCCCTTCACGTCCACACGGATTTCCATGCGGCCGCGGTGGCCGCGGTAGATACCGCCGTCGGTGGGCTCGTTCAGCACCACAAACTCCGGGCGCACCTTGTCTTCGTTGATGATGTACTGCCAGCAGAGGCCGTCACAATCCTCTTCCTGCACGGTGGCCGCCACCAGAACCTGGTACTTGTCATTCAGCAGGCCCAGGTCTTTCATGATTTTGGCGCCGTACACGGCGCTCACAATGCCGCCCTCCTGGTCGGAGGTGCCGCGCCCGCCAATTTCCTCGTCGTTCTCATAGCCCTCGTAGGGGTCGAAGGTCCAGTTGTCGCGGTTGCCCACGCCCACGGTGTCAATGTGGCCGTCGAAAGCAATCAGGGTTTTGCCGGTGCCCATGTAGCCCAGCAGGTTGCCCTGGGGGTCAATTTCCACCTTGTCAAAGCCCAGCTTGCGCATCTCCTCCGCCACACGGTCAATCTTTTTCTTCTCGTCGGCGCTCTCGCCGGGGAAGCGTACCATGTCACGCAACAACTTTGTCATATCTGCCTTGTAACCTTCGGCGGCGGCCTTCACCTTTGCGAAATCCATACCATTCACCTGTCCTTTCA
>CAYRFC010000075.1:0-12449 GCA_964423365.1 uncultured Oscillospiraceae bacterium
GTAACGGGTGTCAACGCAAGAGGAAATGCATCCGATTGGCGGGGAAGCCTTTCGCAGTCCAAGGCGGACGATTGACTAGCGCCGCAGCGCTGTTTCGAGCAGGTCCGCCGAAAGGCGGCACTGAGCGCGAGATGGACTACGAAGGAAGGCAAAGCATTTTACCGTAAGGATGCTGCGCTTAACTTGTGGCGAAAATCCTCTAGCCTGGTTCACAATTCTATTCACCCAAGCGCTTTTTCACCTCATTGCGCACCTTGTCCAAATTCTCACAGCATAGGGTGGGTAAAAAATCCACAAGCTGGTCCTCTGTAAAGTCCCACCACCGCAGCTCCAGCAGCAGCTGGGTCAGCTCGTCATCAAAACGTTGACGAATGAGCTTGGCCGGGTTTCCGCCTACGATGGTATACGGCGCAACGTCTTTTGCCACCACCGAATAGGCGGCCACAATGGCCCCATCCCCAATCTTTACGCCGGGCATCACCACGCTTTCACGGCCCAGCCATACATCGTTGCCCAAAACGGTGTCGCCCTTAAAGGGGAGCTGCGAGAGATGGGGTGGGGTGGCCTCTTGCCAAGCGCCGCCAAAAACGGCAAAGGGATAGGTGGAAACGCTGCCCATGCGGTGGTTGGCACTGCCCATGATGAACTGCACGCCGCTGGCCAGTGCACAGAACTTGCCGATGACGAGCCTGTCACCGAACTCCGGCCAGTTAAAGAGCACATTGTTTCGTTCAAAATCGCAAGGGCTTTCGGCGTCATCGTAATAGGTATAGTCCCCAACCTCAATGTTGGGCGCTTTGATGACATTTTTAAGGAAAACTGAGGTCTTGTACTCAGTGGGAAAAATAGTGTTCGGATTTGGAATTTTGCACATAGCTGCCTCCTGGCTTACTTGAAATCACCTCCGTACAGCATTTTGTGCGCAGTGGCAATCGCCCTTTTTCTTCGCAGTTCTCTCATGGTTACCTCCAGGTTTTTCTTTTCAGTATACCACATCACACAAAAAAGACCCAACCAGCAGCAAACCGTACAAAGCCATACGAACAAAACCAGTGCTCCGGCAGTATTTGGCAAAGCGTCTCCGTCGTTTTCTACAAATTTATTTTACTTTCTTGGACTATAATATCCAAATTCCCTCCCTTTCTCTTGACATCACCGCCGCATTGGTGTACGCTAAACGAAATTACAATTGTAACTATTTTATTACAATTGTAATTTTCTTTTATTGTACCGCCCAGCCTACAGCCAGCAAAAACAATGTTCCGGTTGAAGGAGGAGCCTTTCTCTGAGAATGGTTTACTTTACAGAAAGCGGGTTCCCTCTTGCCCACCTGCAAACCCTGGGCAGCCAGGTGGCTTCCTCTGTGCGCTGAGCAAAACGCAAAAAAACGAAATAATGTCATGATTCGACCAAATCATGACAAATCACCGGCACGAATTTGACAGGCAAATCTTCCATGGTTTGTGTGCGGGGGTAATACCAAACTAGTATTACAAGGGCGGGTGATTGATATCGAGGGAAAACGCTGGAAAAAAACAGGGCTGATGCTGGCAACCGCTGTGCTCTCCTTCGCCTTCGCGCTATTGGTGGGGGCCGTCATCATATGGGCCACCGGTTCCGACCCGCTGCACACCTACTCTATCATGCTTCGGGGCGCCTTCGGCACCAAGGCAAACCTGTCGGAATCTCTTGTGAAAGCCAGCACCCTGCTGCTCACCGGCCTGAGCTACGCCTTTGTGGTGAAGTGCGGGCTTATCAACATTGGTGCGGAGGGGCAGCTATACATGGGGGCGGCCGCCAGCACGGTGGTGGGCATATACGGCGGGTTTCTACCGGGGCCCCTGCATTTGGCGGCGGCGGTGCTGGCCGGCTTTGCCGGCGGGGCTGTTTGGGGCGGCATTGTGGGTTTTTTAAAAGCCCGCTTCAACGCCAATGAAATCATCACCTCGCTGATGCTGAATTACATCGCCATCAGCTTTATCAGCTATCTTGTGAGCAACCCCATCAAGGACCGCAGCCAAACCTTTCCCTATTCCTACGCCATTTCCAGCAATGCCAAGCTGCCGGTTATTCTGCCCGGAACCCGGCTTCACGCCGGGCTTTTGATTGCCGCCGTCTGCCTGGTTTTCTACTGGTTTTTCTACCGCTACACCGCGCGCGGATACCGCATGAGCGTGATTGGCCAAAACCAGACCTGTGCCCTGTATGCCGGGTTTAAGGTGAACAAAAACATGTTTGTTGCCATGCTGCTGGGCGGCGGCTTTGCGGGCCTGGGCGGCTCTTTGGAAATATTGGGTGTGCAGCACCGTCTGTTTGAAAACTTTTCGGTGGGCTATGGCTTTGACGGTATAGCCGCCGCACTTCTGGCCAACTGTAGCCCACTGGGCATGGCCTTCACCTCCTTCCTGTTCGGGGCGCTGAAAAACGGCGGCAACGCCATTCAAATGTTTACCAAGGTGCCCAACACCCTGGTGGATATTGTGCAGTCTGTGGTCATCATTGTGGTCATCATGCGCGTGTTTTCGCAGCTTCCCAGGCGCCGCAAAAAGCCGCCGCCCAGCGCCCCCGGCCCCAGCACCAAAGGCCCCACAGCAGGCGGCGGCAAAGCAGAGGAGGCGGTGGTATGAACTGGGTTTTGGGTATTTTGATGTCGGTTGTCCGGCAAACCACCCCCATCCTGTTTGTGGCGCTGGGGGTGCTTCTCATACAAACCTCCGGCATCATGGAGATGGCCTCGGAGGGAAAAATGCTGCTCTCTGCCTTTTTGGCTGCCTCCGTCACTTTTTACACCCGCAATGTTTGGCTTGGCATGCTGGTGGCCACCCTCGCCACCGGCCTCATCGGGCTTATGTATATCTGGATTATTCAGGAATTTCACGTAAACCAAATCATCATTGGGCTTTCTTTTAACATCCTGTGCCTGGGCCTCACCACCATGCTGAACCGGCAAATTCTCACCATGGACGCCTCGGTGCAATCCATCCTGCCCTCGTTTGGAACCACCCTGTTTGGTTTTTCCATCCCGGTATATGTCGGCTTTTTGTTGGTGCCTCTTGTCTGGCTGTTTTTGCGGAAAACCAGCCTGGGGCTTAAAATTCGTTCGGTGGGCGAATATCCAAGAGCGGTGGAGGCAGTGGGGATAAGCGTGAAACGCACCCGCTATATCGCCGGAGGGCTGGGCAGCTTGCTCATTGGGTTTGGCGGCGCCTTCTTCGCCCTGGGCATCACCAATATGTTCATTGAAAACATGGTGGGCGGCCGTGGCTACATCGCCATGACGGCGGTCACCTTCGGCAAATACAGCCCCTTCGGCACCCTGGCCGCTGTGGCCCTGTTCGGCGCGGGGGATGCCCTGCAATACCGTGTGCAGGCCTCCACCAATATCCCCTACCAGTTTGCCCTCATGGTTCCCTATATCATGACGGTGGTGGCCCTGGTGCTGTTTGCCCGCAACCCACACCAGCCCTCGGCGCTTGCGAAAAGCTTTTACAAGAGCCGCTAGCCTTGCGCCCCTTTCTATGGCCGATGTTTGGCATATTCCATGCTTTACATAAGTACCGCGCTAGAAAAAGGAGGATTGTTGTATGAAAAAGACCCTTGCACTGGTTTTGACTATGCTGATGGTGATGGTTCCGCTTGCCGCTTGTGGCGGCTCCGCCAGTTCGTCGGCACCTGCCTCTTCCCAAAGCGCCGCTGTCTCTTCCGCAGCAAGCCCCGTCGCCCCCAGCTCCACTGCGCCGGAGGCAACGAAGAAGGATTTTAAGGCCGCCATTTTGCTGCCCGGCTCCATCAGTGACATCGGGTTTTCCGGCCCCGCCTATCAGGGCATGGTGCGCCTGCAGGACGAGCTGGGCATCGAAATCAGCTACAGCGAGCAGGTGGAGGTGGCCGACTATGAAACCACCTTCCGCGGCTATGCACAGGAAGGCTACGACCTGATTATCGGCCAGGGAAACCAGTTCTCGGAAGCGGCCAACAAGGTGGCCGAGGAATTCCCAGACACCTGGTTTGCCATCAACAGCGGCTCTCAGGGCAACGGCAAAAACCTGGCGGCCGCCGCTCTCAACTCCCACGAGGTGGGCTTTTTGGTGGGGTCCCTCTGCGGGCTGATGACAAAATCGAACCGCATTGCCAGCATTGCCGGCTCTGAAATTCCCCCGCTGATTGCGGTGGTGGACGGAACGGTGGCCGGCGCCAAATATGTGAACCCCGACGCCGTGGTGGAAAATGTGTACACCGGCGCAGGCGACGCCGCCAAATGCAAGGAGGCCGCCATTGCCCTGCTGGACTCCGGCTGTGACATCCTTACCCAGACGGCGGATGTTGGCTCCATTGGGGCCATCAACGCCTGCACCGAGTATGGCGTATACAACGTGGCCACCTCACAGGACTGGGCCCCACAGGCGCCCAAAACGGTGCTAACCAGCGTGATTGTGGACAATGCAGCCGCCGTGTTTGCGCTTGGCAAAATGGCCTACGAGGGCACCCTGGAGGCCAAGGTTTACCCCTTCGGCATCAAGGAGGAGGCCGTGACCATGACCGGCTATGGCGAGCTGGAGGCCGAGGTGCCCGCCGAGGTGAAGGCGAAGATGGACGAGATTTTCAGTGACATCAAAAACGGCACGCTGGTGCCCAGCGATTTGATTGCCAAATAGAGGACGTATGCCGCGGGGCTGGGCCGCGCGCCCGCGCCGCTTCGATGCGCTTCCCGCCCGCAGGAATGCAATGCCAACGGAGGCTGGTATGCAACAGGCAAATGAGATTTTGCGCCTTCGTTTGGAAGGCATTACCAAGAGCTTCGGCTCTTTGGTGGCAAACAACAATCTCTCTCTGGAGGTGCGCCCCGGCGAGGTGCATGCCCTTCTGGGAGAAAATGGTGCGGGCAAATCCACCCTGATGAATATTCTGTATGGCCTGCTAGAGCCGGATTCCGGACGAATTTTTATCGACGGGCGGGAAAAACGCATCCATTCCCCTAGAGACGCCCTTCGCCAGGGCATTGGCATGGTACACCAGCACTTCATGCTGGTTCCCACCCTAAGCGTGGTGGAGAATGTGATGCTGATGCTCTGTGGCGAGGACAAATCCTTTGTGCTAAATTTTCCCGATATTACGGCGCGCATACAGGAGTTATCGGAAAAATATGCGCTGGATGTGCAACCCCAGGCCCTGGTGCGGAACCTGACGGTGGGCCAGCAGCAGCGGGTGGAAATCATCAAGGCCATCTACCACGACTCTCACCTGCTGATTCTGGACGAGCCCACCGCCGTGCTCACCCCCACCGAGGCGACAGAGCTGTTTCAAATCATCCGCCGCCTGCGCGACAGCGGCAAGTCGGTCATTTTCATCTCCCACAAGCTCAATGAGCTGATGGAAATCAGCGACCGTATTACCGTGCTGCGCGCCGGGCAGGTGATTGGCACCGTGCAAACGGCGGCCACCACCCCCGGCGAGCTTGCCTACATGATGGTGGGCAGAAAGCTGGACATGCACCTCACCCGCAGCCAAAAACCCCCAGGAGAGGTGGTTTTGCAGGTGCAGAACATGCAGGTGCACTCCCTTAGCGGCGCCCTGGCGGTGGAGGGCATGAACCTGACGGTGCGGGCCGGCGAGGTATACGGTATAGCCGGGGTGGACGGAAACGGCCAGAGCGAGCTCATCAAGGGTATTTGCTCCCTGATGAAGCGCAGTGCCGGGCAGGTGCGCATTCTGGGGCACACCCTGCACAGCGATGACCCCAGCGAGGTTTTGCGGCAGGGGGTGGCCCACATTCCCGAAGACCGCCAGAAAATGGGAACCATTATGAGCATGGATGTGACCCAAAACCTCATTTTACATGGCATTGACCGCCCCGAGTTCCGGCGGCACCGATTTTTGGACTGGAAGAAAATCACCCGCCATGCCGAAGACCTCATACAAAAATATGATATCCGCGCCGCCGGCCCCAAGGCCCCCCTGGCCTCACTTTCGGGCGGCAACCAGCAAAAGCTGATTGTGGCCCGGGAGCTGGAGCAGCAGCCCAAATTGCTGTTGGCGGTGCACCCCACCCGCGGCGTGGATATCCATGCCATCGACTTCATTCACAAGCAGATACTCTCCGCCCGAAATGAAAATTGCGCCGTGCTGCTGGTTTCCACCGAGCTGGATGAGGTGCTGGCCTTGAGTGACCGCATCGGGGTCATTTACAAGGGGAAAATGATGGGAGAAACCAGCCGAGCCGATGTGGATATGGACACCCTGGCCATGTGGATGATAGGACACGACCGGCAGGAGACTGTGCGAGCAGAACAAAGCGTGGCCACATAAGCCCGGAAAACTGAGCACACAGGCCCGACTTTCCCCAGGGAAGGCCGGGCCTTTCTTTATGAACAAGGGGCAGCTTTGCCTGCATTCCAGCATCCAGCCCGAAACGCTTCGTCGTTTTCTACAAACTTATTTTGGATATTGAACCATAGTAGCCAAATAGCCGTTTCCTCTCTTGACATCCTGGCCGCATTGGTGTACGCTGAACAAAATTACAATTGTAACTTACTAATTACAAATGTAATTCGCTTTGCCGCAGCACCCGGGCCCCAAAGCAACTTAATACTGAAAAAGGATGTGATTGTTGTATGGGAAGCCTTTCTCCACGAATGAACCATATTTTTGCCAGGGACAACAAAACCTTTATTTTGGCCATGGACCATGGCGCCAATTTCAACGTGCTGCCCGCGCTGAGCAGCCTGGGCAAAACACTGCGTGAAATTGCGGCTGCCGGGGCCGACGCCTTCCTCAGCACGGTGGGCATGGCCGACAAATTCGGGGACTGCTTTTTGGGCAAGGGCATCATTTTGCGGGCCGACGGCGGCGTTTCCTTTTTGGGCGACCGCTCTAAGCCCAGCCGTGTGGTGGTAAGCCCCGAGGACGCCCTGCGCCTGGGGGCAGATTCCGTCATCACCATGTCCTTCCCCGGCTCTAAATTTGAGCATGAGATTCTGAGCGGACTGAGTGAATTCAGCCTGGAATGCAAAAAGTGGAACCTGCCGGTTACCGCCGAGGCCCTGCCCCGCGGCTTTGAGCCTGCCGAGGATTCCCGCAGCCCGGAAAACATCACCTTTGCCTGCCGCCAGGCGGTGGAGCTGGGGGCCGACATCATCAAAACCGAATACACCGGCGATGTGGAGAGCTTCCAAAAGCTCACGGCCAGCGTGTATGCCCCGGTGGTTATTTTGGGCGGCGCCAAAAAGGTGCCCGAGGCCCAGCTTTTGCAGGACATTAAGGACGCCATGTCTGCCGGCGGCGCGGGCATTGCCATGGGCCGCAACATCTGGGGCCACGAAAACCCCGCCCGCTACACCGCCGCCATTGCCAAGCTCATCCACGAGGATTGCAGCGTGGAGGCCGCCCTAAAAGAGCTGAACCCCAAATTCTAGAGCAGTTGCAGAAAAATGTTTTTGCAAAACTTGCTCATCAACGATGGAGAAGTGCCATGAGTGAATACAAAGTAAGCGTGATGACCGGCGAAAAGCAGATTGAATTTCAAAGCCTGGAGCTGAAAAAGCCGGGGAGCGGCCAGGTGCTGGTGAAAATAGACAGCTGCGCCATCTGCACCCTGGAGCAGCGGGTATACAACGGCCTGATGAAATATTACCCCTTTGCGGGCGGGCACGAGGCGGCCGGCACCGTGGCGGAGGTGGGCGACGGCGTGAAGGGCCTTGCCGTGGGCGACAAGGTGACCATCCGGCTGCTGAACGGCTGCGGCGAGTGCCACTACTGCCGCAGCGGGCACGAAAACCAGTGCGTCGTCTCCTTCAAGGCCTCCACCCATGAGGGCCTGAACGGGCCCGGCGGCCTTGCGGAATACATGATGGCCGACGCCAAAGCGGTATACAAGCTGCCCCCGGATATCAATTTGGCCCATGCCGCCCTGAGCGAGCCCCTGGCTTGTTGCGTGCATAGCATTGGCAACGGGCAAATTGCCCTGGGCGACGATGTGGTGGTGGTGGGCGCAGGCATCATGGGCGCCTTTCACATCAAGCTGGCCAAGCTGCGCGGGGCCAGGGTTATCGCCTGTGAGGTGGACAAGGACCGCCTGGAAATTGCCCGCCGCATGGGGGCCGATGTGCTGGTGAACAGCAAAGAGCAGAATGCCGTGGAGGCCGTGAAGGCGCTGACGGACGGGCGGGGCGGAGACGCCGTTTTTTGCACCGCCGCCCTCAGCTCTCTGGCGGCCGAGGCCATAGAGATGACCGGCAAGCTGGGCCGCACCGTGCTCTACTCCTCCTTCCACCCCAAGGCCCCCATCGACCTGGACGTGAACAACGTGCACTATTCAGAGATGATCATCACCGGCGCGGTGAACCCCAACATCCGCGATTTCTACACCGCCACACGCCTTTTGGGCAGCGGCCTTGTGGACCCTGCGGAGCTCATCAGTGAGCAAATTCCGTTTGCTGAACTGGACCGGGCCTTCCAGCGCGCCATAGACCCCAGCACCTACCGCATCATTGTAAAACTATAAGGGCAATACCGCACAAAGAAGCGTAGCCGAAGCGCCGAGCAGATTTGCTTGGCAGATTTCCCAAAAAGCACAGGGAATACTGGGTGTATTCCCGCGCATTTTTGGGGAATATGACGGGTAAAGATGCCGGTGATGCGGCTGTGTCAGCTTTGCGCGGTGTTGCCTAAGCCAATAACCTCCCCGCCAGTGCGGAAAATCGCCCCGGCAGGCACCACCTCTACCCGGCACACAGAAAGGAGGAAACCGACAGAGGGCTCAAACCATCGCATTCAACATGTGAGAAATGAGGGGAATCTTTATGGCAGAAAAAACATCAGGTAAATTAGGATTGCTCGACAGTTCCACTATTTTGATTGGTGGTATGATTGGCAGCGCCATCTTCTCGCTCTCCGGCGTCACCATCCTCACCGCCGGCCCGTCTTCCATTCTCTCCTGGATTATCGCGGGCGCCATTCTGTTCGTGTATGGCCTATTGAATGCAGAGCTTGCCACCATCTACCCAAATTCCGGCGGCGTGTTCGTCTTCCCCGCAAAGTCCCTAGGCAAAACCGAAAAGCAGGGCAGCCTGTGGGGCTGGATATCCTGCTGGGCCTACCTGTTTGGCTGCTGGGCCGGCGCGGCCTTCTCGGCCATCTATGTCAGCATCTACCTGGGTGTGGCCTTCCCCGCCCTGAACAGCCTGCAAATTCCGCTGGCTGTGGGCACGGTGGTGCTGTGCGGTGTGCTGAACATGTTTAATATCTCCATCACCGGCAAGGCCAACACCACCATCACCATCGCCCTGGCCATCACCATGCTGGTGTTTGTGGGCGTTGGCCTGTTTGGCGGCCAGTGGGACGCCTCCATGCTCGCCCCCTTCTTCACCCAGGGCACGGGCGGCGGCGGCGGTTTCCTCAGCGCGGTGCCGGTGGCCATGGTGGCCTATGGCTCCATTGTGGCGGCGGCCTTCATGGTGGGCGAGATACGCAACCCCAACAAAACCATTCCCAAGGCCATGAGCATTGCCATGATTGTGGTGGTGTGCCTGTACACCCTGGTGATGCTGACCACCCTGGGGCTTGTGTCCTCCGCCTTCCTGCAGGAGAACCCCGGCATGTCCTACATCCCGCTTTATGCAGCCGCCTTCACCAAGCTGGCCGGCATTCCCTGGATTACCCCGCTCATCTCTGTTTCGGCGGTGCTGGCGCTCATCACCACCATTCTGGTTTTGGTCATGCTGTCGGCCCGCACCATTCAGGCGGCGGCCATTGGCGGCATTCTGCCCAAGGGCCTTGCCAAAAACAATGAGAGCACCAAAACCCCGCTCAACGCCACCATCCTGGTCACCATCCTCATCGGCGTTATTGCGGCCTTCCCCAATTTCACAAACCTGATTGTGAATACCGGCGCATTGTGCAACGCCATTGTGGTTGTCATCATCTGCGCCACCATTTTGGCCGCCCGCAAGCGCCACCCGGGCGACAGCCTGTTTAAAGCCCCCGGCGGCAACGTGGTACCCATTATCACCATGATTGTCATTGTCATCTGCTACATTCCCGGCGTCTTAACCGGCGGCGCAGACCTGTGGATTGCCACCGCCGTCTACTATGTCATCGGTTTTGCCATCTACTTCATCTCCCAGGGGCTGAAGAAACCCGGCAATACCGCGCAAAGCAACCCCGGCGAGTAGAAAAAAGGGCGGGGCCGCCCCGCCCGGCAAGCCCGGCGCTCTACCCATAAGCAAACACCACCGGCCCAGTTTGGCTGGCGCCGACACAGGCACAGCCAGGGCCGGTGGTGTTTTTGGCATAAATGGCCCATCGGGCAGATTCAGGAGAGGATACACTATGAAGCATACAACCGGGCAACTTCCCCGTTTGGAAAACACCTGTGTCAGCTTTGGTTATTTCGACGGCCTGCACCTGGGCCACAGGGCGGTGCTGGACTGCCTGCTGGCACAGGCCGAGACCGGCCTTAGGCCCGTGCTGCTGAGCTTTGACTGCCAGAGCGGCACAAAAAAACTGTGTACCGAAGCCGAGAAGGCCTACCTGCTGAAAGACCTCCCGGTACAGCTTCTCTCTTTTCCGGTGGCGGAAGACTTTTGCCCAGACGGGCCATTTGTGCAGGAGGTGCTGCTGGGGCAGCTGGGCGCCAAAACCGTGGTGGCTGGTGAAAACTGCCCTTCCCTGGCTCTTTTGCAGGCCCACGCCGACGCCGGGGATTTTGCGCTTGTGCTGTGCCCCACCGTTTGCCAGGATGGTGAGCCGGTGAGCACCAGCCGGGCCAGCCAGCTGCTGGCAAGCGGCCAACTGGACAAGCTGAACCGGCTGCTGGGCCACCCCTACCTGATTTTGGGAAAGGTGGTGGAGGGCAAGCAGCTTGGCCGCACCGTGGGCATGCCCACGGCCAACATTGAATATTTTGAGGACAAGCAAATTCCGCCCGAGGGGGTGTATGCCACCTTTACCTCGGTGGAGGGAAATAGCCGAAAAAGCCTCACCAACATCGGGAAGCGCCCCTCGGTGGATAAATTCGACTATATTACAGTGGAATGTTTTATTCTGGATTTCTGCGGCGACCTGTATGGCCGGGTTCTGCCCATTGAGGTGCATCTCTTCATCCGTGGGGTGAAAAAATTTGCCAACCTTGGCGAGGTGAAAGAGCAGGTGGAGCGGGACATTCTGGCCATACGCGGGCGGCTGGAAAGCGCACTTTGACAGAGACGACATGGGCACGAGAGCAATTTCTGCCCATTGCCATGCAGCCGGCCCGGCCCTTCACTGGCACTTTCCCAAAAACTATGTTACACTATACCCCGAAAACAGCAAATTCCTGAACAAATGAATGTAGCTGAATCAACGCAGCACCATTTCAATGCGGTGCCGTGGGGAAGTGGTGAGCAATTTGCCCGTGAAAACAGACTACAGCGACGTAGACCGTGCGCTGTATACCCGAATTGCCTATTATTACTACAAACGCGGCCTGACCCAGGAGGAGATTGCCAAGCGGGTGAAAATGTCCCGCCAGCGTGTGAACCGCATTCTGGGTGACTGTGAAGCCTTGGGCATTGTGGAAATCCACGTGGTGGGCAGCCAGGTGAACACCCTGGAGCTGGAGGGAAAGCTGGAAAAACGCTTTGGCCTGAACGCCGCACGGGTGATTGGGGATGTGAATGAGCAAAACATAACCGCCACCCTGGGAAAGCATGCCGGGCTGTATTTGGCCGAGGCGCTGCGCGACGGGGACGTGGTGGGCTTTTCCCGCGGGCGCACCCTTTCGGCCATGGTGCAGCAAATGCCCATGATAGACCGCAAGAACCTGATGGCCACCCAGCTGATGGGCGGCTGGAACCGCCTGCACAACAGCGAGGGCTGCGACGATATTGTGCATATCTTCGCCACCAAGATGCAAGCGGCTGCCAACATTATGTATACCCCCGTGGTGGTGCGCGACGCCAAGGTGCGCAGCACCATCATGCGGGAGCCCTTTTACACCGAGGCCTACGAGGTGGTGAAAAACTGCACAGTGGCTGTTTTTGGCATAGGCACGGCCGAAGACCAAAATCTACTGCCCTCCTTCACCCCGGAGGACTGCCAGCTCTACCTGGACGGCGGCGCGGTGGGCGAGATATGCACCCGGTTTTACGACGCCGAGGGGCACCCGGTGGAAACCTCTTTTGACGAGCGCATCCTGGCCATCTCCCGCCAGGATCTTCTGCGCATTCCGCTGCGCATTGGGGTGGCGGGCACCGCCAAAAAGCTGCTGGCCATACAAGGCGCGCTGAAGGGCGGCTATGTGAACGTACTCGTCACCGATATTGCCACGGCCCAGGCCCTGTGCAAGGACTAGCCCTGCCCCTGTACACAAAACCACACCAAAAGACGCGGCCAGCGCTGGCCGCGTCTTTTTTGATGTGGCGCTCTGTCTCCACATGCTTTTTACCCTATCTATAGCACTCTTTCCCGCATCA
>CAYRFC010000076.1:0-12290 GCA_964423365.1 uncultured Oscillospiraceae bacterium
TGGGCCATCTTCCACGGCCTGCTCAGCTGGGTCTATGTCATCTATTTCATGATTGTTCACGGATAAAAAAGACCCTGGCACCCTTTTGCAAAAGGGTGCCAGGCCTTCCCAAAAATACGTTCAGATGCATTTTGTCCTTTGTGGATAATGGCATAAAATTTGCCGCCAACTTTTGTTGGCGGCATTTGCAGCTTTTCGTGCCCCTTTTCCCGAAAAGGGGCGGCCTTGTTATTTTGCCCTAAAACACATCCATGGAAAGGTAGCGGTCGCCGCTGTCCGGCAGCAGCACCACAATGGTTTTTCCGGCATACTCGCTGCGGCGGGCCAGCTGCATGGCAGCCCACAGCGCCGCGCCCGAGGAAATGCCGCACAGCACCCCTTCGTCTCGGGCCAGCAGCTTGGCCGTTTCCATGGCGGCCTCGGTGGAAACATCCACCACCTCATCCACCACGCTGGCGTCATAGTTGGCCGGCACAAAGCCCGCCCCTATGCCCTGAATTTTGTGCGGGCCGGGGGCCCCGCCGGTCAACACCGGGCTGGCGCTGGGCTGCACGGCCACCACCCGCAGGCCGGGCTTCTGGCTTTTCAGGTAGCGCCCTGCGCCGCTCACCGTGCCGCCGGTGCCCACACCGGCCACCAGCACATCCACAGCCCCTTCGGTGTCCCGGTAGATTTCCGGCCCGGTGGTCTGCTCGTGGGCGGCGGGGTTGGCGGGGTTCTCAAACTGGCTGGGCATAAAGGAACCGGGGTTCTCCCGCAGCAGCTCCTCCGCTTTGGCAATGGCCCCCTTCATGCCCTTGGCCCCTTCGGTCAACACCAGCTCCGCCCCATAGGCGCTCAAAAGGGCCCGGCGCTCTGCGCTCATGGTCTCGGGCATGGTCAGCACCACGCGGTAGCCCCGGGGCACCCCCAGGTAGGCCAGGCCAATGCCGGTGTTGCCGGAGGTCGGCTCCACTATCATCCCGCCGGGGGCCAGTTTTCCGCTTTTCTCCGCCGCATTCAGCATAGCCAGGGCCGCGCGGTCCTTCACACTGCCGGTGGGGTTCATATATTCCAGCTTCGCATACAGCTTGGCCGGCAGAGCCTCCTTCGCCTCCAAACGTCCCAGGCGCACCAAGGGGGTGTTCCCTATCAGCGCTTCACATCCGTTTTCCAGTCTTGCCATGTCCGGCACCTCCTGTCGCTCCATCCGCTTATAAAAATAATCCCGCGCAAAACGCGGGATTCGTTTCCACAATACTATTATAGCAAATCGTCCTGAGCGAGTAAAGTCGATTTTTGCCCCACGCTCACATCCTCCAGGGTAATTCCGTCCAGGTAGCTGGCAATGGTGCGGTACAGCCCCTCCCATATGGGCAGGGTGCGGCAGGTGGCCGCACGGGGGCAGGGGTTTGGCACTGTTTCCAGGCAGCTCACCGGGGCAATGCTGCCCTCGGTCACCCGTAAAATTTCCCCCACCGTATACTGGGCGGGCCGCCGCGATAGACGGTAGCCCCCCTGCGGGCCCCGCACGCTGTTCAAATAGCCCGCCTTGTGCAGCTGGCTCACTATCTGCTCCAGATATTTCATAGAGATGCCCTGCCGTTTTGCCACATCACGCAGGGAAATATATTCGTCTTTAGCCGCTAAAGACAAATCTACCATCAGCCGTAAAGCATATCTGCCCTTAGTGGAAATTTTCACATTACCAACTCCCTTTTCACTATACCACACCAATAGTGAAAAAACAAGCGTTAAAATATGCTTTTTCTAAAGTTCCTCCGGCACCTTTCCCTATGCGTCCCAGCCCGCTCTCCGCCCCGCTTTACAAAGAAACAGGCGGCCCCACAGGCGGGCCGCCACAGAATAGCAAAAGCAATGGCCCGCGCAAAAAATTCCAGTGTACATCTGCAATATTCACAGGAAAACGCATAAATCCATACAGGGCTGCAGCATATGCGTGCGACAGACGCTATAATTGGTTTGCCATAGACAAATGACCGGTTCTTTTAGCCCCTGCCCTGCCCCCTGGCAGGCCAGCCCGCCCGGGCCCTACGGTTTTTCGGGTTCTGTCTCGCCCATCCGCGCGCCACAAAACCCACAAAAGCGGGTTCCCTCCGGATTTTGGGCCCCGCATGCCCCACAGGAGGTGTCCTTCGGCTGTTCCATACGCTGCCCGCAAGAGCGGCAGAACTTCACGTCCGGCTCGTTCACCGCGCCGCACTGGGGGCAGGCCTGGCCCATGGGGGCTGCGGCCTTGGGCTGGCGCTCCCGGTCCAGCTTCTCCACCTCCAGCTCGGCCGCCCGCCGTTCATCGTATATTTTGTGCAGCTTTTCTACCTCCAGCGGGTAGTTTTGGGCGGCGTTGTCCTTATACACCTTCCGTCCAATCTCGGCATACACATCGTTCTCACGCTTTTTCAGCTCTTTCAGCTTGTCCAGCGCGCGCTGGTATTTCTTGTCGGGGTCATTGAAGGGCAGCATGTCCACCAGCTCCTTCACGGTCTCCCCCACGCCTTCAAAAATATCTTTCATAGCAATCAACCTGCCTCCTGTTTTTTGTTTTGCATCCATGTCCTGTATATACTACGATTCGGAACAGGTTATTCTTTCTCATTTTCTGCTTTTATTGTATCCTTTGCGGAAGTTTTTTGCAACCAAAGCGGCTTTTCCGCCCCAAAAGCTTTCCGTTTTGGCAAAAAAGAGGTACAATAATGCTAGATACTTAGGCCCAGAACATATAATTGGAGGGAACAAAAGATGCGGCTTGTTATTACCAAGGACTATGCCCAAAGCGCCCGGCTCACCGCCCGCCACATTGCTGCGGCTGTGCAAAAAAACCCCGAGGCCCTGCTGGGCTTTGCCACCGGCAGCACCCCCATTCCCGCCTACGCAGAGCTGGTGGAGATGGTGAAACGGGGCGAGGTGGATTTCACCCGTGCGCACACGGTAAACCTGGACGAATACGCCGGGCTTTCGGGCGATGATGTGAACTCTTACCGCTATTTCATGAACCAGCACCTTTTTGTACCCGCAGGAATCAACCCTGCCAACGTCACCATACCGCAGGGCAACGCACCCGACACCCACGCCGAGCTGAAACGCCTGCGGGAATATTCCGCCGCCCACCGCACCGACCTGCAGCTCCTCAGCATCGGGGTGAACGGCCACATCGGCTTCAATGAGCCGGACGATATTTTTCATGACAGCTACCATCTGGTACAGCTCACCGAGCAAACCATCCAAAGCAACTCCCGCCTGTTTGCCAGCATCGAAGAGGTGCCCACCCAGGCCTACACCATGGGCGCGGGCGATATCATGCGCGCGCACAGCATTGTTTTCATTGCCACCGGAGACAACAAGCGCCAGGCCATGCGCGCCGTGCTGGAGGATGGCCCCGTTACACCGCAGGTGCAGGCCACCATCCTGAAATTCCACCCGGACTGCACCCTTTATCTGGATGAAGCTTTGGTGGCGGGCATCACCCCCGGCCTGGGTGTGCAGGTGGAGCATGCCGCCCCCACTGCCTGATGCCTCACCACAGGGCCCATGCCGGGCACCCGGCAGAGCCGCTTTTGCCTAAAAACACCAACCCGGAGACACTCGAACCTTCGAGCCTCTCCGGGTTTTTCTGTTATTCTGTTCCGCAAAAATGGTTCACGCCAAATTTCAGTCAAGGCCCCCCTGCCCTCCTACAGTCCCCCGCTCAGGCGCAGGCTGCTCTGGGCACGGGCCAGCCATTTTTCCACCTCGGTGGCGCTTTGCAGCTGCAGGGTTTCATCGGCAAAGCGTTTGCATTCGCTGTAGCTGCACTGGTTCAGTATCTGCCGCGAGGAAAGTATCATCCCGGGGGTTACGGCAAAGCCGTCCAGCCCCAGCCCCAGCAGCAGGGGCAGCACCTTGTCATAGCCCTGTGCCTCCCCACAAATATTGCAGGGGATGCCATGGTGGTGGGCCGCGTCCACCGTCCACTTCACCAGCCGCAGCACGGCGGGGTGGTACATGTGGTAGAGGTAGTTCATATCCGGGTTTCCCCGGTCCACCGCCAGCGTAAACTGTATCAAATCATTGATGCTGATGCTGAAAAAATCCACCTCAGAGGCCAAACTCTCGCTGAGCAAGGCCGCACTGGGCACCCCCACCAGCAGCCCCACGGGAAGCTTTTCGTCAAAGGGTACCTCCTCCCGCCGCAGCTCTTGTTTCACCGCTTCCAGCGCCCTTTGTGCCAGGCGCAGCTCATCCAAAGAGGACACCATGGGAAACAGCACCTTCAAGCTGCCATAGGCCGAGGCCCGCAGCAAGGCCCGCAGCTGTGTGCGGAAAAAGCTGGGCCGGCCCAAGCTCATGCGGATGCCCCGGTAGCCCATCACCGGGTTTTCCTCCTCCCGGGTGCGCAGCAGCTGCGCGGGGCGGTTGCCGCCGTCGTCATAGGTGCGCACCACCGCGGCTTTCCCACTCAGACGTTCCAGCAGGGTGCGGTAGGTGCGAAACTGCACCTCCTCGCTGGGCAGCGGCGGGTGGTTCGCGTGCAATATCTCCGTGCGGTACATGCCAATGGCCTCTGCGTCGGCGGCCAGCGCAGGCTCCATCTCCTCCAGCTGCCCCACCGTGGCGCTCAGCTCCACCCGCCGTCCATCCACCGTGATGGTGGGGCGGCCCCGGAATTGCTGCGCCTGCTGCCTCTGCTCAAATAGCAGGTCGGCCCGTTGGCGCAGCACCTCTATCTCCTCTTTGTCCGGGTTTATCCAAATTTCCCCTGTCTCTCCGTCCAGGGCCAGCACGTCGCCCCCCTGCACATATTCCAGCATGCCGCCCGCGCCCACCACGGCCGGAATGCCCAGGGTGCGCGCCAGTATAGACATATGGCTGGAATAGCCCCCGTCCTCACAGATGATGCCCTCCAGGCGGCTCAAATCCAGGTTTGCCAAATCCCCCGGAGACAGCATGCCCGCCACCACAATGGTGGGATGGTCCAAATGGGAGGCCTCCACCGAAGGCACCCCCATCATCTCGCGCAGCAGCTGGTCGCGCAGGTTGAACACATCCTCGGCCCGCTGGCGCATGTATTCGTTGTCCAGCTCTAAAAAGGTGCGTGCCAGCTCTCCAAACTGCTGCGAAACCGCATACTCCGCCGTAAGCTTGCGCAGCCGAATATTTTCTTTGGTGGGGCGTATCATCGCCTCCTCATCCGTCAGCATCAGGGTGTAGGCGTCAAAAATAACGGCCTCGTTCTTCCCCAGCTGCCGGGCCGTTTTGGCCCGCAGGCCCTTGTTTTTGTGCAGAATACTTGCCAAAGCGGCCTCAAAGCGTGCAATTTCCTCCTCTGGCTTGCCGCTTTTTCTGGGCAGATATTCCTGGGTTACCGCAGGTTGCCACAGCAGAGCCTGCGCTATGCCAATGCCCACCGAAACGCCCGTGCCTTTCATCGCCCGCCCCCCGTCTTTCTCCGCCAAAACGCCGGTTTCCAGCTATTTCTCCCGCTTTTTTTCTGCCGTCTTGTCGTTTGCCCCAATTCTACCACAACAGAGGCGGGCAGGCAAGAAAACAGCGCACGAAAAGACGCCGCTTCTGCACCCCGCCTGGTGGACAAGCCCCTCTGCTGAGGTGTATAATAAAAACCTGTGGGCAGCCGCACCGCCCGCCCCCGCATGGGGGAACCCCTGCGCCACCGGGCCATACACCTGGCCTTGGCGGTTGCACGCACATTTTCGGAGGATAGTGATGGAAAATCTCAGCCGGCTCTACCGCGTTTGGGCAGAGGTAGATTTAGACGCACTGCTGCACAATTACCACCTTATGAAAACCGCCGCCGGGGCCGCCGGGCTGATGCCTGTGGTGAAGGCCGACGCCTATGGTCAGGGGGCGGCGGAAATTGCCAAAACCCTGCAAGCCGAAGCCGGGGTGCGCCAGTTCGCCGTGGTCACCCAGGAGGAGGCTTTGCTGCTGCGCCAAAGCGGCATAGAGGGCATGATTTTGATGATGGGGGTGGCCCCGGTGGGCTGCATTCCCGACCTGCAAAGGGCCTCCATCTCCCTCTGCCTGCCAGACCTATACACCGCCCGGCTCTACGCCGAAGCGGCCCTTCCCACCCTGCCCCTGCTGGTGCACCTGAAACTGGACACCGGCATGTGCCGCCTGGGCATGCGGGAGGAAACCGCCGCCGAGGAAATTCTGGCCATCTCCCGGCTGCCCGGTCTGGTCATCGAGGCGGCCTTTACCCAGCTCTCCTCCTCCGACCTGCCCGGAGAAGACCCCTTTACCGAGGAGCAATACGCCCGCTTCTGCCGCATTTTGCAGGCCGCCGGGGAACGCGGGGTGCCGGTGCCCCTGCGCCACTGTGCCAACAGCGCGGCCACCATGGGCCTGCCCGGCACCCACGAGCATATGGTGCGCAACGGCCTCACCCTGTACGGCTACCAAAGCCGCGAGGAGGATTTGGGCTACGATTTGCAGCCCATTCTCTCCTGGTACAGCAGCATTGCCCAGTGCAAAGAGGTGCCAAAGGGCGGCAGCATTGGCTACGACCGCGGCTACCGCGCCCCACGGGATATGCTGGTGGCCACCGTGCCGGTGGGCTATGCCGACGGCCTTCTGCGCGGGCTGGCCAGCGGCGGCGCCCATCTTTTGGTGCGCGGAAAAAAAGCCCCCATTGTGGGAAAAATTTGCATGGATATGTGCATGCTGGACGTCAGCGGCATCGGCGGCGTGGCCCCGGGCGACCGTGTGACCATTCTGGGGCAGGACGGCAGCGAGCGGCAGACCGCCGACGACCTGGCTGCCGCGCTGGGCACCATCTCCTACGAGGTGCTGTGCGGCCTGGGCAAGCGTGTGCCCCGGCTTTACCGCAGGCAGGGGCAACTGCAAAAGCCCCCCCCTTACTGGAGCGGCTACTTCACCCCCTGATTTTTACACACACAAAAACCTCTCTGCCCGCTTGGGTAGAGAGGTTTTGTATATAAACCCATTCCTTGCATGGGAGAAAGCGCGGCTTTATGAGGGCTTTGTCCGCTAAGCCTCGGCGTCCACCGCCTCCGGGTCTGAGGAGGCCACCAAAAAGATGGAAGCCACCACGCACACCAGCGCCACCATACCTATCACAAAAAACATTCTTCCCACCTCCTCCTGGTTCGGGGCCATAGCAGCTTCTGCATCCCCTTCTGCTCTATAGAACGAACCAGAGGCCCGCCTGTTTTCAAAAAATGCAAAATAAAATCCCCTGCCTTGCAAGGGATTAAGCGTGTTAAAAAAGTATGCCATGCCGGACAAATGGCCAGAATGGGTGCAGGTTTTGACCTTGGGGGATTGTTAAGGGGCAAAGCCCCTTAACCCGTCGGAGACATCTATGTTACCTTGGAGCCGCAGGCGACCTGCTCTTTTGCCTTTCACTCTTACGCCGTAAAAAAGCAAAAGCGGCTCGCTTCGCTCGAAGGAAGAGTGTAAGTCTCCGACGGGTCAGGGGGAAGACCCCCTGACGACCCCCTAAGGTCAAGACCCAAAATCTCATCTGTGTCGGCTTTCAGAAAGGGTTCTTCGGCAGTCTAAATCCCCTGCCTTGCAAGGGATTTTCCTGTCAAAAAAATTTCACTCTCCCTGTATCTCCGGCAGCAGGCTCTCCCCCGCCAGATAGCAGCCTATCCCCAGATACTCGGCCACTGTGTTTGCCACGCAGCCAAAGCACATCCGGCGGCCCAGGCTGCGGCCCGGCTTCACCATGCGGCCGGCGGCCAGCAGGGGCACATTCTCACGGCTGTGGTCGGTACTGGGGGTGCTGGGGTCACAGCCGTGGTCGGCGGTAATCAGCAGCAGGTCCTCCTCCCGCATCTCGGGCAGAAAGCCACCCAGCCAGGCATCAAATTCGCTCATGGCCGCCGCATAGCCGTCAATGTCGTTCCGGTGCCCATACACCATGTCAAAATCCACCAGGTTCACAAAGCACAGGCCTTCAAAATCCTCTTTCGCCAGCTTGGTGGTCTGCTCCATGCCATCGCGGTTGCCGCTGGTTTTCACACTGCGGCTCACGCCCCGGCCCGCGAAAATATCGTAAATTTTACCAACGCCAATCACCTCTTTGCCGCCGGCCTGCACCAGGTCCAGCAGGGTGGGCCGGGGGGGCAGCAGGGAATAGTCGTGCCGCCGGGGGGTGCGCTTAAAGTTCTCGGGGCTGTCTCCCTCAAAGGGCCGGGCAATCACACGGCCCACCCCCCACTCGCCCTGCAGCATCTCCCGGGCCTTTTCACACATGCCGTACAGCTCCTCCACCGAAATCACGGCCTCGTTTGCCGCAATTTGGAACACGCTGTCGGCGCTGGTGTAGATGATGGGATAACCGGTCTCCAGATGCTCCTTGCCATAGTCCCGCAGCACATCCGTGCCGGAATAGGGCAGCCCGCACAGGGTTTTCCGGCCAATCAACGCTTCAAATTTTTCCCGCATTTCGGCGGGAAAGCCCTCCGGGTAGGTGGGCAGGGCCTTGGTGCTCACCAGGCCCGCCAGCTCCCAGTGGCCTATGGTGGTGTCCTTCCCGGCGCTCAGCTCCACCAGCCGTCCAAAGGCCCCCCGGGGGGCCGCCTCCGGGCTGCATACCGTCACACCCTCAATGTTGAAAAGCCCCAGCTTCGTCAGGTTGGGCAGGTGAAGCTTGGCACTCCCGGCTATGGCCCTCAGGGTGTCGCTCCCCTCGTCTCCATAGCGGGCTGCATCGGCTGCACCACCTATTCCAAAACTGTCCAAAATAATCAAAAATACACGCTTCGCCATTTTTTGCCTCCTTCTCCGGGCAGCTTTGGCCCGGTGCCTTTCAGCTTGCGGTTTATTACAGTTTCTCAAAAGCTTGCACAGCAAGCTTTTGCTAGAAACTGTTATGCAGCGCCTGATTTTTCTCGTATTTATGCGCTACAGTTTATTGATTTGCTGTAAATTTCTACCAGTATACCACAAGTCCGCCTAAAAATCTTTAAAAACTCCTTCTTTATTTTTAGAGCAGCGTAAGAAAATATAACCAAAGGGTGTCGCCATAAGAGGAAATACATCAGCTTTGCGAGGAAAATTTTCGCAGCCCAGGGCGGTCTATTGATACTGCTCTTCCATAGAAATGATAAACCCCTTTCTATGGAAGGCGGCAACAAAGTGACCTTGCCGCGCGTCTGATAGAGCCCCTGCATAGATTCTGTTGAAAATGATTTTCAACGAATCTATGGATTATGCAAAAATTCTGTCATCGCGAAGCATCCCCTTGTGGGAAATATAGTACTCCATTTTTGACGAATTTTAGGATAACACCCACCCTTGGCACATTTTACACCGCACATCCAAAAAAAACTGTCAAAAAGCGGCCCCCGGAACCTTTTGTAGCGTTCGGGAGGCCGCGTCTTTTGGTGGAATGCAAAATACGGCAGAGCAAATTACAGCTTTTCCTGCCCATTCACAAAGGCGTGATACTCCCGCAGAAGCCCGGCCGACACCTGGCTGGCCACCCGAATGGAAAGGTTGAACACCACCTCCTGCTGCTCGGCACTCAAGCTGCCGGCCTTACCCGCCCGTATATACTCCATCACTGCCTCGCTGGCCATCTCCCCAATACGCCGGGAGCTGCCGCTCTCCTCCAGCCAGGTTTCAAATTCTGTAAAATCTCTCATTCGGCTCACCTTCCTTTGTTCTCATCATAGCACAGTTCCGCCCGGAAGGCTATGCTTCTCCGCCGTTTTGCTGCGGCCCTTGTCATGCAAACATCAGCATGCACAAAAGCTGCCCTTTCAGCACTTCCAGCTCCTGCCGTTCCCCCTCATAGCCCGCCGTCACGCGGCTTTGCAGCTGGCCTATCCGCAGCCGCAAATCCATCAGCCTTTTTTCCCAGGCTTTCTTCTCCTGCGCCAGCTCCTCTTCCCGCCGTTTCTCCTCGGTGGTCTTCCGCTGGGCCGCCAGGTAACTGTCCATCTTGTCCAGCAGCTGCTGGAAGTCCTTTGTCTCCGCCATCTCTCTGGTCAGCGTGTCATAGGCCGGGTCCTGCCAGCCCTTTGGCATCACCTGCAATACCGCCACCTCCCTTTTCTCTCATCATACGCCCATTTCCCCCGCCGCTCAAGCCCCTGCGGGAACAAGGCACCCGCATCTTGGTGCAGCACCACATAGAACAGCCGCCCGGTACTATCTTCGCAGATAGTATCCGGGCGGCCATTACTTGGGGGGCTTTGTTGCAGAGGGTCTCCCCTCTGGTTCCTCCGCTCCAGCCTTACACGTTCATGGGCTGGGTGTCATTGCTGTCCTCTTCGTTCTCCTCGTCTTTGCGGGCTTTCTTGGCGAAGAAGGTCACAATCACTTGTACGAAGGCGATGATTGCCATCAGCAGGGTCCAGTTGTCAATCAAAACCATGGGCTGCGTGATATCCTCGGTGAGGATGAAGGCAATCACAGAAACCACCGCCACCACAACGCTTACAAGGCGCACAATCAGCTTTCTCTTCAGCTTGCCGCGGTTGGCTTCTTCGTTCTCGTTCTTGCTTTGGTCAATGCGTTCAAACTCGTAGTCGTCGTCCTGCTGCGCCTGCTGGTCCTCTTTCTTCTTGCGCTTGCCCACGAAGTAGGTAACAAGCAGCACCAGAGAAATCACCACGGTGGCAATAGCCAGCAGCAGGTTCACCAGTGCCCAGGCGCCAAAGCCTGCCAGCGGCACTTCATTGTTGGCGATGTTCACGGTCTGGTTCGCCAGGGGGTTGGCCGGGTCGGTCAGGTTGGTCAGGGCGCCCAGCAGGGTGCCAAGGCCGGCCAGCGGGTTCGCTGTCACCACAGGGGCCACCACAGGCAGGGCGGCGGGCGGTGCCGCTGCAGGCGCAGCGGGTGCAGCAGGCCCAGCGGGTGTAATAGCAGCCGGGCCGCCATCACCTGGGGTGGTGGTGCCTCCCTGCGGGGGCTGGGTCGGGAATACCGGTACGATAATCGGGCCGTCTGTGCCGCCGGTAATGGTAAACACTCCGGTACCCACGTTCACCTTGTAGTTCGGGTTTTCGGTCTGGTAGTTCTCCACGTACATGCCGTAGGTGCCCGCTTCATCGCCCGGATCACGGTTTACGGTGTAGTTCAGGGTTTCGCCGTTCTTAGCGCCTGTCACGGTGGCGGTCAGTGCGGGGTCGTTCTCCCCAAGGTTCTTGCCACTGTTGTTCGGCTGAATGCTTGCGGGGGCCGGGGTGATGGAATAGGTGCCTTCCTCAAAGTGGATGTTCGCGTAGTTCGCGCTGCCACCGCTTTCCTGCACCACGCTAATCTTGTAGTCGCCCACGCCGTCGCCGGGGTCACGCTCCAGCTCATAGGTCGGCAGGGTGTCGCCGTCCAGGGTGCCCTGCACGGTGTAGCTCAAGTCTTTGGCCGCATCACCATACACCTGGCTCTTGTCGTCCGGTGTGATGATAACCTGCACATTGCTGGCTGCAATTGTCAAGTCGCCGTTCACAAAGCTCAGCTTGTAGTTAAGGGGATCTTCCACACCAGCGGCTGCCACAATAGCACCCGTGTAGGTGCCGGCGTCCATCGTTAGGTACGCCTGGTCCAGGCTCAGCTCGTAGAAGCCATCCAGCACCGCACTGTCCTCTGGCATGTTGCTGAAGCTCGCTGTCAAAGCGGGGGCTGTGCCTTTGTAAAGCATGGTCTTGCTGTTAGCGGTCACGGTCACCTCGGCCTTGTCTATGGTAAAGGTGCCCAGCGTACGCGCGCTCACTACCTCTTTGTAGTTCCCGCTCACGTCCTTGCCCTCGCCATCCCTCACATAGGGGCCATAGGTCAGCTCCAGGTCGTAGGTGCCGGCGTTGGTTTCGCTGGCGCTGGCGGTGGCAATGATGACGTGCCCATCCAGCAGGCCAACTTCACCAGTATTGTCCACATCGGTGGAGTTATCCGTAAAGACGGAGGTCGAGCCGGTCAGGGAAGCCGCGTTGTAGGTCTGGTTCGGCACAGCCCCGGCCGCCATGGAGAAGGGCCGCCCTGTAATGGTGCCTGTGGCGCTCATGGTGAAGGGGGTTTCCACACCCTCTATCTTAATGGTCGCCGTCACCTCGCCGCTGGCGGCCACATTCACAAAGCTTATCGGGTCATTGCTGGTCGTGCCCTTGTAGCTGTACTCCACAGTGAAGGGCACATTCTGGCTGTTCGTCACCGCAAGGCTGGTGGCTTTGCCGTCGTACACTTTGGTAAAGCTCTCAAAGCTAAAGCCCAGTACTGCCGGGTCGCTCACCTTCCAGGCGGCATACAGTGTGTAGTCGCTGTCGTCTGTAGCAGCCATGGTAAAGCCTGTTGTGCCATCTTTCGTGTAGGCGGGCGCTTCC
>CAYRFC010000077.1:0-12270 GCA_964423365.1 uncultured Oscillospiraceae bacterium
TGAACGAGGTGCCCCAGGTAAACCGCATCCTTTACGATTGCACCAGCAAGCCGCCGAGTACCATTGAGTGGGAATAGAATAGCAGATACTGCAAACCGAGAGGGGTTAAGGCTTGTCCTTGACCCCTTGTTTGCCATCAAGCACAGGCGCATATCTCCGGGGGGGCGGCGCAGCCGTTCATCTTGACCATTGACGGGGATATGTGGCGGTGCTACTCCTGCTGGAAATTTGCACAGTGGTGTGGTATAATGAGAAAAATTAATGGATTGCTTTGCGTTCGGCAGATAAGCCTAACGAGGGGTTATTTATATTGGGTTCAAATGGGGTGAGCAATTTGTTCAATGAGATTTGCATATATGAAGCAAAAATTGAAAAGCAAGATGAGATTGAGCAACTAATGAGAGAGGTTGCCGAGTTTTATCGTTCACAACCAGGGGTAATAGATGTAAAATACATAAAGCGAACTCATCGTCAAAAGGATTTTAACGCTGTAAAGAACGGGGAAGTTCCTATTCGCTTGACTCGTTACGTGGGGAAGGTAACGTATATGCTATACTTGGCTTTGGAAGATGAGGAAGCTCATGCAAAATTGGCTGTTCTTGGGCTTGAGAAATTCTACAAGCGTTGGAATCGTTGCTTGACCACTATGCCCAAAATATTTTTGGGTGAAAATATTGTGTGAGGTTATGAGCAAAATGGGAATAAACAAAACGGCACAATAAGTACGAAATAACGATATAAAAATGACTATTTCATTTTTTGGCAACGTTTTGATATTTCATCTTGTATCGACACCCTGTAGAGAGCATCCGTGCAAGCCTTAAGTAGCCTTGGCACTGAGAAAGTGAGAAACTATATTCATCTGTAGCTTTCTCCATGATGGTTTGAGTGTAAAAAAACTGCAAAAGAAACTGTGCATTATTTCCAAAAGCGCTAAATATGCCATATAAAATATATACAAACGTATATTGTTGGCAGCTGAAAAATGCGATAAACAGGTAGTAGAAAATTTATCCGCCCAACAAAAATGTTTTTTGTTGGGCGGATATGTGTTATGATAAGCAAGGACTGTGAAATGGAAAAGGAGGCTTCTACGTGGAGAAGAAACGTCTGGAGCTTTTGAAGCAAGTGGCGGCGGGCATTGCGGCGCAGTTTGGAAACCAGTGCGAGGTGGTGGTGCATGATGTGAACCCCGGCCAGGCCGAGCACAGCATTGTGGCGCTGGAAAACGGGCATGTGAGCGGCCGTAAGGTGGGGGATGGCGCCTCCAAGGTGGTGATGGAGCAGCTGAAAAGCCACGACGCACAGCCGGAGGACCATCTTGGCTACCTCACCCGCACGCCGGATGGGAAGATTCTCAAATCATCCACCATGTATATCCGCAACAGCAAGGGCTATGTTTCGGCCATCCTGTCCATCAACTATGATATTTCGGCCCTTACCATGGTGGAGAGCGCGGTGAGCGACCTGATATCCCCGAAGGATACCAAGCAAACCGAGCCGGAGCGCATTGTCAATATCAACGATTTGCTGGATGATTTAATTGCACAATCGGTGGCCTTGGTGGGCAAGCCTGTGGCTATGATGAACAAGGATGACAAGGTGAAGGCCATCCAGTTTTTGAACCAAAACGGGGCTTTTCAGGTGATGAAGTCTGGCAACAAGGTGGCTAAATATTTTGGTATATCGAAATATACTCTCTATTCCTACATCGACATGAAGCAGCAGGACCCCATGAAGGACTAGACTTTCTATCCGAATAGGACAGGCCATCCAAAGCACCGCTTTAGGGTGGTTTTGTTTTTGTATGGCAGAAGCTGGAAAAGGGCAGGGAGATATGGTACCATGGAGGGGAATGAGGAGGGTGGCATATGGACGAAAATAGGGAAAAAGCCTTGCTATGCAGCCATGCCGCCCTGTACCCGGGGCTGGAGATAGAGGACCTGGTGAAGCTGCTCTACCAAAGTGAATTTGGTTGTGGACATCTGATTGATGAGGAAGAACGGTTTTGCGAGGCCCTGTGTGCCGAACGTGAGGGACTGGTGGAGAGCAGCCGCTTGCTGTCACAGGTGGAGCCGATTGGCGGGGGCTACAGCCGCGTGCATCTGGCGGCACTGCCCAAAAGCCTGAAAAACAGTACGCTGGCGCGCCTCTGTGCCCTCTCGGCAGAGAAAAACCATGGCACGGCAGAGGGTTTTTTACAGCGCCTCAAGTGGGTGCCGGGGCTGATAGAGGAGCAGAAATTACCCATTGCGGCCCGGCGCTGGAACCGCTTCATTGAGCAATACAGCGAAAAAGGGTGCCCGCCCTTGCACCATAGTGAGCGTTACCGCGCCCTTTATGCCCCGCACTACCGGGTATTGGCCGGTGAAATGGCGGTTTTCCTGCCGGTTTTTGCCGCTGTAGACAGGGCCATGGCCCAAGCACCAAAGCTTCTGGTGTGCATAGACGGCATGAGCGGCAGCGGGAAGAGCAGCTTGGCAGGCCTGCTGGCGGCGGTGTATGGCTGTGGGGTGGTGCATGCCGATGATTTCTTCTTGCGGGAAGACCAGCGCAGCCCCCAGCGTCTGGCCCAGCCCGGCGGCAACATAGACTATGAGCGTTTGGCCCCTGTGGCCGCCAAGGCCGGGGAGGGCCAGGCGTTTTGCTACCAGCCCTATAGCTGCCAAACAGGCCGGCTGGGCCCCCCGCAGGAGGTGGAGGGCACTGCGCTCACCGTGCTGGAGGGCGCCTATTCGCTGCACCCCAGAGTGGGGGCAAGGCCCGGCCTGCGGGTGTTTGTGAGTGTGGATGCAGAGGAGCAGGCCCGGCGGGTGCGGCTTCGGAACGGCCCGGGCCTGGCAAAGCGTTTTCTGCAGGAGTGGATACCCATGGAAAACCGGTACTTTGCCGCTTTTTCCATCCGCGAGAGCTGTGATGTGGTGGTGGACACCACACAGTCGTTTGCAAAGTGAGCATTCGGATACAGGCTCTTGCCAAAATTGTCCACAAAAAAACCAGACTTCACGCGGAGCCTGGTTTTTGTTTTCTTTATAGTCCGGGCCGTTCGCTCACGGCATCAAACAAGCAGCTGAGACACAGCCTGGCTTTGCTGCTGGGTGGGGGTGCCCCGGCGCATCTGCTCATTGTTCAAGTTTTGCACCACGGCGCTCAGGCTGGCGTTGGCGGGGCTGGTGATGCTTTTTTGCGCAAATTCCTGTTCTTTCCTGGCCATGGCCTTGGCGTCTGCCTGTGCTTGCGCCTCTTTGCTTTGGGCCAGCTGCCCCTTGGAAGCGCCGCTGGGTTTTTGCGAAGCCAGCATGCTGCCGGGGGTCTGCCTGCCGCTGCTGATGAGGTTTTGAATGCGGCCGATGCCGGACTCAATTTCCGGGCTAAACAACGGAAACGGGGTGGACTTTTGCCCCTGCTGGCCCTGCTGCCCCAACCCGGCCATTTTTGTGTTTAGCTCCACCTTGTCGGTTTTGGTGGTGGCCTGCACCTTGGCGGTGGCCGCCTGCTTTTGGGCACCGGCCACATTCTGCATATTGGAAGGGCCGCTGCCCAAAGCGCTTTGTGCGGCAAGACTGCTGATGATAGGCATAAAAACGCCTCCTTATTCTCAAACGAAAAGCGACAGAGAAATGTGCATACTATTCTAAGCTAAATATACTGCGCCGGCCTGCGCTTGTCAAGAAAAATATCGAAAAAAACAGGCCGCCGGACGCAGGTTCACCACCATGCATCGGTACATTACATCATCTAAACATCATCGAAAGCTTTGCTTTAGGTGACATGGGGCGCTAGGCCCTCGGTTCTTCGGGCTTCTGCGAAGAGCGGAGCTCTACGGTTTGGGTGGGGTGGGCGAAGGAAAGCCCTTGCTTTTCGGCCAAATCCATAATGCCGTAATTGATGCGCTCCCGTATGCGCAGATGCTCCCCGAAGCCGGACAGGGTGGTGTAATAAATCACCCGGATATCCAGGCTGGAGGGGCTGAAATTGGAAAAACGCACCAGCACACTGTCCGACACCACCTCGGCGTCGGTTTCCAAAATGCCGCGCAAAGCCGCGGCAAATTGTTTAATTTGCTGGTGGCTGGTGCTGTAGACGAGGCTCAGCGTCACATCGGCCCTGCGCTGGTTCATGGCGCTGCTGAAGTTGGTGATGGGTGCGGCGCTGAGCAGGGCATTGGGCATGGTGGTGAGGGAGCCGGAGTCGTTGCGGATGATGGTGTTGCGCATGTTGATGTCCTCCACGGTGCCCTCCACCCCGCCGCAGCTCACCCAGTCGCCAATTTCAAAGGGCTTGTCTATCACCAGCACCATGCCGCCAAAAAAGTTCGAGGCGGAGTCCTTCGCGGCCAGCGCTACGGTGAGGCCCCCCAGCCCCAGGCCCGTGATGAGGCCGTTGATGTTGTAGTGGAACTCGCTGAGCAGGATGACCACCGTGATGGCGACCACAATCACCTTAAAGAGGCCGGACAAAAAGCGGGTGACGCTGGTGTCCATCCGTAAATCCATTTTTTGGCGTGTTCTGCGCACCAGCAGCCCGGCAATGTCGCTGGAGGCAAGCAGGCCCCAGCTGATGCATAGAATGACAGAAATGCGCAAGGTTTTGTAGATGAAACCCGGCGCGTTTTTTAAAATACTGGCCAGAAAGCGGGGCGCCTCCTGCATGTTCCAGCCGCTCAGCGTCAGGGTGGCCAGGCAGAGGCCGGTCACCATACACAGGGCCATCAGCGGCCAGCGAAAGCCATGCACCAGCAGGGCGGGAATGGGGTGCTTGTCCTCGTCTATTCGTTTTTCCAGCCAGGGGGCCAGCTTTTTGCCCAGCAAAAGGCCCAGCCCCCACAGCACCAAAAAAAGGCCCAGGGCAATGGCCAGAAGCGGCCAAAAATTTTGGTCGAGCTTTTTTTCCAGTTCATCCATTGGCGCTCACCTGCTGCTCTTGTAGAAAGCTGGCCTGTATTTCGCCGCCCCCCACCACCAGAGGCCCGCTGTACAGAACGGCGTGCTGGCCGGGCGCCGCCGCCCGCTGGGGTGCATCAAACAAAAGGCGCAGGCCGTCCTCGCCGCCGCTTTCCACCCGGCAGGGCACGGGCTTTGCGGCGCTGCGAATTTTCACCTCATAGCACTGGCCAGCCTGCAGGGGCTGGCCGCTGGCTGTATGGAGCTTTGCCAGCACCACACCGCTGGCAAATTCCCCGCCCGCATGGGCCAGCACCACGTCCCCCCCGGGGGTAATTTCCCGCACGAAGACCGGCTTACCCAAGGCAATGCCAAGGCCCTTGCGCTGGCCCACGGTGTAGTGCATCACCCCGCTGTGAGGGCCCAAATCCTGGCCGTCAGGGCCGATGAAACGGCCCTGCCTGTCCGCTATGCCCTGCCCGGCAATATAGGCCGGGTAGTCCCCGTCCGGGATGAAGCAGATTTCCTGGCTGTCCGGCGCGTTTGCGTTCGAGAGGCCCAGCTCTGCGGCCATCTCCCGTATCTCGGTTTTTTCAAACTCTCCCAGTGGCAGGCAGAGCCGGGCCAGTATCTCCTGCGGCAGGCGGTACAGCATATAGCTCTGGTCCCGTGCGGTGCTTTGGGCCCGGGCGATGTGGTGAATGCCGTCCTGCTCGAGGCAGCGTGCATAGTGCCCGCTGGCAATGTAGCGTATGCCCAGACGGTCGGCCTCCTCTGCCAAAAGGCGGAATTTCACGCCGGGGTTGCACAGGATGCAGGGGGAGGGGGTGCGCCCTTCGGCATACATCCGGCAAAAAGGCCCGATAACCGCCTGCCTAAACGCCTGCTCTCCCTGCAAAACCGAGAGGGGGACCCCCAGCTCGGCGGCGGCGGTTTGGGCGGCTTGCACGGCTTTATCGTGCGCGGGGGAAAAGCGGATGACCGCCGCCTGTACGGCAAATCCCTGCTGCTCTAAAATTCGTACTGTCACGGCGGAATCCACCCCGCCGGAGAGAGCCACGAGCACACGGTCGGGCTTTGGCATGGTCCGGTTCTCCTTACTTATGGTTTTCTTTTTGGGCGTACCGGGTGGCAGCGGCCACGGCCAGGGCGTCGCAGCGTTCATTCTCGGCGTGGCCCGCGTGCCCGCGTATCCAGTGGTACTCCATCTCGTGCCGGGCCGTCAGCTGCAAAAGCTGCTCCCATAGGTCGGGGTTCAAGGCGGGGCTCTTGTCGCTTTTTTTCCAGCCGCGGGCCTTCCAGCCCTGGGCCCAGCCCTTTTGCAGGCCGTCCAGCACATACTTGGAATCGCTGGTGAGAACCACCTGGCAGGGCTCCTTCAGCAGCTCCAGCGCCCGAATCAGGGCGGTCATCTCCATGCGGTTGTTGGTGGTGTCGGCCTCGCCCCCGGAAATTTCTTTTTCCACACCTTTATAGCGCAAGATGGCGCCCCAGCCGCCCGGGCCGGGGTTTCCCTTGCAGGCACCGTCGGTAAAAATATACACCTGTTTGATAAAAGCTTCCCTTTCCTTTCAAAAAGTGCTATACTGCTATCTAGTATACCACATTTGCCGTGGATTGGCAGTATCCCCGCCGGAGGGCGGGAAAGCCAGGAAGCCGGCAGCTGTGCAGGAAAGGGGAGAACGGCATGCCGGAGCAGAGAAGGGCAATGGCCCATACAAATTCGAAATAAACAACAATTTGTATGGGAGAAATGAAACATGAAAGAGAATAAATACGACGACAAAATCTTCTTTGAAAAATATAGCCAGATGGGCCGTTCTCAGGGCGGGCTGGATGCCGCCGGTGAGTGGGAAACCCTGAAGGAGCTGCTGCCGGATTTTGCCGGCAAGCGGGTGCTGGACCTGGGCTGTGGCTATGGCTGGCACTGCATCTACGCGGCGCAGCATGGCGCGGCCCGGGTGGTGGGGGAGGATATCTCCCAAAAGATGCTGGAGGTGGCCCGGGAAAAGACCCATTTCCCGCAGGTGGAGTACATCTGCGTGGCCATAGAGGACGTGGCCTTCCCGCCCGCCAGCTTCGACGTGGTGCTGAGCTCCTTGGCCTTCCACTATATTGAGGATTTTGACGCCTGTGTAAAAAACATATACAGCATGCTGGCCCCCGGTGGGCAGTTTGTGTTTTCCTGCGAGCACCCCATTTTCACCGCCGAGGGGCGGCAGGACTGGGTGTATGACGAAAACGGCGCCATTCTGCATTTCCCGGTGGATAACTATTTCCACGAGGGGAAACGCCTGGCGGGCTTCCTGGGCGAGGAGGTGGTGAAGTACCACCGCAGCCTCACCGGCTACCTCAGCCCCTTGCTGAAGGCAGGCTTTACCCTGCGGGCGGTGGTGGAGCCGCAGCCCCCCGAGGAGATGCGAAAAACCATGCCGGGCATGGAGGACGAGATGCGGCGGCCTATGATGCTGATTGTCTCGGCGGAAAAAGGCGAAGAATAGTCTTGGGTGGCGGCGCGGGTTTTCCCGCGCCGCTTTGCTGTACTGTTCTGTGCTATCATTACAAAACAAGAAAATATGGAGGAGAGGGCCGTATGGAAGGTTTTGCCAGAGAGGACCGGCGCTTTAGCCTTTGCGGGCTGAACTGCGCCCTGTGCCCCATGCAGCTGGGGAACTACTGCCCAGGCTGTGGCGGGGGGCCGGGCAACCAGCCCTGTGCCATGGCCCGGTGCAGCCTGCAAAAGGGCAAGCCGGAATACTGCTTCCAGTGCGGCGAATACCCTTGTGCCCTCTATGTGGGAATAGAGGAATATGACTCCTTCATCAGCCACAAAAACCAGATGCTGGACATGCGGCGCATGCAGCAGGAGGGCAGGGATGCCTATGTGGCTGTTTTGGAGGAAAAGAGAAAAATTTTGCTCTTTTTGCTGAAGCACTACAACGACGGACGAAGGAAAACCCTGTTTTGCCAGGCGGTAAACCTGCTGGAGCTGCCCCGCCTGCAGTGCATGCTGGAGGCCCTGGCCCAGCAGGCCCCGGCAGGGCAGGGGGAGCCAAAGCAGCGGGCGGCTTTGGCCGCCGCCATGCTGGAAAATGAGGCGGATGGGGCAGGGGTTTCCCTAAAACTGCGAAAAAAACCGGCGAAAAAGCCCCGATGAGCAGAAAGCGCTTTGCTTGACAAAACCGTCGCAGGGCGGTAAACTGGTAAAATCATAGGCATATTTTGGGCTGGTTTTTCCCTGTTTTTGGGTCAAAGCGGTTCATGGCGAAAAGCCGCAGAGATGCATGGTTTGTTTTCCTTGTGAAATCAAGCAGGCCCTCGCAGCAGGAGGGTTGCTTTTTTTAATAATCTCGGATAAACCGCGCGGCAAAGGTCGGATTTGCTGACGCTTTGTGCGCAAAGAAAAAAATACAAACAAAGCCCCTCCCTTATACGGAGCGGGCTCTGGTTTGTTGTGAAATGGAGTGGAATATTTGAACCCAAAACAGAATAGCACCAGCGCAGCCCCAGAGGGCGGAAAGCGCAAGCCGGAACGGCCACGCGCGGCCACACAGGGCCGCCAGCCCCGGCAACAGCAAGCCCCCAAAGCACCACGGCAGCAGGCAAATGCAGCGGCCAGCCCGAAGCGGCCCAGCCAGGGGCGCCGCCCCGGCGCCGCACAGGGCCGCCCGCCCCGCAAGCCCGCCAAGGCCCTGCGGGTTTACCCCCTGGGGGGGCTGGGCGAGGTGGGCAAAAACATGAACATCTTCGAGTGTGACGACGAGATGTTCATTCTGGACTGCGGCTCCCTCTTTCCAGACAGCGACATGTTCGGCGTAGACCTGGTGATTCCCGACTTCACCTTTGTGGAGAAAAACAAGGACAAAATTCATGGCGTGGTGATTACCCATGGCCATGAGGACCACATTGGCGCGCTGCCCTACCTGCTGCGTGAGGTGAGCCTGCCCATCTATGCCACCCGGCTTACCGCGGGGCTGATAGAAAACAAGCTGGAGGAGCACGGCCTGCGTGCCAGCACCAAAATCCACATTTTTTCCCCGGGTGAAAAATTCACCATGGGCTGCTTCACCTTCGACCCCATCAACGTGAACCACAGCATTCCCGACGCGGTGGCCTATGCCATCGACACCCCGGCGGGCACCGTGATTCACACAGGTGACTTTAAAATTGACTACACCCCGCTTTCGGGCGAGGTGGCCGACCTCTCGACGCTGGCGGCCTATGGCAAAAAAGGGGTGCTGGCTCTGTTCAGCGACTCCACCAACTCCGAGCGGCCGGGCATGACCATGTCGGAGAGCAAGGTGAACGAGGGGCTGCAAGCCCTGTTTGCCCGCGCCAGCAAGCAGCGTATCATCATCGCCACCTTCGCCTCGAATATCTACCGCATCCAGCATATCATCGATTTGGCGGTGCGCTTTGGGCGGAAGGTCTCCATCTCGGGCCGCAGCATGGTGAAAAACACCGAGATGGCCCGGGAGCTGGGTTACATCAAAGCCCCGGACGATGTGCTGATTGACGTGGATAAGCTGAACAAATACCCGCCCGAGTCTGTGGTGCTCATCACCACCGGCAGCCAGGGCGAGCCGCTCTCGGCCCTCTCTCGCATGGCCTCGGGCAGCCACCGGAATGTGCATGTGGGCCCGGAGGATTTCATCATCATCTCGGCCACGCCCATTCCGGGCAACGAAAAAATGGTGACCAAAACCGTGAACGGCCTGCTGCATATGGGGGCCGAAGTGATTTACGAGCGGATGTATGAGGTGCATGCCTCCGGCCACGCCTGCCAGGAGGAGCAAAAGCTGATTTTGAGCCTGGTGAAGCCGAAGTTTTTTGTGCCCATCCACGGCGAATACAAGCACCTGATGCGCCATGCGCAGACAGCCGAGGCCACCGGCATCCCCAAAAAAAACATTCTGGTGGCCGACACCGGCGACACCATCATCATCTCTAAGGACGGCATCCGCGAGGGGGAACCCATTCAGGCGGGGGCTGTGATGGTGGACGGCCTGGGCGTGGGCGACGTGGGCAGCGTGGTGCTGCGCGACCGACGCCTGCTCAGCCAGGATGGCGTGGTGATTCTGGCCGCAACGGTGGAGAAGAAAACCGGGAAGCTGATGTCGCAGCCCGAGCTGTTCAGCCGTGGCTTTGTGTATGTGCGCGACAGCGAGGAGCTGCTGGAGGAGACCCGGCGGGCCGTGGAGGAGATTCTGAAAAAGAGTGAAAACGAGCCCTACCGGGACATAGGCAGCCTGAAAACCCGCATACGGGAGACGGCGTCCAGCCTGCTATACCGGCGCACCAAGCGCAGCCCCATGATTCTGCCGGTGATTTTAGAAGTGTAGAGCGTTGGTGCCCTGCAACAAAATTCGCTGGCGGGCTGCGCAGGAGGTGGGGGAATGAAGAACAGGCGGTATTTTTGGGCGGCAGACCTGGCCATGTTTTTGCTGCTGGCGGGCTTCATTGCCCTGGCCCTGGTGGTGGCCTACCTGCGGCCCTGGCTGCTGATTCCTGTGGCGGTGGTGCTGCTGGTGGCGCTGGGGCTTACCGCCCTCTGCCTGCGGCGGTTCCGCCGGGCCCTGCGCCGCCTGCTGAACGGCAAGCGCGGCCTGGCCGACGCCGAGGACAGCGGCATGGCCCACCTCTCCATACCGGTGGCGGTGCTGAGTGGGAAGCTGATTTTGTGGTACAACAAGGCCTTTCGCGAGCAGATGGCCGGCGGGGAGGACATGGCCGGCCTGCCCATGAACAAGGTGGTGCCCGGGCTGGACAGTGAGGCCGGGATGCGGGAGGGCGGGCAGGATATCGCCCTAAAGGGTCGGCGCTACTCGGCCTATTGCAGTGTGGTGGGGCAGGAAAACCCCCTGCATTTTGTGCTGTTTGTGGAGGACACCCAGCTGAAAACCCACGCGGACGAATACCTGGCAAGCCGCCCCGCCGTTATGTACATCCTCATCGACACCTACAGCGATATTCTAAAGGAGATGCGCGAGACCGACCGGGCGCGTATTGTCTCGGCGGTGGACAGGGACCTGGAGCAGTATATCCGCAAGGCGAACGGCTTTTTGCGGCAGATGGGCGGCGCGCGCTATCTGGCGGTGGTGGAGGAGCGCTACCTGGCTGAGATGATGAAAAACCGCTTCGATATTCTGGATAAGGTGCGAAAGGCAGACGAGGATTCCCAGCTGGTCACCCTTTCCATCGGGGTGGGGCACCAGGGCAAGAGCTTTCAGGCCTGTGAGGAGCAGGCCCAGCAGGCGCTGGACATCGCCCTGGGCCGGGGGGGAGACCAGGCCGCCATCAGCGGCCCCGAGGGCTTCCAGTTTTTCGGTGGTGTCTCGCAGAGTGTGGAAAAACGCAGCAAGGTGAAAAGCCGCATTGTGGCGGCCAGCCTGAAGGCCCATATCGCCGAGGCAAAGCAGGTGCTGGTGATGGGCCACAAACATGCCGACATGGACGCGCTGGGCGCGGCGGTGGGTATGCTGCGCTTCTGCAAGATATGCAAAAAGCCCGCCGCCATTGTGCTGAACCGCAGCCACAACCTGGCCGGGAGCCTGGTGCAGGAGCTGTTGGACGCAGGCTATGGGGAGGAGCTGCTTTCGCCCGGGGAGGCCCTGCAGGTGGCCAATGAAAACACCCTGCTGATTGTGGTGGACACCCACATGCAGTATATGCTGGAAAGCGAAGATGTTTTCAACGCCTGCGGGCAGGTGGTGGTCATCGACCACCACCGCCTGATACCCGGCCATATCACAAACGCCGAGGTGTTCTACCACGAGCCCTATGCCTCCAGTGCCAGCGAGCTGGTGAGTGAGCTGCTGCAATATGCGGGGGAGAGCAAGGAAGACCGCCCCGCCCCGCTGGAGGCCGAGGCCCTGCTCTCCGGCATCATGCTGGACACCCGCACCTTTTCCCTGCATGTGGGGGTGCGCACCTTTGAGGCGGCGGCCTACCTGCGGCGGATGGGCGCCCAGACCGCTGAGGTGAAGCGGCTGTTTGCGGTGTCTATGGACGAATACCGCTACCGCACCCAGCTTGTGTCTGCCGCCGAGGTACACGACGACTGCGCTGTGGTCATCAGCGACGAGGTGCCCTTTGAATATGAGGTGGTGGCCCCGCAGGCCGCCAACGACCTTTTGGGCATTGAAGGGGTGGAGGCCAGTGTGGTGGCCATTTGGCAGGACGGCAGCGCCCGCATCTCGGCCCGCAGCATGGGGGCGGTGAACGTGCAGCTCATCATGGAGAAGCTGGGCGGCGGCGGGCACCTCACCATGGCGGGCGCGCAGCTGGCCGAGGTGAGTGCAGAGGAGACCCAAAGCCGCATTCTGCAGGCCATCTCCCTTTACCATGCCGAGCGCGCCAACGAGGAAGCCAAGGCCAAGAAGCGGGC
>CAYRFC010000078.1:0-6942 GCA_964423365.1 uncultured Oscillospiraceae bacterium
CCCGGCGGCCCCGGTTTTGCCCCGTCCCTTTTCACCGGCCCGCCCGCTGGGCCGTTTTATGAAATTAAGGTGTAGTCGTAACCTACTCTTTATGGTATAATAAACGAAAAAACCGGGAGACAGCGAATGGGATTTTTTGAAAAACTGGGCGCGGGTCTGCGCAAAACACGCAAGGCCTTCTTCGGCGGCATCAGCCAGATGGTGAACGCCGGGGAGGTGACTGACGAGCTCTACGACGAGCTGGAGGAGCAGCTCATTCTGGCCGATACCGGGGCCGACACCGCCGCCGGCCTGATAGCCAAGCTGAAACTGCGGGTGCGGGACGACCGCCTGAAAACCGGCGCGGACGTGCTGGACGCCCTGAAGGAGATTCTCAAAGAGATGCTGGAAGCCGATGGCGGGATGAACCTCTCGGGGCATCCCACCGTCATTTTGGTCATCGGCGTAAACGGGGTGGGCAAAACCACCTCCATTGCCAAGCTCGCCCATCTTTTCGCCGGGGAGGGCAAAAAGGTGATGCTGGCCGCGGGCGACACCTTCCGCGCGGCGGCGGTGGAGCAGCTGGAGGTGTGGGCGGGGCGCGCCGGGGTACCCATTGTGCGCCACGCCGACGGAGCCGACCCCGCCGCCGTCATCTTCGACGCGGTGCAAAGCGCCACCGCCAAGGGCTACGACATCGTACTGTGCGACACGGCGGGCCGCCTGCACACCAAGAAAAACCTGATGGAGGAGCTCTCCAAAATCAGCCGGGTGGTGCAGAAGGCAAACCCCGGGGCCGCCGTGGAAACCCTGCTGGTGCTGGACTCCATCACAGGCCAAAACGCCATCAACCAGGCCCAGCAGTTCATCGACGCCGCCAGCGCCACCGGCATCATCCTCACAAAGCTGGACGGCACCGCCAAGGGCGGCGCGGTGGTCAGCATCAAGGAAAAGCTGGGCCTGCCGGTGCGCTTCGTGGGCGTGGGCGAGGGCATAGACGACCTGATGGCCTTCGACGCCGCCGCCTTCGTAGACGCGCTGTTCCTGCTGGAGGAGTAGCCAGCCCCCTTACGCATCGGCCTCTGTGTTATATTTCACGCGTGTTATACCACATGTATTTTTGGAAGGACGGAAGACGGGATGGAATTTTTGATTGCCACCAACAACCCCAAAAAGCTGGCCGAGATGCAGCGGCTTTTGGCTGCGGGGGGGCACACGGCCATCGGCCTGGCCGCCGCCGGGGTAAAGTCCATGCCGGCGGAAACCGGCGCCACCTTTGCCGAGAACGCCCTGCTCAAGGCCAAGGCCGCCTCAGCGCTCTCGGGGCTGCCCACCATCGGCGATGACTCCGGCCTGGAGGTGGACATTCTGGACGGCGCACCGGGGGTTTACTCGGCGCGGTTCGCGGGCGAGCACGCCAGCGACGAGGCCAACAACAAGCGCCTGCTCTACCTTCTGGAGCGCACCCCCTTTGCCAAGCGCACCGCCCACTTTGTGTGCGTGCTGGCCCTGCAAATGCCAGAGGGCCAGGGCATGGAGGTGGAGGGCCGCTGCGACGGCATGATAGGCTTCACCGCCAGCGGGGAAAACGGCTTTGGCTACGACCCGCTGTTTTATGTGGGGGGCCGCAGCTTTGCAGACAGAAGCGACGCGGAGAAGGACGAAATCAGCCACCGCGCCTCGGCGGTGCGGCTGCTGCTGGAGGAGCTGCCCAAAATTTTATAAGGCCAAGCCAACTGTTTTCATAAAATCCCCATAGAATACCCCTAAAATAGCAGAATAGAGGAATAGAATGCTGACAGGAAAACAACGCGCCGTGCTGCGCAAGGCCTCCATGGCCTCCACTGCGGTGTTTCAGGTGGGAAAAGGCGGGCTGGAGGCCCCCGTGGTGAAGGCCACGGCCGACTGCCTGGCCGCCCGGGAGCTCATCAAGCTCAAGGTGCTGGAAACCAGCCCCCTCACCGCCCGCGAAACCGCCGAGGCGCTGGCGGCGGCCACCCGCTCCGAGGTGGTGCTGGTGCGCGGGCGCACCTTTGTGCTCTACCTGCCCAAAAAGAAGGACTCCGCCTATGCGGAGCTGCTGAAAAGGTGAAAATCCTTCTGTTTGGCGGCACCTTCGACCCTCCCCATATCGGGCACATGGCGCTTTTGCAAAACGCCATCGCCGCCGTGGCCCCCGGGCGGGTGCTGGTCATCCCCGCGGGCGTTCCGCCCCACAAGCGGGCGGCCGCCACCCCGGCGGCCCTGCGCCTGGCCATGTGCGAGTGTTTCCGCCCGCTGTTTTCGGGCCTCGAAATCAGCGATATGGAGCTGCACCGGCAGGGCAAAAGCTACACCCTGGACACGGTGCTGGCCCTAAAGCGGCAATATCCAAACGATGAACTGTACTTTTCCCTGGGGGGCGACATGCTCCTCAGCTTCCAAAGCTGGCACTGCTACCGCCGGCTTCTGCCTCTGGTGGTGCTGGTGGTGCAAAGCCGCCAGGAGAACAGCGAAGCCCTGCGGGCGGCGGCAGACGTGCTGGCAGCCGAGGGCGGGCGCTTCGTCTGGGCCACGGGAGGCACCCCACGGGTCTCCTCCTCAGAAATACGGCAGGCCCTGGCTGCGGGCGGCACAGCGGCGGGGCTCATCCCGCCCCCCGCCTGCGGCATTGTAGAGAAAGAAGGCTTATACCGAACCGGCGGCGCCGGCTTGGAAACATAGAGGCAGGGGGTGGTGCGCTTTGCTAAGCGAGGCGGAGGCCAAAAAGCAGGTAAAGGCGGCCCTGAGTGAGAAGCGCTACAGGCACGTAAAGAACGTGGTGGAGGCGGCAGACAAGCTGGCCCGGCACTATGGTGTGAGCCCCGAAAGGGCCCGCATGGCCGCCTGGATGCACGACATTGTGAAGGAGCGCAGCCGGGAGGACTTGTTGCAGTTGCTGGGGCTAGATGCTATAATGGCGGGGGCCACCGCCCAGCGTCCCCTGCCCGTGTGGCACGGCCCCTGCGCCGCCATCTACGCCCGGCACAGCCTGGGCATAGAGGACGCGGAGGTGCTTTCGGCCATCTCCTGCCACACCACCGGCAAGCCGGGCATGAGCCTGCTGGACAAGGTGATGTTCTTAGCCGACATCATCAGCGAGGAGAGAACCTTCCCCGGCGTGGGCAAGCTGCGCAGGCTGGCCTACCGGGATTTGGACGCGGCCGTCATCGCCGCCATGGAGGAGAACATCGTCCATTTAAACAAGCTGCACAAGCCTCTGGACAGCGACACCGTGCAGGCGCTGGAATGCTTGCGGGCCGAGCGGCAGGCCCAGGGCAAAGACTGAAATTGGAGGCGAATGCCTTGAACCAATTTGAACGGAATATCCCGAAGAAAAAGCCCGCTCCCCCGCCGGGGCGGCCCCCAAGCGCCCGTCCGCCCTCCGGCGGCGGGAACCGGCCCAGCCCGGCCCAGGGCTCTCCGGGGCAGCGGCCTGCTATGCCTCCGGGGCAGCGCCCCCGCCAGGGCTTTGAGGGGAACGCCCCAGCGCCCCAGCGCTACAAGAGCCAGGCACAGGCCGGTGGCCAGGCCGCCGCACGGCAGGGTGGGGGCAAACGGCCGGTGGGCCGGGTGCTCAGCCCCGCAGAGCAGAAGCGCCAAAAGGCCATCCGCCGCAAGCGCCGGGCCATCCGCATTGGGGTCATCGCCATCGGGCTGGTGCTGGTGCTCTCGGTGGTGGTGTTCGCCGGGTACCTCAGCCTCTCCAGCCGCATCAGCGGCACAGAGACCCAGGCCGGCTCCCTGCCCGAGGCGCAGAAAACCGCCGCCATGTTCCCAGACTACGCGGGCAAGGGCATTGTAAACTTTCTGGTCTGCGGCGTTTCCTACAGCGACGAGGACCCAAACGACACGGTGGGCGACACCGACATGATTCTCTACTGCCACTACGACACGAATAAAAATAAGCTCGCCATCATGCAAATTCCCCGCGACGTATTCGTGGGCGAGGACGTGGAGACCGGCGGCAGCTACAAAATCAACGGCCTGTACCGCAACGCGGCCGACAGCGACAACCGCGTGGCCGCCCTCACCAGCGTCATCGTAGACCAGTTCAAGCTCCCGGTGGATTTCTACGTCACCATCGACATGGCCGCCGTGCGGGAGATTGTGGACATCAAGGGCGGCCTCGACGTCTACGTCCCGGTGGACATCGACGACACCCGCGCCGAGAACGCAGGTACCTTCATCACCCAGGGCTGGCACCGCTTCAACGGCACCGATTTGGAAATTCTGCTGCGGAACCGCTACAGCACAGCCTACAACAAGCAGTACGACATCGCCCGCCTGCGCACCCAGCAGTATGTGTACTCCGCGCTGTATAAGGAGTTCACCAGCCTCGCCCCACAGGACCTCATCATGTGGATGAACGTGCTGACCTACCGCGTGAAAACCGACAACGACCTGATGGGCCTGGGCAGCCTGGCCACCAAGGCCCTGCAGCTGCAGGGGGCCGATATCACCATGGTGCGCCCGGCCTGCGGGCCGGTGATGTACAACGGCTCCTCCTGCCTTTCTCTGGTGGCCGATGAAATGGCCGAGCTGCTGAACAGCTATTTCCGCGCCGAGGGGCAGGTGGTGGGTGTGAATGAGATGGACATCCAAGAGCTGCCTATGACGCAGGGCGTTGCGGAAACCGAAATCAAAACCATGTCGGACATCCAGTCCACCGAGGACCCGGCGGCCTAGAATATTTTCACTGCTTTTATTTTGCATTTTATATTGTATATAGAGGATAATCAGTTTGGCAAAACGAGAACACAATTTTAACTCCGGCCGCATCAACCGCGCGGGCCAGCCCCCGCAGCCGCCCGCTTCCTCGGGGGCGCCGCAGCAGCGCATGCAGCCGTCGCCCATACAGCCCGGCAGCACGCCTCCCCGCCAGCGCATGGCCCCCGCCTCTCTGAACCCCGGGGCCAGCGGGCCGCAGGGCCAGCGGATGCCCCCGGCGTCCATCCTGCCACAGGGCCAGGCCCCGCAGGCCCAGCGCATGCAGCCGGTGTCCATGCAGCCGCAAAACGCCGCCCAGCCTTCGCAGGGCGGGCCACCCGCCCGCGTCCCACCACCCCCGGCCGCCGGCGCTTCGCGCGCCGGGCGCGGCACGCCGCCCCCGCCAGCCGCTGGCGCGGCTGCGGCGGCCGTCAAACGGCCCCGCAGGGGCGGCAAAAAAAAGGTGCTCATCGCCCTTTTGGTGGTGCTGGCCCTGCTGGCTGGGCTGGTCTTCTTTGGCCTGCGCTACCTCGACGGCGTCTTCGAAACCGGCCTGCTTGGGGCCATCACCAGCTACACCCCGAAGGACTATAAGAAAAGCGACGTGGTCAACATCCTCATCGTCGGCATCGACAACGAGGAAGGCCGGGACTATGGCGCGGGCCTCGGCCTCACCGATATGATTCTCTACGCCAACTTCGATTTGGTGAACAACAAGCTGAACATGCTGCAAATCCCGCGGGACAGCTACGTCGGCGAGGAGGTGCCCACCGGAGGCACAGGCAAAATCAACGCAGCGCTCATCTCCGGGCCAGACAAACAAAACCCCATCAACAACCTTGTGAAGGTGGTGGAGGAGCAGTTCCGCCTCCCGGTGGACCACTACATCGCCATGGACATGGACGCCCTCAAGGCCATTGTGAACACCTTCGGCGGCCTGCGGGTCTACGTGCCGCAGGAGATGAGCAACGAGGGCAGCTACCTGCCGCAGGGCTGGCAGTGGCTGGACGGCGACGCCACCGAGTTCTTTGTGCGCAACCGCAAGGGCCCCGGCTTCGAGCAGGCCGACCTCGCCCGCCTGGACAACCAGCGCCACTTCTATTCGGCGCTCTTCCGCCGCTTCATGAACCTCACCCCCGGCGACATGGTCAAGCTGCTGCCGGTGTTCGAGCATTACTGCAACACCGACATCGGCATGAAGGACATCTTCGATTTGGGCTTTTCGGCCATGAAGCTGGAGTCTGAAAACGTGCTGTTCTGCAAGGTGCCCGGCGCCACAGACCCGGGCCTTGACCCCACCGGCCAGGGCCGCAGCCTCTACTTTGTGGATGTAGCGGGCCGCGGCACCCCCGAGGAGCCCGGGGCGGCCAGCCTGATGAACGAGTATTTCCGCAGCTACGGCAGCCCCGTGCCCGCCGAGGAGCTGGGCCTGCCAAACGTCAACATCCCCTCCAACATCGCCCTCTACCCACCCAACGTGCAGGTGATGAGCAGCGTGCAGGAGGGCGAGGGGGGCGCGGATGTGGATGTGGAGCCCCACGCTGAGCAATAGCGCTGCATCACCCGAGAAAAAGGGCGCATTGCTGTGTTGCCATCGAAGCCGCGCGGGAGTTACATATAGCATATACCCCCCAGGGGGCCTTCTCTGGCAGCTTCGCTACCATTCACCTTGTGCGCCTCCCGGCGGCTTCTCGTCGCCTCACCCCAGGGTGCCCTCTCTTGGCGCACCGCGCCAATTCACCTTGTGCACTGCATCCCTTTTTTCGGGTTAACATTACTATAACTATGCTGTAGAAAAACCGTCCATAGCTTCACATAATTCTTATTAAAATAGAAATAATAGAAAAGGGGTGGCCCATGGAAGCCTTGGAAATGGCCAAGCTCATGGCAAACGCGCTCAGCAGCAAGAAAGCGCTGGACATAAAACTGCTCAAGGTGGAGGACCTCACCGTCCTCACCGACTATTTCGTCATCGCCTCGGGCACCTCCAGCACCCACGTGGGCGCCCTGGCCGACGAGCTGGAATTCAAACTCAGCGAGGCGGGCATAAAACCAAACCGGGTGGAGGGCGCGGGCAGCAAAAGCTGGATACTGCTGGACTACGGCAGCGTGGTGGCCCATGTGTTCTACCCCGAAATGCGCGATTTCTACGCCCTGGAGCGCCTCTGGGCCGACGCCCAGCCCGTGCCGCTGGAGCTGGACTGAGCCGAAAGTTGACAGTTGACAGTTGACAGT
>CAYRFC010000078.1:7042-12220 GCA_964423365.1 uncultured Oscillospiraceae bacterium
TATCCGCCCGAAGAACAAACCCCCGCAGGCGAGAACCGTATAGGCTCGTCTGCATAAAGGAGAATGACTGTGACGAAATATGACCCGAAAGCCATAGAGCCAAAGTGGCAAAAGCACTGGGTGGACCAGGCCACCTTCTCGGCTCTGGATGACCATAGCCTGCCCAAATTCTACGCCCTGGTGGAGTTCCCCTACCCCAGCGGCCAGGGCCTGCATGTGGGCCACCCCCGGCCCTACACCGCCATGGATGCCGTGGCCCGCAAGCGCCGCATGCAGGGCTATAACGTGCTCTACCCCATCGGCTGGGACGCCTTTGGCCTGCCCACCGAAAATTTCGCCATCAAAAACCACATCCACCCGGCCATCGTCACAAAGCAGAACATCGCCCGCTTCCGCTCGCAAATTCAGGCCCTGGGCATCAGCTTTGACTGGAAGCGCGAGGTGGACACCACCGACCCCGCCTACTACAAATGGACCCAGTGGATTTTCCTGCAGCTCTACAAAAAGGGCCTGGCCTACAAAAAGGAGATGGCCGTGAACTGGTGCACCAGCTGCAAGGTGGTGCTGGCCAACGAGGAAGTGGTGAACGGCGGCTGCGAGCGCTGCGGCGGCGAGGTCATCCGCAAGGTGAAAAGCCAGTGGATGCTGAAAATCACCGAGTATGCCGGGCGGCTGATTGACGACCTCACGGGCCTCGACTACATCGAGCGGGTGGCCACCAGCCAGAAAAACTGGATTGGCCGTAGCCACGGCGCGGAGGTGGTGTTCGAGACCACCGCGGGCGACAGCCTGGCCGTTTACACCACCCGGCCCGACACCCTCTTTGGCGCCACCTACATGGTGATGAGCCCCGAGCACGCCTTTCTGCAAAAATGGGCCGGGCTTCTCCAAAACCAGGCGGAAATCACGGCCTACCAGCAGGAGGCCGCCCGCAAAAGCGATTTTGAGCGCACCGAGCTCTCGAAGGACAAGGAAAAAACCGGGGTGCGCCTGCTGGGTGTGGAGGCCGTCAACCCCGTGAACGGCCAAAACATCCCCATCTATATCTCCGACTATGTGCTCGCCAGCTACGGCACCGGGGCCATCATGGCCGTGCCCGGCCACGACGAGCGCGACTGGGCCTTCGCCCAAAAGTTCGGCCTGCCCATCGTCGAGGTGGTGCAGGGCGGCAATGTGCAGCAGGCGGCCTACACCGCCTGCGAGGAAGGCGTGATGGTGAACAGCGGCTTCCTCAGCGGCCAAAGCGTGGAGCAGGCCAAAGAGACCATTGTGGCCTGGCTGGCGGGGGAGGGCAAGGGCGAGCCCAAGGTGAACTACAAGCTGCGGGACTGGGTCTTCAGCCGCCAGCGCTACTGGGGCGAGCCCATCCCCATGGTCTGGTGCGACTGCTGCGGCTGGGTGCCCCTGCCGGAGAGCGAGCTCCCGCTGGAACTTCCCTACATCGAGGATTTTGAACCCACCGCGGAGGGGGATTCCCCCCTGGCCCGCCACGAGGAGTGGGTGAAAACCACCTGCCCCAAATGCGGCGGCCCGGCCCGGCGCGAGACCGACACCATGCCCCAGTGGGCGGGCAGCAGCTGGTATTTCCTGCGCTACTGCGACCCCTGCAACGACAAAGCCCTGGCCAGCGACGAGGCCCTGCAATATTGGATGCCGGTGGACTGGTACAACGGCGGCATGGAGCACACCACCCTGCACATGCTGTACAGCCGCTTCTGGCACAAGTTTTTGTACGACGAGGGCGTGGTGGCCCAGAAGGAGCCCTACCTGCGCCGCACCAGCCACGGCATGATCCTAGGTGAAAACGGCGAAAAGATGAGCAAGAGCCGCGGCAATGTGGTGAACCCCGACGAGATTATCGACGAGTTCGGGGCCGACACCATGCGCGTCTACGAGATGTTCATTGGCGACTTTGAAAAAAGCGCCCCCTGGAACACCGCCTCCATCAAGGGCAGCCGCCGCTTTTTAGACCGCGCCTGGTCCCTCATGGGCAGCATGCAGCCCGGCGAGGGCCTGCGCCCAGAGCTCGAGGCCAGCGTCCACCGCACCATCCAAAAGGTGGGGGGCGACCTCGAAAACCTCAAGCACAACACCGCCATTGCCGCCCTGATGAGCCTGCTGAACGAATTCCAGGCCGCAGGCGGCCCCACCCGTGCCGAGTACGCCATCTTCCTGCAGCTGCTGAACCCCTTTGCCCCCCACATGACCGAGGAGGCCTGGCAGCAGATGGGCTTTGAAGGCGAAATTGCCCATAGCCCCTGGCCCCGCTACGACGAAAGCAAAACCGCAAGCGACAGCGTGGAGATTGTGGTGCAGGTAAACGGCAAGCCCCGGGCCCGCCTCACGGTGCCCGCCGCCCTTGGCAAGGAGGAGGCCCTGGCCGCCGCCAAGGCCGAGCCTGCCGTGCAAAAGGCCCTTGCGGGCAAAACCCTGATGAAGGAAATCTGGGTGCCGGGCAAGCTGGTTAACCTGGCAGTCAAATGAATTACCCCCGCAAGCAGCGGGGTATTGCACCAGAGCCTTGCGCCGGACAAGACGGTTCAAGGCGAATAAAAAACATTCTCTGCTTGCTTCATGCCTTGGCTTTTCCGGGGCCTTCCACACCTTAGGCGTGTGGAAGGCCCCATTTTTTTACGGCCCCTTCCTCCCCACCTTTTTGATTTCGTACCCATATTATGACAAAAAAACATACGAATTGAATGCTATAGTGAATGCGTACCAATGCGTCAATACTACGTCAGGAGGGCGGGTGCTATGGAAGAAGACATTCGGAAAGAGTATGTGATGTTGTTCAACGGTATCAGCAAAACAATTGAAGAGATGGAAGGTATGATAGACAGGCTGAAGCAGCTGCAGCAAGAGGCGGAAACCTGCGTCATGGAGCGGGACGGCACCGGCAGCCTGCAGTCTCTCCCGGTTCGTCTGCCCGGGGAAAAAGCCATCCATTTCCTGCCCAGAAGAAGCGTCTAGCCCTTCGGGCAGAAGCCAAAAACGTTCGCCACCCCACCAAAACTACGGCAGAAACCGCTCCTGCGGGGCAAGCCCTTGCGCACTCTGCCGTATTCACCAGCTATTGGTATACAAAAAAGGCACAGCGCCGGTTCCCCGGTCCTGTGCCTTTTATATTCCGCTCCGGCCCTCCGGCAGCCTGCCCTCCAGGCCCAGCACCGTCGGCCAGGGCTCCTTTTCTGCCACCAAAAACCCCATCACCATGCCCATGTGGGTGTGCAGGTGCCGGTGCTCCGCCAGCACATCTGCATAGCTCTCCTGCTTCATACGCTCCCTCTAGCCCAGCACTATCTCCCCCACCCCGGCGGCGTCCGCCGCCAGGTAGCGGGCCCCGGCCCCGCGCAGCTCTTCGGCGCTGCCATAGCCGTATAAAACGCCAATGCAGTCCACCCCGCAGGCCGCCGCACCCTCGGCGTCGTGGTGGCGGTCGCCCACCATCACGGCCTCGTCCGCCCGCAGGCCGTTTTCGGCCATCACCCGGCGAATGACGCCCTCCTTGCTCTGGTGCTCAAGGCCCAGCGTGATGCCCGCCACGGTGGTGAAAAAGGGCAGCACCCCCAGATGCTCCAAAATCGGCCGGGCATATACCTCGGGCTTGGCGGTGGCCAGATGCACGGCGCAGCCCGCCCGGGTCAAAGCCTCCAAAAGCTGGCGGATGCCGGGGTACAGCTCGCACTCATACAGGCCGGTCACGCTGTAGCGTTCGCGGTACAGCTCGGTGGCCCGCGCCGCCTCCTCGGGGGGAAAGCCGCAGGTGCCCGCAAAGCTCTCTATCAGCGGCGGGCCTATGAAGCCCAGCAGCACCTCCCGCGCGGGGATGGGCTTGCCCATCTTTTCCAGCGCATAGGCCACCGAGTTCAGAATGCCCTCCTCCGAGCGGATGACCGTACCGTCCAAATCAAACAGGGTATGTGTATAGCGCATCCCGCACTCCTTCGCCTTTTTCACTCGTTATTCTTCTTCTCCGCCTCTTTTTCCTCGTTGTCAAAGGTGCGCTCGCTGATGAGGAAACGGGGGCGGCGCTTGCTCTCGTTGTAAATCTTGCCCACATATTCGCCGATGACCCCGAGGCAGAGCAGCTGCACCCCGCCCATGAAGAACAGGGCCACCAGGGTGCTGGTCCAGCCCTGTATGGTCATGCCCAGCAGATACTGAATCAAAATCACCACCACGGCGATGAAGCTGACCACCGAGAACAGGAAGCCCAGCCAGGTGATGAGGCGGATGGGCTTCACCGAGAGGCTGGTGATGCCGTCGAAGGCGAGGGCCAGCATCTTTTTCAGGGGGTAGTGGCTCTCCCCGGCCAGCCGCTCGTGCCGCTCGTAGTACACGCTGGACGAGCGGTAGCCCACCAGCGGCACCAGCCCGCGCAAAAACAGGTTCACCTCGCGGAACTCCGCCAGCCCCTCCAGCGCCCGGCGGCTCATCAGCCGGTAGTCCGCGTGGTTGAACACCACCTTGGCCCCCAGGCCGTTCATCAGGTGGTAGAAGCTCTCGGCGGTGAAACGTTTAAAAAAGCTGTCGGTGTCCCGCTTGCTGCGCACGCCATACACCACGTCGCAGCCCTTTTCATACTCGGTCAGCATCTCGTCCATGGCATTTATGTCGTCCTGGCCGTCCGCGTCTATCGAGATGGTGATATCCGCGAGGTCCTTCGCGCACATCAGCCCGCCCAACAGGGCGTTCTGGTGCCCGCGGTTCCGCGAGAGGGAGATGCCCTCAAAATGCTCATTTTCCTCGCTCAGGCGCTGGATAATCTCCCAAGTTTTGTCCTTCGAGCCATCGTTCACAAACAGCACCCGGCTCTCTGGCGAGATGCGCTGCGCCGCCTTTAGCGAATTGATTTTATCGAGGAACATCCCGCTGGTCAGCGGCAGCACCTCCTCCTCGTTGTAGCAGGGAATTACAATGTATAAAATGGGCAGAGACACGGCATTTACCTCCATCGAATCGGCACTATTGGGAAACATATGTCATCAGTATACAGAATTCTCCCCTGCTTTACAAGTTTGCGCCCTGCCGGGGCCCCTCGGAAAGAGTGGAAAGTTGGGAGTGGAAAGTTGGGAGTGGAAAGTTAAGAGTTGAGAGTTGAAAGTGGAAAGTGAAGGGCAAGGGCCAAACCGAGCAGCCATTCCTTCCTTTTGTAGGGGCGGATTCCATATCCGCCCG
>CAYRFC010000079.1:0-9879 GCA_964423365.1 uncultured Oscillospiraceae bacterium
GAGTATGTGAAGGAGCGGGAGGCCGAGTACCACGAGGGGGAGAGCGTGTGGAGCGTGCCGGTGGACGTGGCCCTGCCCTGCGCCACCCAGAACGAGCTGCACGCCGCCGACGCCCAGATGCTGGTGAAAAACGGCGTGACCCTGGTGGCGGAGGGGGCCAACATGCCCTGCACCCACGCGGCCATCAATGTGCTGCGCGGCAGCGGGGTGATTTACGGGCCGGGCAAGGCCAGCAACGCGGGGGGCGTGGCCACCAGCGGGCTGGAGATGAGCCAGAACTCCATGCGTTTCAACTGGGGCTTTGAAGAGGTGGAGGCCCGCCTGCAGGAGATTATGCGGAACATCGTGTACGCCTCTCTGGATGCCGCCGAGCGCTACGGCGAGCAGGGCGACCTGCTGGTGGGGGCCAACATCGCCGGGTTTGAAAAGGTGGTGGAGGCCATGCTGGCCCACGGCATTTCTTACTAGAAAAGCAAAGACCGAAACCAGAGCCGCCACCCCGAAAAGGCCGCGGCTTTTTTGCTGCCCGGCTTTGCAAAACGCGGGTAAAGCTGGTACAATGATGGAAATTCATATAGGAACTGCCGCGGGCTGGGCCGGCGGGGACGGAGGACGGAATGGCGAAGAGCATGACGGGCTATGGGCGGGCCCAGGAGGAGCGGCACGGGCGCAGCCTGGCGCTGGAAGTGAAAAGTGTGAACTCGCGGTATTTTGAGTACAATATGCGCCTGCCACGGAACATGGGCTTTGCGGAAGACCCGGTGAAAAAGCTGGTTTCGGCCCATACCAGCCGGGGCCGTGTGGAGGTGAACCTGACGGTGCAAAGCCTGGCCGACGGCGGCACCACCGTGACGGCCAACCTGCCGGTGGCCACGGCCTACTATGAGGCCATTGCCGACATTGCCACGGCGCTGATGATAGAAAATGACACGACTGCCGCCACCCTGGCCCGCTTCACCGATGTGTTTACGGTGACCCGCTGCGAGGCGGACGAGACCGAGCTGACCGAGGATGTGCTGGCGGTGGCCGCCGCCGCGCTGGCCAGGTATGACCAGATGCGCGAGGCCGAGGGCCAGAAGCTGAAAGAGGATGTTTTGGTGCGGCTGCTGGCCGTGGAGCAGATGCTGGCCGAGGTGGAGAAGGGCAGCGCGGGCCGGGTGCAGCGCTACCGCGAGCGCCTGCTGGAGAGGCTGAACGAGGTGCTGGAGACCAGCGGCGTGGAGGAAAACCGCATTCTGGCCGAGGCCGCCATTTTTGCCGACCGCACCGCCGTGGATGAGGAGACCGTGCGGCTGCACAGCCACCTGAAGCAGTACCGCGAGATTTTGGAGCAGCCCGGCGCGGTGGGCCGCAAGCTGGACTTCCTGACCCAGGAGCTGAACCGGGAGGTGAACACCATTGGCAGCAAATGCCAGGAGGTGGACATCACCCGGCTGGTGGTGGAGATGAAAAGCGAGATTGAGAAGATACGCGAGCAGATTCAGAACATCGAATAGGGGTGGGGAACGGGCATGAAGCTGGTGAACATCGGGTTTGGCAATATGGTGAACGCCCAGCGGCTGATTGCCGTGGTGGGCACCGATTCGGCCCCCATCAAGCGGCTGGTGACGGCGGCGCGGCAGCGCGGGGCGCTGATTGACGCCACCTATGGCCGCCGGGCCCGCGCCGTGCTTGTTACCGACTCTGACCATGTGATATTGTGCGCCGTGCCGCCCGAGACGGTGGCCGGGCGGCTGGGGGAAGAGGAATTGGCCTTGGAGGAAACGGATGAATAAAGAGCGGTATCTCTTGGTAATCAGCGGGCCGTCTGGCAGCGGGAAGGACAGCGTGGTGGCCCGGCTGATGGCCCTGCACCCGGGCATGGAGTGCAGCGTGAGCGCCACCACCCGCGCCCCCCGCCCGGGGGAAGAGGAGGGCGTGCACTATTTTTTCATCACAAAAGAGGCGTTTGAGCGGCATATCCAAAAGGGGGAGCTGCTGGAATATGCCAACTATGTGGGGAACTACTACGGCACCTTAAAAAGCCAGGTGGACAGCCGCATAGAGCGGGGCGTTACCTGCATTTTGGTGATAGAGGTGGAGGGGGCGGCCAATGTGAAGCAGGTGTACCCGGGCTGCACCACGGTGTTCATTCAGCCCCCCAGCGAGCAGGAGCTGGAGCGGCGGCTGCGGGGCCGCGGCACCGAATGCGAGGAGAGGGTGCAGAAGCGGATGCAGCGCGCCCGCGAGGAGATGGCCCTGGCGGGCAGCTACGACTACCGGCTGGTGAACGACGATTTGGACGCCTGCGCCGAGGCGCTGCATAAGATTTTGCTGGAGCGCCAGCAGGGCGGGCAATAGGGCGGCACTGTGCAAAGAAGCATGGCCGAAGTGCCAAAGAGGCGGCTGTGCGGGCTGGCTGAGGTGCCGCATAAGGAAAAAACGAGACGATATGGCGGAATATGTGTGCGTGGCCATTGCCGACGCAAGCTATGAGTATGACAAACTGTATACCTACCGCGTGCCCCCCCGTTTGGAAGGGCATATTTTTGTGGGCGCCATGGTGTGTGTGCCCTTTGGCCGGGGCAGCGCCCGCCCCCGCCTGGGGGTGGTGCTGGGGGAGGAGGAGGCAAAGCCCTCCGGGCGCATCAAAGAGGTGATGGACGCCGCCCCGGCCGAGGAGGCCCTGGGGGAGGAGGCTCTGATGATGGTGCGCTACCTGAAGCAGGCCACCTTCTGCACCTGGTACGAGGCGGTGAAAACCGTGGTGCCGCGCGGCGGGCGCTACCGGGTGGTGAAGGAGGAGGACGGCGGCTGGACGCTGAAAACCGAGCTGCAGCGCCCCAGGGAAACCGCCTATGCACTGGCCGAAGGGGGCCTGTGGGAGGGGCGGAAGCCCACCGAAAAGCAGCAGGCCGTGCTGAATTTTCTGGCCGCCGGCCCCCACAGCCGCGCCGAAATTTGTGAGGGCTGCGGGGTGGGGGCCTCGGTGCCCGAGGGGCTGGCAAAAAAGGGATTGCTGCACGCCTTTGAGCGGGAGAAGGCCGGGGAGGATGAGGCTGTTCCCCTGCCGCCGCTGGCCGAGGGCTACCGCCTGAACGAGGACCAGCAGCGGGTGGCCGGGGAGCTGAAAGCCCGGATGGACGGAGCGGACGCCCGCCCGGCGCTGCTGTATGGCGTGACGGGGAGCGGCAAGACTGCGGTGTTTCTGGCCCTGGCGCGCGAGGCCCTGCAAAGGGGGAAAAGCTGCCTGGTGCTGGTGCCGGAGATAGGCCTTGCCCAGCAGATGATAGACAGGCTGCGGGAGGCCTTTGGCCCGCGGGTGGCGGTGCAGCACAGCGCCCTGGCCGACGGCGAGCGCTTTGCCCAGTGGCAGAGCGTGCGCCGGGGGCGGGCCAGCGTGGTGGTGGGCACCCGCAGCGCCGTGTTTGCCCCGCTGGAAAACATAGGGCTGATTGTGCTGGACGAGGAGCAGGAGCGCAGCTACCAGAGCGACGCCTCCCCCCGCTACGACGCCATAGAGGTGGCCCGCCGCCGGGCGGCCCGGCATGGGGCCCTGCTGCTGCTGGCCTCGGCCACGCCCAGTGTGGCCAGCTACTATGCGGCCAGCCAGGGGCGCTACACCCTGCACAGCCTCACCCGCCGCTACGGGGAGCTGCCCCTGCCCGCCGTGGAGATGGCCGACATGCACGAGGAGATGCTGGCGGGCAACCCCGGGGCCATCGGGGGGCGGCTGGCTCTGGGCATCACCGAAACGCTGGAGGCCAAAAAACAGGTGATTTTGCTGCTGAACCGCCGGGGCTACCACCGGGTGGGGGTCTGCCGGGCCTGCGGCGAGGTGCTGAAATGCCCCGATTGCTCGGTGCCGATGATTTACCACCGGGGGAAGAAGGCGGCCAAAGCGGGCGGGGATGCCCCGGCCCCCCTGCCGCCGAAAGCGGCGGAGGGAGAGGTGGACGCCTTTGCCCTGTGGAAGCAGATAGCCCCTGGCAGTGAGGCGGCGCCCCCACCCGAGGAGACCGACGAAAACGGCAGGCTGCTCTGCCACTACTGCGGCAGGGCCGAAAGCCCGGCCCCGCTGCTCTGCCCGGCCTGCGGGGGGGAGATACGCTACACCGGCTTTGGCACCCAGCGGGTGGAGGAGGAGCTGGAGAGCCGCTTCCCCGCCGCGCGGGTGCTGCGCATGGACATGGACAGCACCCGGCGGAAGGGAAGCCACCAAAGCATGCTGCGCGCCTTTGGCCGGGGGGAGTATGATATCCTGCTGGGCACCCAGATGGTGGCCAAGGGCCTGGATTTTGACCGGGTGGGCCTCGTGGGGGTCATCGGCATAGACTCTCTGCTGTTCAGCCAGGGCTACCGGGCCTTTGAGCATGTGTTTGCACTGGTGACCCAGGTGGTGGGCCGGGCGGGCCGCGCCGGGGAGCCGGGCCGCGCCATGATTCAAACCATGGACCCCGAAAACCCGGTGCTCACCCTGGCCGCCAAGCAGGACTACCCCGCCTTTTACGAGCAGGAGATTGCCTTCCGCCGTTTTTCGCTCTACCCGCCCTTCTGCGGGCTGTGTGTGGCGGGCTTTTCCGCCGGGGAGGAGGCCGACGCCATCGCGGGGGCCAAGGCCTTTGCGGGGCTGCTGGCAAAGCGGGCCGCCCTGCAGCCCCCCATGCCCCTGCGGGTGCTGGGGCCCGCCCCCATGCATCTGGCGCAGATAGCCGGCCTCTGGCGCTGGAAGCTGACCATCAAATGCCGGGCCGACATGGCCTTCCGCCAGCTTTTGGGCGAAACGCTGGACGCCTACTATCAGGCGGGCTGGGCCAAGAAAGCGGCGGTGTATATCGACCAGAACCCGGATGCGATGCACTAGCGTGCGGACGAAAGACAAATGGCGCATTGCAGCGGCGGCCAGGGTGCTTTCTCTTGGTGCTTCGCACCAATTCACCTTGTGCACTGCATCCATTTCTCTGTGTCTGGTTTTTGGGGCAGGAAAGCGAAAAGCCAAAACTGCTGGCGAATTCACCCATTCCTAACACATTTTTCAAACTTCTGTGGTATACTGTTTTACTTAAGAGACATACCGTGGGCCATGCTGCACGGTGAATACACATATAAGGGCGGCTGGCCGCCCGCTGGGAGGAAATGGACAGATGGCAATTCGGAACATCATACAGGAGGGCGACCCCGGCCTAAAAAAGAAAAGCAAGCCCGTGACCAAATTTGACGCGCGGCTGGCCCAGCTGATAGACGACATGGCAGACACCCTGCTGGAGGCCAACGGCCTGGGGCTGGCGGCCCCGCAGGTGGGGGTGCTGCGCCGTGTGTTTGTGGCGCTGGAGGAGCCCCCGGTGTGCGCCGAAGACGAGGCCGAGGGGGAGGACGAGGAGGAGGAAGTCATCATCCGCGAGTTTGTGAACCCGGAAATCATTCTGGAGGAGGGCGAGCAGTATGGCTATGAGGGCTGCCTCTCCTTCCCCGGGGAATATGGCGCGGTGAAACGCCCAAACCATGTGGTGGTGCGCGCCCAGAACCGCCACGGCGAGACCTTTGAGATGGAGGGCGAGGGCCTGATGGCCCGCTGCTTCTGCCACGAGACAAACCACCTGGACGGCATCACCTTCGACACCCTGGCCGACTATTTTTACGACCCCGAGCACCCCCACGCCCTGGACGCGGAGCTGGGCGAAGGCGGGGACGACGAGGAGGAAGGCGAAGCGTGAGACTGGTCTTCATGGGCACCCCGGCCATAGCCGAAGAAGCCCTGCACGCCCTGCTGGCGGCGGGGCAGCAGGTGGCCGCGGTGTACACCCGGGCCGACAAGCCCGTGGGCCGCAAGCAGCAACTTAGCCCCCCGCCGGTGAAGCGGCTGGCCGAGGCACGGGGCATTCCCGTGTTCCAGCCCAAAACCCTGCGCGGCGGCGAGGAGGCGGCCCGGCTGGCCGCTCTGGCCCCGGATTTGATAGTGGTGGTGGCCTACGGGCTGCTGCTGCCGCCCGAGATTCTGGCCATTCCCAAGCATGGCTGTGTGAACCTGCATGTCTCCCGCCTGCCGCAGTACCGCGGGGCCGCGCCCATCCAGTGGGCGGTCATCCACGGGGAGGCGGAAACCGGCATCAGTGTGATGCAGATGGACGAGGGGCTGGACACCGGGGCGGTGCTGGCCACCCTGCCGGTGGATATTCCCCCAGAGATGACCGCCGGAGAACTGATGGAGAAGGTGAGCCGGCTGGGCGGGCCGTTTTTGGCCGAGACACTGGCCGGGCTAGAGGCCGGACGGGTGGTGGCAAGCCCGCAGCAGGGCCCGGCTAGCTACGCGCCTCAGCTTGGCAAGGCCATGGCGGCGCTGGATTTTGGCCGCCCGGCGGCAGAGCTGCACAACCTGGTGCGGGGCTGCAAGCCCTGGCCGCTGGCCTGGCTGATGCATGAGGGGAAAAAGCTGCAGGTGCTGCACAGCGCCCCGGCTGAGGGGGAGGGCGCACCGGGCACGGTGCTGGCCCTGGCCCCCCTGACGGTGGCCTGCGGCGGCGGGGCGCTGGCCCTGCTGGAGGTGCGGCCCGAGGGCAAAAACGCCATGACCGGCGCCCAGTGGGCCATGGGCCGCCGCCTGCAGCCCGGCATGGTGCTGGGGAGCGGGGAATAAAACTTGACTTGCGGCGCATTTACGCCACTCTTGACGGATTTTGGAGGTACAAAATGATGTACGCATATGGGTTCAACATGTATTATTTCCTGTTCATGATTCCGGGGCTGCTGCTCACCCTGTGGGCGCAGTGGAAGATGAAGAGCACCTTTGCCAAGTATGAAAAGGTGTATACCGCGCAGGGCATGACGGGGGCGCAGGCCGCCCGGCTGATTCTGGACAGCAACGGCCTGCAAAATGTGCAGGTGCAGCGGGTGGGCGGCCGCCTGACCGACCATTACGACCCCCAGACCAACATTGTGAACCTCTCGCAGGCCACCTTCGACGCCCCCACCATTGGCGGGGTGGGGGTGGCGGCGCACGAGTGCGGCCATGCCATCCAGCATGCGGTGGGCTATGGCCCCATCAAGCTGCGCATGGCGCTGGTGCCCATCTGCAACTGGAGCTCCCGCCTGTCCATCCCGCTCATCCTCATCGGCTTTTTGCTCAGCATCACCGGGCTTGTGTATCTCGGCATCATCCTGTTCAGCGCGGCGGTGATTTTCCAGCTTGTCACCCTGCCGGTGGAGCTGGATGCCTCCCGCCGGGCCATTGCCACCCTGAATGATTCCGGCATGGTGACGGCCGAGGAGAGCGCCGGGGTGCGTAAGGTGCTGACCGCTGCGGCCATGACCTACCTGGCGGCCCTGCTGACCAGCATGCTGCAGCTGCTGTACTATGTCTTTATGGCCATGGGCCGCCGCCGGTAGAGAGGAGCATGGTGCCGATGGACAGGGCCAGAAAGGCCGCCGTGCAGGCCGTGATGCGGCTGCATGGCGGCAGCTATACCGCCGAGGCCGCCGACGCGGCGCTTTCGCAGCCGGGGCTGAGCCCGCAGGACCGTGCCTTTGCCGCGGCCCTGTTTTTTGCCACCGCAGAGCATCTGGCCACCCTGGACTGGCTGCTGGCCCCGCTGTGCAGCCGGGGGCTGGAAAAGCTGGACGTGGAGGTGCGGGCCATTTTGGAAACCGGCCTCTGCCAGATGCGCTATATGCGGGTGCCCGCCCGCGCCGCCGTGAACGAGGCGGTGGCCCTGGCCCGCGCCTTTCGCAAAACCAGCGCCGGGGGCTTCATCAACGCGGTGCTGCGCCGCGCGGCATCGGCTGAGCTGGAGGCCGGTGCCTTTTCGTGCGAGGAGGAGCGGGTGGCGGCGGTGTACAGCCTCTCCCGCCCGGTGGCGGCGGCCATCCTGCGGGCCCTGCCGGGGGACTATGAGGCCTATCTTGGGGCCAGCTGGTCCAACGGGGAGACAGCCCTGCGGGTGAACAGCCTGCGCACCGGTGAAGCGGAGCTGGCAAGTAGCCTGGAGGCCGGGGGCTGTGCGGTGCGCCCCGGGCCGCTGGCGGGCTGCCTTTGGGCCAGGCTGCCCGGCGGTGTGGCGGGCCAGCCGCAGTTCCAGGCCGGGCTGTACCACGTGCAGGACCCGGCCTCTCAGGCGGCCTGCGCCTGCCTGGGGGCCGCGCCGGGCAAAAAGCTGCTGGACCTCTGCGCCGCCCCCGGCGGCAAGAGCGCCACCCTGGCCCAGCAGATGGGCGGCGGCGCGGGGCTGACGGTGTGTGATGTGAACCCCGCGCGGCTGGAGAAAGCCCGCGGCCTGTTTGCCCGGCTGGGCATAGAGGGGGCCGAATTTTTGGAGAATGACGGCAGGGTGTACCGCGAGGCACTGGCCGGGCAGGACGCCGTGCTGTGCGACGTGCCCTGCTCGGGGCTGGGGGTGCTGGCCGCAAAGCCCGACCTGCGCTACGGCAGCGGGGAAAACTATGCCGCCCTGCCCGCCCTGCAGCTGAAAATTTTGGAGACCGCGGCGCGTTATGTAAAGCAGGGCGGGCGGCTGGTCTACTCCACCTGCACCATCCGGGCGGAGGAAAACCAGAGCGTGGTGAAGGCTTTCCTAGCCAAAGCGCCGCATTTTGCGCTGGCGCCGCCCCTGCTAAGCCTGGAAAATGCGATAATAAAAGAAAAAATGATGACATTTTTGCCACAAAATACCCAGACGGCTGGTTTTTTTGTAGCATCTATGGAAAGATTGTGATAAAATGGAGACGGTTTCTGTACACACACAGCCGGGGGAGAGCCAGCCCGGGGCCAAGGCGGGCATTTCCTCGTTGCCCTACGCGAAGCTGGAGGCCCTGTGCGCCGGGCTGGGCCAGCCCGCTTACCGGGCGGGCCAGCTGTTTGGCTGGCTGCACCAGAGGCAGGCGCAAGATTTTGCCGAGATGAGCAACCTGCCCGCGGCCTTCCGCCAGAAGCTGGCCGAGGGCTGGGCCGTGGAGGCCCCAAAGGCCGTGTGGCAGCGCCAGAGCCGGGACGGCACCGTAAAATACCTCTTCCGCCTGGGGGACGGCCACTGTGTGGAGAGCGTGCTGATGCGCTACCAGCATGGCAACAGCCTCTGCATTTCCAGCCAGGTGGGCTGCCGGATGGGCTGCCGCTTTTGCGCCTCCACCCAAAGCGGGCTGGTGCGCGGGCTGACCGCCGGGGAGATGGCGGGGCAGGTGTACAGCGCCGAGCGGGAGAGCGGCTGCAGCGTCTCCCACATCGTGCTGATGGGCATTGGCGAGCCGCTCGACAATTTCGACAACGTGATGGATTTCATGGAGATTATCACCGACGAACGGGGGAAGAATCTCTCGGGGCGGAACCTCAGCCTCTCCACCTGCGGGCTGGTGGAGGAGATAGAGCGGCTGGCCGAAAAAAGGCTGCCTCTCACCCTCAGCATCTCGCTGCACGCGGCGGATGACGAGACCCGCCAGAGCCTGATGCCGGTGGCAAGGCGCTACCCCATTGCCCGCTTGCTGGCGGCCTGCCGGGCCTACCAAAGCGAGACGGGGCGGCGCATCAGCTATGAATATGCCGTGGTGCCCGGCGTGAACGACCGCCGGGAGGACGCGGAAAAGCTGGCGGGGCTGCTGCGCGGCATGGGCGGGCATGTGAACCTGATACCGGTGAACCCGGTGGAGGGCAGCCCCTACCAACACCACAGCCGAAAAGCCGCCGAGGCCCTGTGTGCGCGGCTGACCGCCCTGGGCCTGAACGCCACGGTGCGCCGCAGCCTGGGCACCGACATAGGCGCGGCCTGCGGGCAGCTGCGGGCCGAGCATGCGGCTATACAGGAGAAAGAGAAGCAAGAACCGAGATAAGCCCCCAAAGCCATTTTATGTGTCTCCCCGCCGCAGGCGGGGCAAGCAAAAGAATTTCCTCTTTTATCTTTTCAAGAAAGTGCATCA
>CAYRFC010000079.1:9979-12097 GCA_964423365.1 uncultured Oscillospiraceae bacterium
GCCGCAGGCGGGGCAGGCAAACAGGAATCCCCTCTTTTATCTTTTTAAAGAAATACATAAGGTGGATGTATGAGAATCATTGGCAAAACGGATATTGGAAAGAGCCGGGCGGAAAACCAGGACAACTTCCGCAGTGGTTACCTGCCGGTGGACGGCGCCTGGGGCATCGTATGCGACGGTATGGGCGGTGCGCAAAACGGGCGGCTGGCCTCCCAAATAGCCTGCGAAACCATGGAGGAGGCCTTTTTGGCGGGCCTTAGGGCAGACATTGAGCCCGACGCCGTGCAGGAGCTGATGGAGCAGGCCATGTGTGCGGCCAACAGCGCGGTGTATGCCGCCAGCGGCCACGGCCAGCAGGTGATGGGCACCACGGCGGTCTGTGCCATCATCAAGGACGGCTGCCTGCATGTCTGCCACGTGGGGGACTCTCGGGCCTACCTGTTTGAGGAGGGGCGGCTTACCCAGCTGACGCGGGACCATTCCATGGTGCAGGAGCTGCTGGACGCCGGGGCCTTGACCGCCGACGAGGCGGAAAAGCACCCCGAGAAAAACGTGATTACCCGGGCGCTGGGCGTGGACAGCGGGGTGGAGACCAGCTATGGCCGCCGCCCCTTCATGCCGGGCAGCCTGCTTTTGCTGTGCACCGACGGGCTGACCAACATGGTGAGCGGCGAGCGGATTGCCGAGATACTGGGAACGGCGGACTTTTTTGAATTGCCCAGCGCGCTGGTGAACGATGCGCTTGCGGCTGGCGGCACCGACAACATCACCGCCTTGATACTGGAAAAACGGGAGGCGGGCGCGAATGGATAACGAGATGATTGGCAAAAAGCTGGACGGGCGCTACCAGATAGAAAAGCTGGTGGGCGAGGGCGGCATGGCCGACGTGTACCTGGCCACCGACCTGAGCGGCGACCGCAAGGTGGGCGTGAAGATTCTGAAAGAGGAGTTCCGCCACAACGAGGAGCTGGTGCGGCGCTTTAAAAATGAATCCCGGGCCATCAGCGTGCTGAACCACGACAACATCGTGAAGGTGTACGATGTGAACGTGACGGAAAAAATGCAGTATATCGTGATGGAGTATATCGAGGGCATCACGCTGAAGGAGTATATAGAGCAGCGGGGCGAGCCGCTGACCTACAAGGAATCCATCCACTTCATGACGCAGATTTTGCAGGCCCTGCAGCACGCACACGACAAAGGCGTGGTGCACCGCGATATCAAACCCCAGAATATCATGCTGGTGAACGACGGCACCCTGAAGGTGATGGACTTTGGCATTGCGCGGCTGGCCCGCAGCGAGAGCCACACCGTTACAGAGCAGGCCATTGGCAGCGTGCACTACATCAGCCCCGAGCAGGCCAAGGGCGACGTGACCGACCCCCGCAGCGACATCTACTCGGCGGGTATCATGATGTATGAGATGCTCTCGGGCAAGCTGCCCTTCGAGAGCGACAACGCCATGAAAATCGCCATTGCCCAGATTTCCGACGACCCGGTGCCCCTCACCCAGGCAAACCCCTCGGTGCCCGCGGGTCTGGCGGAAATTACCATGAAGGCCATGGCGAAGGAGCCCCGCCTGCGTTACCAAAGCGCCCTGGAAATGATGCGGGACATTGAGCAATTCAAGCGCGACCCCAGCATTAAATTTGAATACGACTATCTGAGCAGCACGGCCCCAACGAGGTATATAGATAAAGTGGTGAAAGATGCAAAACGGCCCGCCGGCGGCGGGAACAGGCGCCCCCCTAGCAAAGCCAAGCCGAAGAAAAAACGCGGCTGGCTGGTGCCCATCACCCTGGCGGTGACCGTGGCGGTGTGCGGCGCCTGCGCGCTGGTCTGCTTCAACCTCTTTGCCAACAGCGGCAACCCCCTGTTCACCGAATACGACGATATTCAGCTGCCCAACTTTGTGGGAATGCAGTATGAGGATGTGCAAAAGCTGCTGCGGGGCGAGCCCTACAATTACCTGCGCCTGGAAAAACCCATTGAGGAAAGCAACCCCGGGGTGCCGGCGGGGCAGGTCATCAGCCAAAACCCCACCAGCAGCAACGACAACCCCAAGATGGTGAAGGCCAACCAGCGCATCTACCTCACGGTGAGCAAGGGCATTCAGGA
>CAYRFC010000080.1:0-6915 GCA_964423365.1 uncultured Oscillospiraceae bacterium
TACTAACAATAAAATACACGACAAATCTTAGCGATTCATCGTGTATTTTTAATGGTGCGGAGGATGGGACTTGAACCCACACGCCATAAGACACACGCCCCTCAAACGTGCCTGTCTGCCGATTCCAGCACCTCCGCGTATAGGCGGCAAATATGCCGCGGGTTTTATTTTATCATACCTTGTCACCTTAGTCAACACAGCAAAGTGGGTAAATGGGAACCGAGGAAAACGGCCTGCCGGGCGGGGTGAGGCATGATTTTGTGCCTCACCCCGCCGCTTCTATTTCCTTTGTATTCTATGATATATCATTTTATGGTATACTAGGCAGTAAAGAAAAGGGGGCTAGGCTATGTGGTATGAGGAAGCAGTGTTTTATCAAATCTACCCTTTGGGATTTTGCGGCGCAGCTGCGCAAAACGACGGCATTCCCGCCCAGCGCATTGGGCAGGTGGCCGGCTGGATTCCCCATCTGCAAAGGCTGGGCGTTTCGGCCATTTTGTTTAACCCCTTGTTCGAAAGCGATGCACATGGCTACGACACCCGCGACTTGACCCGGCTGGACACCCGCCTTGGCAGCAATGCCGATTTTGCCGGGCTCTGTGAGGCTTTGCACGCCGCCGGCATCCGGGTGGTGCTGGACGGGGTATTCAACCATGTGGGCCGGGGCTTCTGGGCCTTTGAGGACCTGCGGCAGAAACGGGAGCAATCGGCCTATAAGGACTGGTTCCATGTCCAATTTGGCAAAGACAGCAATTATGGCGACGGCTTTTGGTACGAGGGCTGGGAGGGCCATTTTGAGCTGGTGAAGCTGAACCTGCAAAACCCCGCCGTGGTGGACTATCTGCTGGACTGTGTGAGCGGCTGGGTGCGGGAGTTTGACATTGACGGCATCCGGCTGGATGTGGCCTACATGCTGGATGCGGAGTTCATGCGCCGCCTGCGCCGCCACACAGATGCTTTGAAACCCGACTTCTTTTTGGTGGGAGAAATGCTGCACGGCGACTACAAAAGCATTGCCAACCCGGACATGCTGCATTCGGCCACCAACTATGAATGCTACAAGGGGCTGTATTCCAGCCTAAACAGCCTGAACCTGTTCGAGATTGCCCACAGCCTGTCCCGCCAGTTTGGCCCGGAGGACTGGACACTGTACAAGGGCCTGCCCCTGCTGAACTTTGTGGACAACCACGACGTGACACGGGCCGCCAGCATTCTGGCCGAGCCCCGGCATCTGCCGCTGCTGTACGGCCTGCTGCTGGGCATGCCCGGCGTCCCCTGCCTATACTATGGCAGCGAATGGGGGGCCACCGGCAAAAAGGAGGAGGGGGACGCGGCCCTGCGCCCTGCCTTTGCCGGGCCCCAGGAAAACGCCCTGTTTTCCCTGCTCTCACAGATGTGCCATGCGCGGCAAACCCTTCCGGCCCTCTGCCACGGTGCTTACCGGCAGGTGCTGCTGACCAACCGACAGTTTATCTTGGAACGCAAGAGCGAGGGGCAGCGGGTACTGGTGGCCCTAAATGCCGACGACCAGGCCTTTACCGCCCATTTCGACGCCGGGTGTGGCCAGGCGGAGAATGTGCTGCTGGAGGAAAGGGTGGATTTTGGCGGCGGGCTGGAGCTGCCTCCCTACTCGGTGCAATTTCTATTGATGGAGAAGTAAACAGGGTTTTCTGCTGAAATGAAACTGCGGGGTGGTGCAGGGATGAAGGAGCGCATAGGGCGCCTGGGAAGCAAGGACGTTCTGCTGTGGCAGGTGCTGCTGGCCGGGGTGTTGCTGGCCGTCTTCCGGCTGGTGCTGTGCAGCGCCCAGCAGGTCTACCTCACCCCAGACGAGGGCGGCCTGGACGACATGCTGATGTTCAGCATGGCCCAGAATATTGTAAAGGGCCAGTGGCTGGGCCCCTACAACTGGCTCACCCTCTCTAAGCACAGTTTCTTTGCCCTGTGGCTGGCGGGGCTGAACGTGCTGGGCGTGCCCTACCTGCTGGGCGGCCAGCTTTTGTGGACGGCAGCCAGCGCTCTCACCGCCTGGGCCTTCTCTCCCCTGCTGCGCCGCCGCTGGGCCAGCTTCTTGCTGTTTGGCTTTCTGCTGTTCAACCCCGCCGCCGTGGCAAACCCCGCCCCCTTCGGCTTTATTTCACGTGTCTACCGGGACAATATCTTCCCCGCCCTCTGCCTGCTATGCGTGGCCGGCATGGTGGGTTTTGCTTTGCGGCACGGCGCTTCCCTGCGCCGCAGCCTGGGCTGGCTGGCCCTCTGTGGTGTGGCGCTGGGGCTGTGCTACCTCACCCGGGAGGACGGCCTGTGGCCCCTGCCCTTTGTGCTGGTGGGGCTGGTGGTGGTGGCGGTGCTGGTGGCCCGCAGCAAGCTGACACACAAAAAGCTGCGCCTTGCCAGCCTGCTGCTGCCCTTTGTGGCACTGGGGCTGACGGTGGGCGCCTGGTGCAGCATGAACTATCTCTATTACGGGCGTTTTATTGTGAGCGACTTTTCCTCCCATGAGTTTAGCGATGCCTACGGCGCGCTGGTACGGGTGCGCCCGCAGGTGTGGGAAAAGGAATATGCCGTGCCGGAGAGCGTGCGGCTGGAGCTGTATGAGAAATGCCCCAGCTTTGGCCAGCTGCGCGATTTTCTGGAAGACCCCGGCATCAAGGAGCGTTACGGCAACCACCGCTCGGGCGGGTTTTACTGGGCGGTGCGGGAAGCCGCCGCCTACAAGGGCTTCTACGCCACACCGCAAACGGCCCAGAGCTACTTCAGCCATCTTGCCGATGAAATCAACACCCTGTGTGAGAGCGGAGAGATACCCGCCGGGCCGAGGCGCAGCAGCGTCACCCCACCCTTTGATATCCGGCAAATTCCCCCGGTGACCAAGGAATGGCTGCACAGCCTTGCGTACTGTGCCAGCTTCCGGGGGTGCAGCCCCCGTTCCCTCATCAGCCCCGGCGAATACGAAACTCAGATTGCCCCCATGGAGGCTTTTCTGCGGGAGAGCACCCTGCGGGCCTACCAGGCCGGAACCGACCAGCCCTACTATTCCCGCTTCGACCGCCTGTGCTACCTGGCCTTTGATGTGATACAGTGGGTCTACCGTCTGCTCACCCCGCTGGCCCTGGCCGCCGCGGCTGCCTGGCAATGCTGGGAGGGGGGGCTGCTGCTGGGCTTGCTGCGCAAAAAAGAGAAGGCCCCCCAGCGCTTCTTGTGCTGGCTGCTGCTGCTGGGCCTTCTCTTCCTGATTCTTCTGCGTGCGGCCATGATTGCCTTTGTCACGGTGACCAGCTTCCAGATAGGCACCTATATCATGTATCTCGCGTCCATCCACCCGCTGATGATTCTCTATGGCTTTTTGGGCAGCTTTTTGCTGCTGCGCCTCTTGTGGGAGCGGCGTAGCGCGGCCAAAACACAAGCAGACGAGACAAAAACGGCCTGAGCCCTTGCGCTCAGGCTCAGACCGTCAAAGAACCTCTTTTTCTAAAGCAAAGGGAGGGCGGCCTGAGCTTTGTCTTGACCTTTGGGGATTGTCAAGGGGCGAAGCACCTTGACCCCCCGGAGGGATTAAGAAATACCTTGGAGCCGCAGGCGACCTGCTCTAGCTCTATCTTTCTACGTATACTTTACCAAAGTGCAGCTCGCTTCGCTCGAAGGTAATTTGAATGTCTCCGACGGTCTAGGGGGCTCTGCCCCCCAGAAACCCCCAAAGGTCAAAACAATGCCCGATTCAGCTATTTACTTCACGTGAACTACTTTTTTGACAAGCTGTGCCTGAGCCTTTCCGCTCAGGCTTTATTTATCATTTATCCCATCAGGCCCCGGCGGTCCACCACCCAGGTGTTTAGGTCGGTGTCGAACCGGTAGATGATGCCCTCGTCCTGCGTGACGGCATAGCGGGCCAGCAGCAGGCGCTCGGCACCCTTCTCCTCCAGCTCGGCCCGCTCCGCCTCGCTCTGGCGGTTATAGCGGCCAAACACATAGCAGGGAATGCCGTTGTGGGTCTCGTCTGCCAGGCGCACCAGCTCTTGCTCCGGGGGAATCTCATAGCGCTGGTTCACCAGAATTTCGGCCACTGGCTGCTCCACCCTCACCCGCCCGCGCAGCCAGGGGCTGCGGGCCTGGCCCGCCTGCCACTCCGTCTCTATCTCGGGCAGGCTGGGCAGCACCCTGGCCAGGGCCTCCTCTTTGATATGCAGGCCATCGTAGAACGCGTCCTCCAGGGTGCCCGCCACAAAGGGGTTGTAGCTGCCGTACACCGGGATGTCGTTTTGCAGGGCATATTGTACGAAATAGGGCTCGGTTTGGAAGAAACCGGCGTATTTCTCGGGGTATTCGGTGGCGTTTGTGTACACCAGCGGGTGATAGGGCGAGAGCAGGAAGACGACCTTTATCCCCTGCCCTTTCAGGTATTGCACAAAGCTGTCGAAGATGCCGCAGAGCTCCGGGTCCAGCTCATAGAATTCATCCATCCACATGAAATTGACGGCGTGGTTCCGTGTCTGCTCCAGCACCTCCTCGGGCGAGGCGTTGCGGAAGGAGGGGATGTACAGCACGCTGCCGTCGCTCAGCTTCACGTTGCTTTTGTGGTTCGTCAAATCGCCCTGCACAATGGCGGGCGGGGTGTAGTTGTCTCCGCCCTTCAGGTAGGCCTGCAGGTTGCCTTGCAGGTAGCTGGGGCTAAGCAGGGCCTTGACTTTTTCTGCCGTGTCATCCGTAGCGGCGGTAAAGGGCAGGTCATAGCCCAGCCGCAGATTCAAAAATTCCGCAAACAGGTTTTTGTCGCTTTTCTGCTGGCGGTCGTAGGAATAGCGGCTGAGAATCCAGGGGTCAAGCTGCAAAATCACCGTGCCCGGCTGCATTCCGGCGCGGTCGAACTCGTAGTAGAGGCTGAGAATGTCCACAAAATCGGCCGCCGATACCCCGCAGTTTAGAAAGCGGCCACCGCCCACCATACCCTCGCGCAGCTGCAGCACCCGGGAGGAGCCGAAGGCCAGCACGTCGTAAGGCGTTTCTATGCTCTGGGCAATCTGGCGCAGCACCCCGCGCTCGTTCATCCTGTCGTAGTTGTCCACCGCCTGGCCCGTCTCCATAGCCAGGGCAATGTCCTTTTCAAACTGCTCACCGTGGAACATGCCGCTCATATCAATGGTGAAATTGGCCCAGACCATGGCCGCCACAAGGGGCAGCAGCAGCAGGGTTTTCCCTATGATTTTCAAACCCGTGAGAAAGAGGGCCAGCGGCTTTGGCAGCGGTTTTTTGGGCAAGGGCGGTACCTCCTTGGGCAGGGGGGTGTACTAAATCGTAAACGCATCAATATTGCTGGTAGATGAAGGTGGACTGGCCGAACAGGCCGAAGAGCAGAAGCCCCGAGAGCAACAGATAGTAGAGCGGCCAGCGGCAATACCACTTTCGCGCGCGTATCCAGGTGGAGATATTCTGCCCGGGCCGCACAGCCAGAGCCTCCACCACCCCCACCAGCAGGCCGCCGCCCAGCAGGATATACACGGTGTCCCAGGTCCAGCCTGTGCCGGCGAAAAGCTGCGGCAGGCTCTGGCCCTGCAGCAGCTCCCAGCCGCTGCCCAGCGGCAGCACAAACTCCGCCACAGAGGTGGAGTATAGGGAAAAGGCGAAAAAGGCAAAGCAGCCCGCAAAAATGAGGTAGGTGAAAATGCGCTGGAACACCCCCCGCACCCGGGGCACCCGGTAGAGCGGAATGGCCTGCACCAGCCGCTCCTTGGGTTTTTCGGCCAGCTTGCCCGCCAGCAGCACCGCCCCGTTTAAAAAGCCCCACGCCAGGTAGCCCAGGCCCTCGCCGTGCCAGAAGGCCGACACCAGAAACACCAGCATGGTGTTGCAGGCCCAGCGCCATTTGGGCACCCGGCTGCCCCCCAGCGGGATATAGATATAGTCCCGAAAAAAGCTGGTGAGGGAGATGTGCCAGCGGCGCCAGACGTCCTGAAAGCTCTTGGCGGCCAGGGGGGTGGCAAAATTCTCCATGAAGTCGAAGCCCAGCATCTTGGCCGCGCCAATGGCCACATCGCAGCTGCCGGAGAAATCCAGGTAGAGCTGGTAGGTGAACAAAAGCACCGCCAGCACCAGCTGCGGGCCGCTGAAACCGGCCGGGCTGCCGAACACCGCCGCCGTGAACAGCCCCAGCCTGTCGGCGAGTATCAGCTTTTTTACCAGGCCCCACAGCACGCGGAACAGCCCGCCCGAAACGGCGCTGTAGCTGAAGGCGGCGGGCTTTTTGTACTGTGGCAGCAGGGCTGCGGCGCGGTTGATGGGCCCGGTGACAATGCCGGGAAAAAAGCTGACATACAGCGCATACCGCAGGGGGTTCTTTTCCGGCGCCAGCTTGCCCTTGTATACGTCGGCCATGTAGCTGACCGTTTGCAGGGTGTAGTAGCTGATGCCCAGCGGCAGCACCAGGCTGACCTGCTGTACCGCCAGCGCGCCGCCAAGCAGGCCGCTTAGGCCGGTGATGGCTTGCAAAAAGAAGTTTGTGTATTTGCACACCAGCAGCATGCCCAGGCAAACAAGCAGCCCAAGGCAAAAAAACAGCCGTTTTGCAGGCCGTTTTTGGGCTTTGTGCAGGGCCAGTGTGCAGCCATAGCTGGCAAGGGTGGCCACCAGCAGCAGGGCCAGGGGAGCCAGGTTGCGGGTGAAATCCACCGGGCTGTACAGGTAGAAGCCATAGCTGCACAAAAGCAGCCAGATGTACCGAAAGCGCGCGGGAACCAGATAGGCCACAAGGCAGACCAGGCACAAAAAGGCAATGAACAGCCCCGAAGCCAGCGACATCCCCTCACCCTTTCCCTTGCATTTTACCCGGCATACGGCAGCCGCGCTTTGCGCCAGCGCCGCTTTAGCGTTTCAGCCACACGGTCTCGTTGACAATTTTGGTATAGCTCTCGATGAGCTTAA
>CAYRFC010000080.1:7015-11830 GCA_964423365.1 uncultured Oscillospiraceae bacterium
CGTTTCAGCCACACGGTCTCGTTGACAATTTTGGTATAGCTCTCGATGAGCTTAATCACCTTAACGCTGACATTGTTGTCCGCATAGTCCGGCGAGAGCACCGTGGCCTCGCCGTTTGCAAACATGGCCACGGCCAGCTCCATGGCACGCTCCACCTCATCACCCTTGATGCCGCCGATGACCACCGTGCCCTTGTCCAGCACCTCGGGGCGCTCGGTGGAGGTGCGGATGAGCACCGCCGCAAAGCCCAGAATGGCGCTCTCCTCGCTCAGGGTGCCCGAATCGCTAAGCACGCAATAGGCGTTCATTTGCAGCTTGTTGTAGTCCAAAAAGCCAAAGGGAGGCAGGGTTTGCACCAGCGGGTGGAACTGGAACCCCCGGGCCTCTATCATCTTTTTGCTGCGCGGATGCACCGAGTAAATGACCGGCATACCGGTTTTTTCCGCGATGCGGTTCACCGCACCCATCAAATCCATGAAGTTTTCTTCGTTGTCAATGTTCTCCTCACGGTGGGCCGAGAGCAGGATGTACTGCCCCGCTGTAAGCCCCAGCCGGGCCAGCACCTCGCTGGCGTCTATCTGCCAGCGGTGGGCCGCCAGCACCTCGGGCATGGGGCTGCCGGTGACAAAGATGGTTTTCCCGTCGATGCCCTCATTCAGCAGATAGCGGCGGGAATGCTCGGTGTAGGGCAGGTTTATGTCACTGATGTGGTCCACAATCTTGCGGTTAATCATCTCGCTGACATTCCAGTCCCAGCAGCGGTTCCCCGCCTCCATGTGAAAAATGGGGATTTTGAGGCGCTTGGCACTGACCGCAGAGAGGGCGGAGTTGGTATCCCCCAGCACCAGCAGGGCCTCTGGCTGCTCCTTCTGCAAAATCTCATAGCTTTTGGCGATGATATTCCCCATGGTCTCGCCAAGGTGGCCGCCGGGGCAGTCGAGGTAGACGTCGGGCTGGCGGAGGCCTAAATCTGAAAAAAAGATACCGTTCAGCGTATAATCATAGTTTTGCCCGGTGTGCACCAGGGTATGGTCGAAGTATTGGTCGGCCTTGCGGATGACCTCTGAAAGACGGATAATCTCTGGCCGGGTGCCCACAATGGTCATCAGTTTCAGTTTGCGCACAGGCTAAACCTCCTTATTACAGTTTCTCAAAAGCTTGCGCAGCAAGCTTTTGCTAGAAACTGTTATGCAGCGCCTGATTCTTCCTGTTTTTATGCGCTACAGTTTGTTAATTTGCTGTAAAATAGGTATCGGGACGGGCGGGCTGGGAAACTTTGGTCAAAGCCGCCTTAGGAATTTCCGCCGGGCCAGCTTTGATTTGCCTTACCGAATAAATTATAACATAAGTTCCGGCCACAGGCAAAGCAACCGAAAAGCCCGCCCTTGCACAGGACGGGCACAGCTTAATAAAAAAGTGGAACACTTTTTTATTAAGCTGCACAGGCCTTTTGGCAGGGTTTTTATCTGCCAAACGTATTGTCCTGTTATCGCCAAAAGGCCGGGTTATGATAATGGGGGAGAGGGCCGCAGCCCCTCTCCCCCAAGCCCCCTTCCCCGCTTGAGGGACTTCTTCAACAGGCAGGGCCCGCCCTTGCACAGGGCGGGCCCTTTCTAAATGATTTCTACACGTATTTTTTTACACTGTCGGGCAGGCTGTCCTTTTCGGCCGAGACGGTGATGAAGTATTTGCAGCCGTCCCGCGTCAACGTTTCCAGCCTGGCCAGGAAATCGCCCAGGCCCTCCAGGTCCTTCTCGCCCACCTTCAGAATACCATCCACATAAATCTCGTTGATATCGTAGTTGCCCGCCAGAATGCCGCCGATAAAGCCGTACAGCATGGGGTAACCTTCAATTTTGTATTCCTCCATATCAATCAGGCGGCATTGGTGGTCCAGGTCATAGGTCAGCTTCATGCCCTTTTCTATGCACACGATGCTGCCCTTGTTGGTTTTGAGGGAGGAGTTAATCATCTCCACCATCTGTTTGGTTTTCCCTGTTCCTCTGCTGCCTACAATCAGTTGGATCATAGCGCCCGCCTCCTTTGTTGTTTGCGTACTTTGTATATTTAGAAGCTTTCCAGCTGAGCTTCCAGTGCTGCCTTTTCCGCCTCATAGCCGGGTTTTCCCAGCAGGGCAAACATGTTTTTCTTGTAGCTTTCCACGCCGGGCTGGTTGAAGGGGTTTACCCCCAGCATATAGCCCGAAATGGCGCAGGCCTTCTCGTAGAAATACAGCAGGTAGCCCAGGTCGCGCGCGGCAAGGCTCTCCACCTCCAGCACCATCACCGGCACCCCACCCTCGGAGTGGGCCAGCATGGTGCCCTGCATGGCCTTGCGGTTCACCACACTGAGGGGCTGCCCGGCCAAAAAGCCCAGGCCGTCCTCGTCACTGGCCGCCACGGGAATGGCAAGGTCGCTGCGCGGGGTTTTGATGTCCACTACCGTCTCAAACAGCAGACGCCTGCCGTCCTGCACATACTGGCCCATCGAGTGTAGGTCTGTAGAAAAAATGACGCTGGCCGGGAAAATACCCTTTTGGTCCTTCCCCTCGCTCTCGCCATAGAGCTGCTTGTACCACTCGTTCATCAGGGTGAAATCCGGCTCATAGCAGGCCATCAGCTCCACGGTTTTCCCCTTGCGGTACAGGATGTTCCGCGCGGCGGCATAACGGTAGCAGTCGTTGGCTTCGTCGCAGGAGGAGAGGGCCTGCATGGCCTCGCCCGCGCCCTGCATCAGCGCGTCGATGTCCACCCCGGCCACCGCAATGGGCAGCAGCCCCACCGCTGTGAGCACCGAGTAGCGCCCGCCCACGTCGTCCGGCACAGAGAAGGTCTCATAGCCCTCCTCGTCGGCCAGCTTTTTCAGGGTGCCGCGGGCCTTGTCTGTGGTGGCGTAGATGCGCTTACGTGCCTCCTCTACGCCGTATTTTTCCTCCAGCATGCGGCGGAAGATGCGGAAGGCCACCGCCGGCTCTGTGGTGGTGCCGCTTTTGGAGATGACATTGACCGAAAAATCCCGCCCCTTGCAGGCGGCAATCGCGTCGTTCAGCGCGGCAGGGCTTACCGAGTTGCCCGCAAAAAAAACCTGCGGCGTGTCTTTATCCAGAAGGTTGTACTGTGCCGACTGCACCGCCTCGATGACCGCCCTGGCCCCCAGATAGGACCCGCCGATTCCGATGACGACAAGCACATCGCTGGTTTTCTGGATATTGGCTGCCGCAAGCTTGATTCTGGCAAATTCTTCCTTATCGTAGTCACGGGGCAGGTTCAGCCAGCCTGTGAACTCGCTTCCCGGGCCCTGCTGCGCATGCAGCATCTCATGCGCAAGCCTCAGCTCGGGAAAGATGCAGGCAAACTCCTCATCCCTCACATAGCGCTTCAGCACTCCTGTGTTCAGCCGAACGCTCAAAGCCTTCACCCCTTTCCGTCATTCCGCCATGGGTTATCTTGTCCCCATTTTAGCCTAAAGCCGCCCGCCATGTCAACCGGGCTTTTTCTGTGGGAAGGCCATTTTACGCCCAAGACCGCGCCTTTTTGAAAAAAGGCGCGGCCAAAAACTTTTGCCGTTGGAAAAGCCCTGCGGGCCGGGGATTTTACCGGGCAGCCACGCGCTTTTTCTGCCTTTAGCGGGGCTGGGCCTCCACACGCTCTCCGCCAAAGCGGCCCAGCCGCACGGCCAAAAGCTCGCCCTGGCTATGGCCCGGGGCGGCCAGCTTTACCGGCACATACTGCCGGGTGTAGCCGGTGAAGCAGCCGTCTGGCAGCGGCGTTTCCAGCAGCACTTCCTCCTCCTTGCCCTCCAGCTCCGCCAGCAGCCCGGCACGCAGTGCGTCGGCCATGCTTTGCATGCGGGCGGCACGGCGTTCTTTTTCTGCCTTGGGCACCTGGCCGGGAAAATCCGCCGCCGGGGTGCCGGGCCGGGCGGAAAACGGAAAAACATGCACCTTCAAAAAGGCCATCTCCCGCACAAAGGCCAGGCTCTCCTCGAATTCTTCCTCGGTTTCGCCTGGGAAGCCCACAATCACGTCGGTGGTGAGCACCGCGCCGGGTATGGCGGCCCGCAGGGCCTGGGCCGCCTTGCGGTACATCTCGGGGGTATAGGGGCGGCGCATCCGGCGCAGGGTGGCTGCGCTGCCGCTTTGCAGGCTGAGGTGAAAATGGGGACAGAGGGAGGGCAGGGCCGCGAAACGGCGGATATCCTCGGGGTGCAGCAGGTCGGGGTCAAGGCTGGAAAGGCGAATGCGGGCCAGCCCCTCCACCCCGGCCAGCCTTTCGGCCAGCTGCGCCAGAGAGCTGCCGATGTCTCGCCCATAGCTGGGCAGGTTGATGCCGGTGAGCACCAGCTCCCGCACCCCCGCCGCCGCATGGGCCGCCGCCTCGGCCAGCACCTCGGCCTCGGCGCGGCTGCGGGAGGGCCCGCGCGCCGCGGGAATGATGCAGTAGGCACAGCGGCGGTTGCAGCCGTCCTGCACCTTCAAAAAGGCGCGGGTGCGCCCGGCGGGGCGGGCGGTGGGCAGCTCCTCAAACCGGGCGCTCTGGGGGGCAATATCCACCACACGCTGCCCCGTTTGCAAAAAACGCCCTATCAGCTCCGGCAGGCGGGCACGGGCCGCCGCCCCGGTAAGCACATCCGCCTCAAAGGCCAGGGCCTCCCCGGGGCTGGCCTGCGGAAAGCAGCCGGTCATCACCGTCACCGCGCCGGGGCAACGCCGCTTGGCCCCGCGCAGCCAGCGGCGGCTTTTGGCCGCCCCCTCTGCGGTGACGGTGCAGCTATTCACAATATACACGTCCGCCTCGTCCTGCGGGCGCACCATCT
>CAYRFC010000081.1:0-11699 GCA_964423365.1 uncultured Oscillospiraceae bacterium
GAACCCTCGGCACGCGGTTTTGGAGACCGCTGCTCTACCAACTGAGCTATACCCCTACGCGCTTTACTATCATACCGAAGCTACCCCTGTTTGTCAAGAAGCAAGCGCAAATTTTCTTTGCCCTTTCTCTGGGCAGCCCTGCCCTTTGGCTCTGCGCCATACCGCCTTTACAGCCCCCGCCCATAGCGTGTATACTGGTATTCGTTGCAGCCCCGCCCCCATTCTATCTCTCCATATAAGAGGTGCCCGCCCATGTCCTCTCCCTCCCCTCTCGAATACATCCTGCACGAGGCCCCCGCCTATCTGGGCTACCTGCACGGTGAAACGCCCGACCCCGAAACGGCCCGCCTGCTGGCCCAGGCCGCCGAGGCCATGGTGCAGGCCAGCACCCCACGGGCCACCGCCCGCCGCTTTGCCCTTTCGCCGGGCCTCTCCCTGCTGCCCGGCGGCCCGGCCCTGGAAGGCAGCGACATCGCCGCCCATCTGGCAGGCTGCCACGCCGTCTACCTCACGGCAGCCACCCTGGGCCCGGGGGCCGAGACGGCCATTCGCACCGCAGGCGTGCTGGATATGCGGCAGTCCGTGCTGCTGGACGCCTGCGCCTCGGCCTACATCGAATGGCAGGCAAACCAGCAGGAGGCCGCCCTCCGCCGGGAGGTGGAGGCGGGCGGAGAGTACCTCACCGGGCGCTTCTCCCCCGGCTACGGGAACCTTCCCATCGCCTTCCAGAAAGCCCTCATCCGCCTGCTGGACGGCCCCCGTGCCATCGGCCTCTCGGTCAGTGCCAGCGGCATTTTGCTGCCCCGCAAAAGCATCACGGCCCTGCTGGGGGTGGCACAGCATCCCGTCACAGGCCGTCTGGCGGGCTGCCAGCATTGCCTGCTCTTTGAAAAATGCGAAAAACGAAAGGAGGGGATTTTCTGTGGAAACCCCCAATAAACACACAGCCCCGCCCCTGTTCCCGGCGGGCCGCTTCACCCTGCTGGACGGCGCCATGGGCACCATGCTGCAAAAGGCGGGCCTGGCCGCGGGCGCCCGCCCCGAGGAACTGCTGTTTTCCGCCCCGGATAGCCTCACCGCCATCCACCGCGCCTACATCGAGGCCGGGGCCGATATCGTGTACACCAACACCTTTGGGGCCAATGCCAAGAAGCTGGAGGGCAGCGGCCTGGCCGTGGCCGATGTGGTGCAGCGGGCCGTGGCCTGCGCCCGCGCGGCCTGCCGGGGCAGCGCTGCGCGCGTGGCGCTGGACATCGGCCCCCTGGGCGAGCTCTTGGAGCCCGTGGGCACCCTCAGCGCCGAGGACGCCTACGCCCTGTTTGCCGAGATGGTGCAGGCCGGGGCCGCCGCCGGGGCAGACATCATCGCCATTGAAACCATGACCGACCTGGCCGAGACCAAGGCCGCCCTGCTGGCGGCCAAAGAGAACAGCAGCCTGCCCGTCATGGTGTCCATGAGCTTTGAGGAGAACGGGCGCACCTTTGCCGGCACCCCGGTGGAGGCCATGGCCGCCTGCCTGTCGGGGCTCGGGGCCAGCGCTCTGGGCATCAACTGCTCGCTGGGCCCCGCGGCCATTCTGCCGCTGGCAAAGCGCCTCTGTGCGGCCAGCCCTCTGCCCGTCTTCATCAAGCCAAACGCCGGCCTGCCCGACCCTTCCGGCAAGGGCTACACCCTGGACGCCGAGGGCTTCTGCCGGGAGGCGCTGGGCTTTGCCGAGCTGGGGGTGCAGGCCCTGGGCGGCTGCTGCGGCACCACGCCGGATTTCATCCGCGCGCTGGCCACCGCCCTAAAAAACAAAACGCCCGTCCCCTCGCCCCACCGGCCCCAAAGCCTGCTGTGCAGCGGCACCCGTGTGGTGGCGGTAGACGGGGTGCGCCCGGTGGGCGAGCGCATCAACCCCACCGGCAAGAAGCGCCTGCAAGAGGCCCTGCGCTCGGGCGACCTCGGCTACCTGCAAAGCCTGGCCGCCGAGCAGGAAAAGGCCGGGGCCATGGTGCTGGATGTAAACGTGGGGGCCCCCGGCGTGGACGAGGTGGCCCTGATGCCGAGGGCCGTGAAGGCCGTGCAGGCGGTGTGCAACCTGCCCCTGGTGCTGGACAGCGCAAGCCCCGCCGCCCTGGCCGCGGGCCTGCGGGTCTATGTGGGCAAGCCGCTGGTCAACTCCACCAGCGGCGAGGCCGAGAAGATGCAGGCCGTGCTGCCCGTGTGCAAACGCTACGGCGCGGCGGTCATCGGCCTTGCCATGGACGAAAACGGCATCCCAGACACCGCCGAAGAACGTTTTGCCATCGCGGAAAACATCCTGCACCACGCACTGGAAGCCGGCCTGCCCCGGGAAGATGTCTATATCGACTGCCTCACCCTGGCGGCCAGCGCGGGCGGGGCCGCGCCCGAGGCCACCCTGCAGGCCACCCGGCTGGTGAAGGAAAAGCTGGGGCTGAAAACCCTGCTCGGGGTCAGCAATGTCAGCTTTGGCCTGCCAAACCGCCCGCTGGTGAACCGCAGCTTTCTGCTGCTGGCCCTCTGGGCCGGGCTGGACCTCCCCATTTTGAACCCCGGCAGCGCCGACATGATGGACGCCATCGCCGCCTTTGAGCTGCTGATGGGCCAGGACCCCGACTCCGGGCGCTTCATCGCCCGCTTCCCGGCCGCCGACGCCCCCGCCGCCCCGCTTAAAAGCGCCCCGGCGGCCAGCCTGCAAAATGCCATTCAAACCGGCCTGCGGCAGGAGGCCGCCGCAGAGGCCCGCCGCCTGCTGGCCGAGGGCCGCGACGGCATGGCCATCATCGCCGAGGAGATGATGCCCGCACTGGATGCCGTGGGCCAGGGCTTTGAGGCGGGCCGGGTTTTCCTGCCCCAGCTGCTCGCCAGCGCCGAGGCCGCCAAGGCCGCCTTCGAGGTCATCCGCGCGCAGTTTGGCGGCAGCGCCGAGGACGGCCCCCCCGTGGTGGTGGCCACCGTGCAGGGCGACGTGCACGACATCGGCAAAAACATCGCCAAAGCCCTGCTGGAAAACTACGGCTTCCATGTCATAGACCTGGGCCGAGACGTGCCCCCCGCCGCGGTGGTGGAGGCCGTGCGCAGCAGCGGCGCCAGGCTGGTGGGCCTCTCCGCCCTCATGACCACCACCCTGCCCGCCATGCAGCAAACCATCCAAGATTTGAGAGCCGCCCAGCTGCCCTGCCAGGTCATGGTGGGCGGGGCCGTGCTCACCGAGAGCTTTGCCCTCTCCATCGGGGCCGATTTCTACGTCAAGGACGCGCGCAAATCGGTGGAGGCGGCCCAGCAGGTGCACGGCATGTAGCCCCCTCCCCCTTCGCCAAAATTCGACACCCCGCCTCTGCTAGGATGAGGCGGGGTGATGTGTATGGCAGCGTTTCTCTGCGGCTTTCTCGGGGTCTTTCTCGTTCTGGCCTCAGAGCTGGCCGGGAAATACGGCTCGGCCCGGTTTCCCAGGCTCCGCTTGGCGCTTCTCTATCTTGGGGTAGGGCTGGTGTTGCTTTCTCTGGTGCTGTTTCTGTTTCTTTTAAACTGGTTATAAAGCCCGGGCGGGGGCTCTCCCCTCATTTTTGAAGTGTTTGCCCCGGCTGGCTCGTTTTGTGAAGCAGAACCACATAACAGAAAGTTGTTGGAGGTATAACATGGGCTTTATCACTTGGATAGTGCTGGGCGCGCTGGCCGGCTGGCTGGCCGGAAAATTCATGAACACAGGCAAAATGGGCCTGCTCACCAATATCATCGTCGGCGTCATCGGCGCCTTTGTGGGCGGGTTCGTGGTCAGCCTGTTCGGCGGGCAGGGGGTCAGCGGCTTCAATATCTGGAGCCTGCTGGTGGCTCTCCTCGGCTCCGTCCTCTTCCTCTGGGTTGCCAAAAAAATACGCAAATAGTACAAAAGGCCCACCTCGGATGCCCCTTTTCCCCGGTGGGCTTTTTTCTGTTTTCGTTATGCGGCATGCTAATCCCGCTTTGTGGCATAGCCGGTGGCCGTCACCAGCGCCACCTCGGTTCCGTCCTCGTCATTTATGTGCACCGCATACACCGCCACCCGGCCTCCCTGGCTCATGGGGCGGGCGGTGGCGGTCAGCCTGTCGCCGCGCGGGGGGGCCAAGAAATGGATGCTGCTCTCCAGCGTCACGGTGCCCATCCGCCACAGGTTGGCCGCCACGGCAAAGGTAAAGTCTGCCAGGGTGAACAAAAAGCCCCCCTGCACCCGCCCCAGCGCGTTCTTCTGGGCCTCCTGCACCGTCACGGCGCACACCGCGCCGCCCTCGTCTGCCCGTAGAATCTCTATGCCCAGCTCCGCGGCAAAGCGGTCTTTGGCAAAATGGGCCCGCACCTCTTCCAGTGTCCTCATGTCATCTCTCCATTTTGGGGCCGCACGGCCCGGTTTTCTTTTTATTCTACCACATTTCCCCCCTGCATTCCCGGTTTGAGTTTTCCCCGCTCCCATGGTATACTTACCGCAACACAAAACTACGGTGGAGGCGGACGCTATGGCAACGCTGCGTAAATCCGGCGAAGAATACCTGGAGACCATTCTCATTCTAAAGCGTGAGCACGGGGTGGTGCACTCGGTGGATATCGCCCACTATATGGCCTATTCCAAGCCCAGCGTCTCGCGCGCGGTGGGCAACCTGCGGCGCGACGGCTACCTGGAAATGGCCAAAAACGGCGAACTCAGTCTCACGGCCAGCGGCCTGCAAAAGGCCGAGAAAATTTTGGAGCGCCACAGGGTGCTTACGGCCATGTTCACCGCGCTGGGGGTGCCCGCCGATATCGCCGCCGAGGACGCCTGCGAGGTAGAGCATATCATCAGCGACCAAAGCTTTGCCTGCATCAAGCAGCATTTCGCCCAGCAGGCGGAAAAGGCCCCGGCCCCGGCGGAGGAAGACGACAAAAAGGACGAAAAGAAGAAAAAAAAGAAAAAGAAGAAGGGATAAGCCATGGCCCAGCCCCTCATACCGCACAACCACGGCAGCCAGCTGGCCGAGGTGCTGCAGCGGCTGCCCGGCGAGGGCAGCTTTATCACGGCGGCCGACATTTTCAGCCAGCTCTCGGACGCCACCCGGCTGCGCATTCTCTGGGTGCTCTGCCACAGCGAGGACTGCGTCACCAACATTGCCGCCGCCGTTGGCATGAGCGACCCCGCCGTCTCCCACCATCTGCGCATATTAAAAAAGAACGGCGTGCTGAAAAGCCGCCGGGTGGGCAAAGAGGTGCACTACACCCTGGCCGACACCGAGGAGGCCCAGCTCATCCACCGCATGGTGGACGACGTCTTCGCCATGAACTGCCCAAACGAGGGCATCCGATAAGCTAGATACAAAGTGGCCGCAAACTTGCGTTTGCGGCCACTTTTTCATATCAAAGCTTTTCCTGCCCCTTTTCTCGCAAAGGGGCGGCCTCACACCTGAACCTTCTCCCGCTCCTGCTTGCCGTCCTCGGTTTTTTCGGGCTCCTGGACCTTCAGCGCCCGCATGGCGTTCAGTATCGCCAGCACCGAAACGCCCACATCCGCCACCACGGCGGCCCACATCCCCGCAAGGCCCAGCGCCCCCAAAATCAGCACCAGCGCCTTCACGGCCAGGGCAAACACAATATTCTGTTTCACAATGCGGTTCGTTTTGCGGGCAATCCTCACCGCTACGGGAATTTTGGCGGGCTCGTCGGTCATAATCACCACATCCGCCGCCTCAATGGCCGCGTCGGAGCCAAGCCCCCCCATGGCGATGCCCACGTCCGCCCGCGCCAGCACCGGCGCGTCGTTCACCCCATCCCCCACATAGGCCAGGGTGCCGCCGCTGTTCTCTGCCAGCAGCTCCTCCAGCTTCTCCACCTTGTCCTGCGGCAAAAGCTGGGTGTAGGCTCTGTCCAGCCCCAGCTCGGCCGCCACCTTCTGCCCGGCCCTGTCGGCGTCTCCGGTCAGCATCACCGCCCGCTGCACCCCCAGGCGGCGCAGCTCGGCCACGGCCTGCTTTGCGTCCGGGCGGGGCATGTCCTCCACCAGCAAATAGCCCGCATACCGCCCCCCGGCCGCCAGATGCACCACCGTGCCGCCAGCCTCCTGCGCCCCGGCAGCGGCAATATGATGCTCCTCCATCAGCCGGGCATTGCCCGCCAGAATCTCCTGCCCGTCCACCAGGGCGCGCACGCCAAACCCGGCCTGCTCCTGCACCTCCTGCACCCGGGCGGGGTTCAGCTCTTTGCCATAGGCCTGCCGCACCGATACCGCAATCGGGTGGCTGGAATGGCTCTCGGCATAGGCGGCCAGCTCCAGCAGTTTTTCCTGTGCCATGCCCTGCGGGGCCACCTGGCTCACGGCAAAACGGCCCGCCGTCAGGGTTCCGGTCTTGTCAAACACCACCCTGTCCACCCTGGCCAGGGCCTCCAGATAGTTCCCGCCCTTTATCAGCACCCCGGCGCGGGAGGCCCCGCCAATGCCCCCAAAGATGCTGAGCGGCACCGAGATGACCAGCGCACAGGGGCAGGAGATGACCAGAAAGGTGAGGGCGCGGTACACCCAGGGGCCAAAGGCCTGCCCGGTGAGCAGCGGGGGGGCCAGCGCCAGCACCAGGGCCGCCAGGCAGACAGCCGGGGTGTAGTAGCGCGCAAATTTGGTGATGAAGGTCTCGGCCTTGGCCTTGCGGGAGGAGGAGCTCTCCACCAGCTCCAAAATTCGCGCCACGGTGGATTGCCCATAGGCCTTTTCCACCCGCACCGTCAGCAGGCCCGTCAGGTTCACACAGCCGCTTACAACCTCACTGCCCGCCTCGGCCTCCCGCGGCATGGATTCTCCCGTCAGCGCCGAGGTATCCAGCGAGGAGCGCCCCTCCTCCACCACGCCGTCCAGCGGCACCCGCTCACCGGGCTTCACCAGAATGCGGCTGCCGGGCTGCACCTCCTCGGGGGCCAGGGCCTGCACGCTGCCATCCTCTAAAAGCAGGTTGGCGTGGTCGGGCCGTATGTCCATCAGCCCGGCTATCGACCGGCGGGAACGCCCCACCGCATAGCTTTGGAACCATTCCCCCACCTGATACAGCAGCATCACGGCAATGCCCTCGGGGTAATCCCCCAGCACCACGGCCCCCACCGAGGCCACACTCATCAGGAAATTTTCGTCAAACACCTGCCCCCGCAGGATATTCCGCAGCGCCCGCCACAGTATATCCCAGCCGATGAACAGGTATATCGCCAGAAAAACCGCCAGCCGCACCCAGCCCTCCAGCGGCAGAAGCAGGGCCACCACCAGCAGCCCCGCCGCCGCCAAAAGCCGAATCAATCCGTTACGCTGTTTCTTACTCATCTCTGCCTTCCTCCTCTGGTGCCGCTGTCTAGCACAGCACGCGCACACCCGGCTCTATTTTTCGCATCAGCTTCTGCGCCTTTTTCAGCATTTCGTCAAACTGCTCGTCCGGCGCTTCAAACTCCATGCTCTGCTGCATAAAGCGGATGCTGGCCTGCACACCGTCCATCTTGTTCACAGCCGTTTCCATTCTGGCGGCGCAGTTGGCGCAGTCCAGCTCTTCCAGGCGAAAGGTCTTTTTCATGCTCTGTCCTCGCTTTTCCTCCCCGGGGTTTTCCCCAAGGGCACACTGTTTTGGTTAAACAATTAAACACTTGTTTAATTGTTTAACCCTACTATATCTCACCCCGCTTTTCTTGTCAAGCGCTTTTGCAAAGAAAAACAGCCTCTGGCAAAAATGTTCCGCCAGAAAGCTGTTCGTTCAAATCATTTCACTGGTCTGGCACTAGGTCACCCGGCAAACTCCACCTGCACATCGCCGTTGTTGGTCACCAAATCCAGCCGCTTTTCGCCCTTGCCGTGCGCCTCGGGCAGGTTGCTGTTGCCCTTTTTGGTTTGGCAGCTGATGGTATATTCCGCCTCCGCCCCGGCCACCGTGCCGGTGATGCTGCCATTCTTGGCCTCCAGGCTGGCTGCCTGCCCCACATTCAGCCCCTCCAGCTGAATGCTGCCGTTGTTCACCTTCAGTGTGACGCTGCCCCCAAAGGCGATGCCCGGCAGGGTCAAATTCTCGTTGCTGGTGCTCACGGCCAGGTTTTTCAGCAGGCCGCCGGGCAGGTAGACCCGCAGCACCCTGTCCTCCGCCTTTGGCTTGAAGCCAATATAGTCCCCCCAGCCCTTGGCCGTCTCCAGGCGGATGTTCAGCGTCTTCTCTCCATCCACCGCCAGGGTGTAAAACTCCTTGCTATTCTCGGCGTATTCCACGCGAATTTCCCCGTCCTGCGCCTCGGCCAGCTCCACCCTGCGGTCCTGCACCTCGATGTTCACATTTTCCACCGCAGCCGCCGGCGACGTCCAGCTTTTCCCGGCAAAGGCCTCTGCCTCCTGCGCGCAGCCCCCCAGCAGGGCCGTGCAGCCCAGCGCAGCGGCCAGGGCCACCCATTTCCAGCTCGTTTGCTTTTTTGTCAGTTTCATGCCTGTTCTCCTCTCGTCTCTGTGCCACCCTGTCGGCTCTCTGCCCGGTGCTTCCACCGCTTGCGCAGGGTTGCTTTCTGTGATAGTATATAGCATAAGCCTTTTTGTTACACAAAGGTCAAGAGGGAAAATGAAAGAATTTTACACCGTAAAGCAGGCGGCCCAGCAAATCGGGCTCACCGCAGAAACCCTGCGCCATTACGATAGAATTGGGCTTGTGTCCCCCTGCCGCCGAGACGCCGGCTCCCAGTACCGCTACTATTCCACCCAGGAGCTGGTGCGCCTGCGAACCGTTTCCCTGCTGCGGCAGATGGGCCTCTCCTTGGAAGAAATAGGCGCGCTGCTGAGCCAGCGGGACCTGAAAGAGGTGGTGGCCGGGCTGCGCCAGGCAGAGCAGCGGGCCGAGGAAAAAATAGCCGGGCTGCGCCGGGCCCAGCGTGCCATCCGCCGCGCCTACCGGGACTATGAGAAAAAGCTGAACGGTGCAGCCCACACCGGCACATCCTTTGTGCAGCGGCTTCCCGCCCGCGCGCTATTGCTCTCCACCCTGGAGGAGGGCCCCAGCCTGCAAAGCCTGTGGAACTACCACAGCCACTTCTACCGCCAGCTCCCCAAGGCGCAGCGGGCCAGCTACAGCTTTGAGGATACCGCCGGCCTGTATCAGCAAAACGGGGTCTCCCGCCTGTATGCTGTCTGCACCCGGTACCCGGGGCCCGAAAACCTCACCCTGCTGCCCGCCGGGCGCTACCTCTGCCTTGGCTGCGAGGAGGAGAACAAGGACGCCGCCCTGCAAGAGCTGAAAGCCCAGGCAGCCGCCTTGGGTGCCCCGCCGCCCGCCTTCACCCTGTTGCAGGTGGTCGTCACCGGCATCCTGCACTGGAGCTTCCAAATTCAGCTCTTTTTGGGGGAGTGACACCGTTTTCTATGTGGTACCTGTGTACCATTCTATAATAAAGAAAGTGCTGTTTCGTTTTCCCAAGGCAAGATACCAACACAACAGGAGGCACATACTATGAGCACTATGATGGATGCCGTTTTGAAGCGCCGGAGCATTCGTGTGGTGGGGCCCGCCATTCCCCTGGCCGACGCCGAGCTGGAGGCCCTGCTGGGGCAGCTGGTGCAGCACCTGCCCACCGCCATGAATATGCAAAGCAGCCGCCTGGTTCTGCTGCTGGGTGAGGCGCACAAGAAGCTGTGGCAGATTGTGCACGACTCTCTGGAAAAGCACAACAAAAATGGGGTGAGCGAAGCCACCGAAAAAAAACTGGCGGGCTTTGCCGCCGGGCACGGCAGCATCTTGTTTTTCGACGACAGCGCCGTCACCCAGGGCTATGCCGATAAGCTGCCCACCTACAAGGACAATTTCATCCCCTGGGCCTTCCAGCAAAACGGCATGCTGCAATTTGCCGTGTGGACAGCCCTGGCCGAGCGGGGCATTGGCGCTTCCCTGCAGCACTACAATCCCCTCATAGACGAGGCGGTGCGCAGCGCCTGGGGCCTGCCGGAGAGCTGGACGCTCTACGCCCAGATGCCCTTTGGCCAGCCCGAAGAAACCCCGGCCGCCCCAGAGTTCCTGCCTCTGGAGCAGCGCATGCGGATATTCAAATAGAGGAGGCTGCCCATGTATTCCATACGTCCGCCCTGCTAGAAGCAAGCCCGCATACGGGGCCCTCCGGCCATGTGTCCCGCCCGAGACACCCAATGAAAATGGAGGCTCCGTATGGAAAAGAAACGCATTGCTCTGCGCCCTTTGGAGGACGCCGACACCGCCCTGCTGGCCGAATGGCTGAAAAAACCGCATGTGCGAAGGTGGTACCACCACCCCGAAGACTGGATGGCCGAGGTGCAGGGGCGGCGGGGGGAATACCGGTGGCTGCACCACTTCATTGTCATGGAGGCAGGCCGTCCCATCGGCTTTTGCCAATACTACGACGGTTACGATGCCCAGGAGACAGACGACTGGTATGAGGCGCCCTGCCCTGGCCACACCTATAGCATCGATTACCTGATTGGCGAGGAAGACCGCCTTGGCCGGGGCCTTGGCAAGGAGATTGTGGCAGCCTTAACCGAGGCCGTACAGAGGCAGGGAGCCGCACAGGTTGTGGTGCAGCCCGAAGTGGAAAACCACGCCTCCTGCCATGTGCTGCTGGCCAATGGCTATCTCTATGATGAAGAACGGGCCTACTACTACAAAACACTGCCCTAGGCGCGCTTTTCCCCAAAACAGCGGAACCGCCCTCTTATGAGGGCGGTTCTCTATTCTGCCCGTCCTTCCCCGCGGGGGCGGTAGAACACCCACAGCGCCAGCACAGCCAGCGCCTCCCGCAGGTAGTTTTGCAGGAAGGTGGGGCGGTTCATGCTGGCTGGGATGCTGCGCACCTCCCCAAACCCCGCCTGCCGCGCATAGCAGCGGGCACGGTAGCAGTGGAAGGTGTTGGTCACCACGGCCACCGGCGCCTGGGGCGGCAGGCCCCGGGCCTCCAGCAGGGCCCGGCAGAACTGCAAATTGGTTCTGGTGGAGGTGCTTTTGTCCTCCGCCAGAATCCGCCCCTCCGGCAGGCCCTGGGCCACCAGCCAGCTCTGCATGGCCGCCGCCTCGGGGATATCCTCCCCCCGGCCCTGCCCGCCGCTCACCACCACCAGAGCCGCCGGGTTCTGTTCACTGGCCTGCAAAGCGGCCCACAGCCTGCGTTCCAGAATATCGCTCACACGGGTGCGGTGCAGCCCCGCCCCCAGCACAATGATGGCGGCCTCATCCCCCTTGGCACTGCCGCCCCGCCCCGCAAGCGCCAAAAACACCATCAAAACGGCCAGCAGCACAAGCGCCAGCCAAAACAAAAGCATCAGCCAGAGCCCCGGCCCCCGCGCCGTGAAGGCCGCCACCTGCGCCGGAAACAGGCCCCACAGCGTAAACACAGCCGCCAGCAGCCAAATAAGGGCGCTGCCCGCATTCCACTTGCTTTTTACCAGCACCACCACGCCCGCAAACAGAAAAAATCCCGCCGCACACCACACCGCCACCTGCTGCGCCACACGCCGCCCCCTCCGCCATCCATTTGCCCCATTGTACCAAACCCCCGCCGCACACGCAAACCACCTCCGGTGCAAAACACCCTCCACCGCATTGACACCGCCCCCCAAGATTGTGTATGATAAACGATAGCTCACATCCCCTGCCGCTATGGTGGAATTGGCAGACACATGGGACTTAAAATCCCCCGGAGTAACATCCGTACCGGTTCAAGTCCGGTTAGCGGCACCA
>CAYRFC010000082.1:0-11473 GCA_964423365.1 uncultured Oscillospiraceae bacterium
TAGTACCCCATTTTTGGCGAATTTTAGGATAAGCTTTTGGCTTCGGGTGCCTGCTGGTAAAAAAAGCCTGCCTTCCCCAGGGAAAAGCAGGCTTTTTTGTGCCTTAGGCTCTTGCTTATGATGCGTCAAAAAATACAAAAATCGTTCTTTGTGGTGGTTTTCACCCGGTACAGTGCCTTGTCTGCATTTTGGTATAAATCGGCAAAGCAGTTGCCATCCTTTGGGTAACAGGAGATGCCGATGCTGACGGAAGGAATGAGCTTTTTGCCCTCCAAAGACAGGGGCTGCCGCAGAAGCTCCATCACCTGCCGCCCGCGCTCCTGCAGCCAGTCCTGTCGGCCGTTGTATTCGGCAAACACCAGGAATTCATCTCCGCCGGCCCGGCCCAATATGTCGTTTTTCCGGAATGCCTGCCGCAGCCGTTCCGAGAGGTCGCGCAGAAGCTGGTCGCCCACAAAATGTCCCTGCTTGTCGTTCACGCTTTTAAAATCGTCCACGTCCAAAAGCCAGCAGGCATAGGGGGTGTCTGGCGTTTCCTGCAAAATGTGGACGATATTCGATTCAATGGCCTGTTTGTTGTACAGCCTCGTCAGGGAATCCTGCTGGGTGGCCAGCTGCAGGCGTTCCCGCTCGGCATGCTCTTTGTCTGTATCCACTATTTTCCCAATGACAGAGACCATCTCCTGCCCAATCTTGCCGGCGGGGTGCACCGATATCCTGCACCAAAAGGGGCTGCCGTTTTCCCGGAAGGCTTGCATTTCAAAGGGCAGCGGGTTTTCGCCTGTTTTAGAGGGCGCCAGCTGGCTTAAAAACAGGCTGGTATTCTGCCGGAAAAGAAGCTCGGGATGCACAAGGTCATTCTCGGGCAGGGGATACCCAAACAGCGGCGTGAAGTTCTCCGATATCGCGATAAGCCCCGTGATGAAATTGTATTCGAACACCATCTCTCCCCATATCTGAGAGGCGGTTTGCAGGCGGTTCGCTATATTGAGGGCGCGGCTTTTTTCCTCGGAGGTAATGGTTTCGGTCACATCCACCACGCTGGAACAGCAGCGCTGGATGCCGTCCGGGTCCTCCGGCAGCAGGCGGGATACCGTTTCCATCCAAATCAGGCGGCCATCTTTGCATACAGAGCGGTATCGCAGCAGTACCACATCACTGTTTTGCACCTGGTTCAGCGCATCGTTGAATACCTTTTGGCGGTCCTCCTCATAGATTAAATTGATGTATTTACCCTCGAAATCCTCCATCACCTCCTGCAGCGTGTAGCCCAGAATGGTCAAAAAGCCTGGGGAGATATATTCGATGGTAAAGTCGGGGTCGTAGCGGATATACTTGATGCCGGTGGGAAGCTGCGCCCATATTTTTTCATGCAGGGCAAGGCGTTCCTCTGTTTGCAGGCTGTCCCTCTTGCGCTGGTCATTTTCCACTATGTTGACAATCAGGCTGGGGTTTCCGCTGCTGCTGCGCACCACGTTCCCGGTGCCCAATATCCATATGGGCCGCCCGTCGGAGCGCACCACCCGGAATTCAATGCTCACGGTATCGCCCCTGCCAAGCTGGCGGCGAATCTCCTCGTTCACCCAGGCGGTGTCGTCGGGGTGAACAAAGCCCAGGGCCCTGTTTCCGAATTTTTCCGTCATCTCCTGGGAGGTGTAGCCCAGCATCCGCCGGTAGCCCTCGTTGCAGGTGAGAAAGGTGAATTCGTTGTCCATCCCCACCTGGAAGATGCCCGCGTGCGCGTTGTTTACAATGGCGGAAAGGCTCATGGGCTGGGCCGGGCGGTGCTCTGTATACAGCACGGGAGAGTGCTGCCTTTGCCGCTGCTTGCTTGGCATGGCCTTCTGCAGGTAACGGGCCTCGAAGACCTCGGCGCCAACGGGGCGGCTGTAGTGGAAGCCCTGCAGCACATGCGGCTCCATCTGGGAGATGATATGCTCTATTTCGGCGTCCTCCACACCCTCCACGCACACCAGAATATTCATTTTTTTGCACATATCGATCAGGCTTTTTATCAATACCTGGTCGGTCACATCATAGGTGATGCTCTCCAGAAAGGAACGGTCAATTTTCAGCTCATCTGCACTAATCTGGCGAAAAATATCCAAAGAGGCGTAGCCGGTGCCAAAATCGTCCAGGGCGGTTTGCAGGCCCTGCTTGCGCAGATAGTCAAAGGCCTTTCGAATGGAGTCAAAATCCCCCTGCTCGCTCTCGGTCAGCTCCAGCACAATGGTATTTGCGGGAATGCTGTATTTAGAGAGAAGGCTCATCACCAGGCCGGGGAACCGGCTGTTCTCAAACTGGGAGGCAGAGGCGTTGATATTCATGCTGAAGCTTGGGAACACGGCCTGCCATTTTTGGCACTGGGCCAGGGCGTTCTCCAGCACCCATTGCCCCACCTCCCATATCATGCCGTTTCGCTCCAGCAGGGGCACAAACACATAGGGCGACACCCCGTCGGGGAAGGCGTCGTCCTGCCAGCGCAGCAAGGCCTCGCAGCCGTGCAGCTCCTTGGTGTCATTTTTCATAATGGGCTGGTAATAGAGGGAAAAGCCGGTAAACTCATGCTCCACGCTGTGGCGCAGCCGCTCTAAAAGCAGGGTTTCCTGCGTGGCCGACTGCGCCAGGTTGGGCCAATAGTACAGGCAGGTCTTTTTGCTGCCCCGCTTGGCTTGCGCCAGGGTGAGGCTGGCGTTGGTGAACAGGGTGTCTCCGTCGCCGCCATGCTCTGGGCACTGGCAAATGCCGGCCGAGACGGTAAAGGAGACAGAGATGCCCTCTATCCTGCGGGGCTTTTGAGAAATCGTCTTATAAAAATCCTCGCAGCGGCCGGTTTGTGTGCCGGGGCACACCATGCCAAAGCAGTCTCCAAACAGGCGGAAAAGCCGGGTATCCTGCGGGCAGGCGGCGGCCAGCTCCGCGGCAAAATATTGCAATACGGTATCGCCGAAGGAATGGCTGTATTGATTGTTCAGCGCCTTAAAGTTGTCAATCCCCAAAATCATGATTTCACAGGGCTGCTTCTCCGCTGCCATCTTGGAGATAAACGCCATAAAGGCGTGCCGCGCCGGCAAGAGAGTGAGAGGGTCAAATTCATTTTGCAGGGTGTATCCATCCGTGTTCGGCATAAAGCTGTCTCCTTTTGGGAATCAACACAAATCCGTTTTTGGGAAGGGCCATGGGGAAAGCCCCTATGCCGCGCGGCAAAAGCGCCGCATGACCTATTCTGTGTATATATAATTTATAATAACACAGTATACTGGTGGAATACCAGAAGATTATCCATTATTTTGGGAAAAATATTCATCAAGAGGTGTTGTGGGTCTTGGGGGCCGGAATTTCCAGACAAAAAAATACACCGCCCTCGCCGTTTTCAGGTGGTGTATTTGTATAAGAGGGTGTTCCCGTTTTGGCTACTCGGGCAGGGGCGCAGCTTCCTCTTCCATGGTGGGGGAAGCGGGGCCAGGCACAGGCTGCTCTGCCAGGTCTTGCAGCAGGGGCATGCCGTCGCCGGTCCTTCGGCCTGCCGCTGCCCCGGCAGGGGCTTTGCGGTGCAGCATCAGGCTGAGCAAAACCAGCGTGAGCAGGTTGAGAAGGCCGTCGAAAATGAGCGTACTGCCCATGAAGTATTGCAGCGCCGCACCGGTGAAGCTGCCCAGCACCAATAGCACCCCGCAGATGCTGGACACCAGCGCAAGAACCACCAAAGGCGCCCAGGCCCCAAACTGGGCCCGCTTCATGTGGAAGGAGTATTCCATTTTCAGCACGCTGTCGAACAAAACGCCAAAACCCAGCACCACGGGCAGCAGAGCCAGAATGGTTTGGGGCTTTAGGATGCAGTACAGGCCGCTGAACAGCAGCAAAACCCCGATGGCGAGGTCGTTGCGGAACAGGCGGGCCGCGCTGGGCTTTAAAAAGAAAAACGCCATGCGTATGACGCCGCCCGCCAGGGCAAAGCCACCCAGGATATAGCACAAAAGCATGCTGGAGGGGTCCTTGTCCAGAATGCGCAGCACCCCCAGCAGGATATAGCCGAGGGAAAACAGAATGAAATTGAGCTGGAAGCGGCGGGTGCCATCTTGGTGCTTTTGCTTGGTTTTCATGGGGTTTCCTCTGGTTTGTTTTGGTTAGTTTGGCGTGTTTGGCTCTCCTGTTTCGGGTGGCGCCTCGGGGGGAGGCAGGGCCTTTCCGTTCTCGTCAATTCCTTTTTTTTGCAGGCGCTTGGCCACAAAATTGCTGGACAGGGTGTAGAGCACGGCCACCGCAGGCACCCCCAGCACCATGCCAAGGAAGCCAAACAGCCCGCCGCCTATGATGATGGCCACCAGCACCCAGAGGGCGGGCAGGCCGGTGGAATCTCCCAAAATTTTGGGGCCCAGAATATTGCCGTCGAACTGCTGCAAAAATATAACAAAAATGGCGAAGATGAGGGCACTGCCAGGGTTTACCAACAAGAGAAGGAGAACCGAGGGGATGGCCCCGATGAAGGGGCCAAAGAAGGGGATGATGTTGGTGATGCCAATGATGATGCTGATGAGCAGGGACAGCGGCATGGGGAAAAAGAAGGTATTGGTTATCCACATGAACACATAGCAAATCAGCCCTATGATGGCACTGTCTATGATTTTCCCCCCGATAAAGCCGGAGAAGACACGGTTGGACATCCTGCCCACCTGCAGCAGGCCCTCGGCCCTTTTTTGGGGCAACAGGGCAAACATCACCTTTTTGCACTGGCCCAGCAGCTTTTCTTTGCTGATTAACAGATAGATGGAGGCAATGACGGCGGTGAGACCGCTGACAAGACCGGAGCCGATTTTAATACTCCAGTTCAGCACGTCGGGCAGGGCGCCCCGCACAAAGCTGATGGCCTGGTTCACAAAGTCCTGATAGCTCACCACAAAAAAGTCCAGCGCATCCGGTTCCAGGTTGAAATATCCTGTCAGCCAGGAGGCCAGCTCGCTGATGTTTCCAAGATACTGCGGGATATTGCCCAGCAGAGAGACCAAGCTGTCCACAAGCTGGGGCAGAATCATCAGCATCAGCACCACAATCAGCAGAAGCGCCAGAAGATACACGGTGGTGAGGGAAAGAAGTCTGGCCACTTTCCTGCTTTTCAGGCGGCCATACAGCGTTCTCTCCAAAAAACGCATGGGCATGTTCAGCAGGTAGGCAACGCCCAGGCCCACGGCAAAGGGGGTGAACAGCCCCAGCACCCAGCCTATTATTTTTGATACATTGCTAAAATTGGCCAGTGCCGAAAAAAGCAGCACGCCCAGCAGCACCACTGCCAGGTTGGAGAGAGTGCGCCGTGTGAAGGTGTTCCGCAGCTTCTTGTTCAAACCGGTATCTCCTGCAATATATGAATTCGCTCAAAAACAAGCCCGCTCCCCAGATACTGGCGGCACGAGACTGGATGTGCTGGTCTATGGAAAAAATGCAAAAAAGTGCCTAAATAGAAGCTACTCCACGTTTTCGCCAATCTCGCGGATGCTCTCGTGGTAGGCGGCATCATCGCTCACAATCAGGATGGGCTTTGCAAAATCCAGCGCATACATCCCAATATAGCTTTTTGCGTCCACCACCATGTCGCCCTCCACGCTGCGCAGCTCCACGGCCTCGGGGCAGGCCACAGCCAGGCGCTGTATCTCCTGCAGTTCGGTGATATAATGGATTTTTTTCTTACTTGTCATGATAACACTTCCTCAAAATAGTTTATGGTGGTATCGCAAAAAGTATAGCATGTTTCCCTGCAAAAGGAAAGCGGGGAAACCAGAGGAAAACAGAGTGTGAGGGGCCTATGTGCAGAAGGCGTGAGCCGTGGTTGCGGCAGCTGCCTTGGATGTGATACAATGATGTTGTTATGCGAGATATCCCAGAAGAGGGGTGTGAAAGGGGCAAAAGGAGGCCAAGACAATGTATAGAAAAAAAGCAGTTGTGATGGACAAAATGGGCTTACACGCCCGGCCTGCGGCGGAATTTTCCCGCCTGGCGGCCAAGTTTTGCGCCTCTGTCTCCATTGCCCGCCCGGGGAAGGAGCCCGTCAGCGCCAAATCCATCATCAAGGTGTTGAGCCAGGGCTTTGTGCAGGGCACCGAGGTGGAAATATCGGCGGAAGGCGCCGACGAAGAGGAGGCTGTGGAGGCCTTGCTGGCGCTGCTGGCGGCCGGGGAGCAGGATGCGTAGCGTACAGATAGACGGGTCTAATTATTGTAACGAAGGAGAGAGCATGGAGTTTTCAATTTGCGATATTCACAAGTCTTTTGGCGAAAAGCAGGTGCTGAAGGGCATCGGCTTTTCGGCCGGCAGCGGCACGGCGCTGGGGCTGCTGGGGCGGAATGGTGCGGGTAAAACCACCACCATCCGCATCATTATGGACGTTTTCCCGCCGGACAGTGGCCGTGTGCTGCTGGATGGCGCCCCCTTCCGCCGCAGCCAGCTGCAAATAGGCTATCTGCCCGAAGAACATGGCCTCTACCCGAAAATCAAGGTGCGAGAGCAGCTGCTTTATCTGGCGCAGCTGCGTGGGGTAAGCAAACGCCAGGCGGGTGCATCCATCGACTACTGGGTGAAGCGGCTGGGGATGGAGGAATATATCCTGCGCCGGCTGGAAACCCTGAGCAAGGGCAACCAGCAAAAGATACAGTTGATTGCCGCGCTGATGGCAGACCCCTCTCTGGTGATTTTGGACGAGCCCTTCTCGGGGCTGGACCCGGTGAACGCCGCGCTGCTCAAGGACGTGGTGAAGGAGCTGATTGCCAAGGGGAAAATTGTGCTGTTTTCCAGCCATCAAATGAGCTATGTGGAGGAATTTTGCGATTCCATCGCTATCCTGCACGAAGGAAGAATTGCCCTCAGCGGCTCCATACGGGATATCAAACGCGGCTACAGCCGAAAAACGCTTTTGGTGCGTGGCCCGCAGCCCGAGGTGCTGCTGGGCTATGCACAGAGCAAGCTGGCCGACCTGCTGGAAAAGGCAGAGCTGCAAAAGGACCAGCTTTTGCTGCACATGCTGGCAGAGGACAGGAAAGCCGCCGTGATGGAAAGGCTGGCGGGTGCCGGGCTGGATTTGGACGCTGTGGCGGTGCTGGAGCCCAGCCTGAACGACATTTTTGTGCAAACGGCAGGCGATGAGCCGGAGACAAAGGGGGGAGAGGCCGTATGAAGCAGCTGGGATGTGTGTTCCGCTTTGAGTTGTTCGGTTATATCAAACGAAAGAGTTTTCTCACCCTCACCATCATTCTGGTGTTGGTGGTGGCCGGTGTGCTGAGCTGGCCCCGTATCTCCGGCCTGTTCGGCAGCAAGGATACCGAGGAGCCCACCGCCGCAGAGGCCCAAGTGGTGGCCCTGGCCACAGAAAACGGCAACGCCGAAGCAGAGGCCGCTTATTACAATGAGGCCTTGGCCGGGCAGGGCTATCTCTTTCAGCCTGTAGAGGCAAACCTGGCCGAGCTGCAAGCCCTGGTGGAGGGGCAGACGGAAGGCCGGAACTACGAGTTTGCCGTGCTCTTGACCGGCCCGCTTTCCTACACGCGGGTGGTGCAGACCATCGCCCTGTATGACAGCTTCGAAAGCTTCTTTGGAGACAGCATGCAGGCACGCTACCGTGCTGAGACCCTGGCGGGGCTGGGTGTGCCGCAGCAGGAGGCGGAAAAGCTGCTGGCCGCCGCCCCCGAAGCGCAAACCGTGACGGTGGCCTCGGGCAAAGACCAGGCGCAGAACTTTTTCTACACCTATATCCTCATTTTTCTGCTGTATTTTGCCATTATTATGTATGGCCAGTTTGTGGCCTCCTCGGTGGCCACCGAAAAGAGCACCCGTGCCATGGAGCTGCTCATCACCTCGGCGCGGCCCAACAGCCTCATCTTCGGCAAGGTGCTGGGGGCTGGCTGTGCGGGCATCACCCAAATGGCGGTCATTCTGGGGTCGGCCTTCCTGTTCTACAACCTGAACAGCAGCTATTACCAGGATAACTACCTCGTGCAGTCCATCTTCAACATCCCCCTGCCCATGCTGGGCTACACGCTGGTGTTTTTTGTGCTGGGCTTCTTCCTCTACGCCTTCCTGTATGCGGGGCTGGCCTCGCTGGTCAGCCGTATGGAGGATTTGGCCACCGCCATCATGCCCATCACCTACCTGTTTATCATCGCCTTTATGGTGGTGATGTTCTCCATGGGCAGCGGCAATGTGGACAACATTGCCATGCTGGTCTGCTCCTATATTCCGCTCACCTCGCCCATGGCCATGTTCACCCGTATCGCTATGGGCGAGGTGGCCGGCTGGGAGATTGCCTTCTCGGTGGGTATTCTGGTGGTGTCTACGGTGGGCTTTGGCATCCTTTCGGCCAAAATATACCGCTTGGGGGTGCTGCTCTACGGCACGCCGCCCAAGCCCAAAGAGATTGTGCGGATGCTGAAGGCCAGCAAAAACGGCTAGAAGCCGGGGTGCGGCTGTGTTGGCTTTGTGCGGTGCGGCCCTGCCAGGGCCCTTGTAAAAGCTGCGTGGGGGTGGCGGTATGAAAGAGTATATCGGTGTTCCGGCCTCGCCGGGTTATGGCGCGGGGCGGGCGGTGGTGCTGAAGCTGGCGGACTGTGAGCCCGCCAGAGAGCCCGCCCAGGGCATAGAGGAGGAGCTGGCCCACCTGCGAAGTGTGCGCCGGGGCTATCTGCTGGAGCTGGACGAGCTGCTCTTGGTGGCGGAGGCGGGCCCCGAGAGCCGGGCTATTTTGGAAGCACAGCGGGAGATGGCCGCAGACAACGCCTTTTTTGACGAGGTGGAGGCCACCATAAGGCAGGAAAAGTCCAGCGCCGCCTGGGCGCTGGACCAATGCCGAGGGCAGGCCTTGCAGGCTTTTTCCCGTCTGCAGGACGAATACCTCCGCCAGAGGGGGGAGGACGTAAACCAGGTCTGCCGGGATTTGCTGCGCCTTTTGGGCGGGAAGTCCCACAGGGCGGCGCTGCCCAAGCTGCAGGAGGACTATATTCTGCTGGCCGGAGATGTAAGCCCGGCAACGGCCATAAGCCTGGACAAAAAACACCTGCGGGGCCTTGCCACAGAGCGGGGCGGCCCCACCTCTCACACGGCCATTTTGGCAAAGGAGCTGGGCATTCCGGCGGTGGTGGGCATTCCGGGGCTGGCCGAATGTGCGGCGGAGGGGGAGATGGCCCTGCTGGATGGGGAAACCGGGCGGTTGACGCTTTCTCCCAATGCGCAGCAGATGCGCAGCTTCAGCGAAAAACTGCTGTTTTACAAAGAGAGAACCGCCGTCTACAAGGAGGCGGAGGCCCGGCCCGCCCTATCCCTGGATGGGCGGCAGATACGGGTGTGCGTGAACCTGGGGCAGGAGCTGGCGCTGCCCAGCGGCAGCGACGGCGTGGGCCTGCTGCGCACAGAATTTTTGTTTTTGCATCAGCAGGAGGAGCCGGGCGAGGAAGCGCAGTATGCCGCCTATCTGGCGGCTGTGAAGGCGGCGGCGGGCAAACCGGTTACCATCCGCACACTGGATTTGGGGGCGGATAAACCAGCCCCCTTCCTCTCTCTGCCACGGGAGGAAAACCCCGCCCTGGGCTGCCGCGGCATTCGCGCCAGCCTGCGCCGGGAGGAGATGTTCCTCACCCAGCTGCGGGCCATTCTGCGTGCCTCGGCGGCGGGGCCGGTGCGGGTGATGTTCCCCATGATTGTGACCCTGGAGGAGCTGCTGGCAGCCAAGGCCCTGCTGGAAACAGCCAAAAAGCAACTGCACAAACAGGGGCAGCCCTTTGCCGGGGAGCTGCCTGTGGGAATCATGGTGGAAACCCCGGCGGCGGTGCTGCTGTGCGACCGCCTGGCCCCCCAGGTGCAGTTTTTCAGCCTGGGCACCAACGACCTCGCCCAGTATATCACCGCTGCAGACAGAGACAACGAGGCGATGCAGGCTCTTTGCAGCCCCTTCAATATCTCCGTTTTACGGGCAGTTCATATGGTTTGTGAGGCGGCGGCCCGTTTTGGGGCCGAGGTATCCATTTGTGGAGAGGCAGCCAGCGAGCCGCTTCTCATCCCGCTCTGGCTGGGAATGGGGGTGCAGGCGCTGAGTGTGCCGCCCGGCCTTGTGGGGCGCACAAAATTCATCCTCACACGGCTGGACGCCCAGCAGATGCAAAAGGAGGCCCAGCATTTACTGGGCAGCTTTGGCGAAATGGCGCCTCTGCGGGCCAGGCTGGAGCAATTGGCCGCTCAGGCGGGGATATAACACGATATGATACACTTTATATGAAGAGTGCAAGAGCACGAAAAGAAAAACCACCGGAAATCGCAGTTTTTGCTGCCTCCCGGTGGTTTTCCGTATGTCAAATATTTTTAATAGCCCAGCAGCGCCTTGGCGGCGGCCATGTTTTGAATGACCGGAACCGAGAACGGGCACTTTTTCTCACAGCTTCCACAGCCAATGCAGTCTCCACCGTGGGCGGGCAGGGCGGCATATTGGGCGCGCAGGCTCTCCGGGATGCTTTGGGGGGCCAGCCGGGCGGCGTCCAGGCAGCGGTGCAGCTGGGCAATGTTGATGGAAACAGGGCAGGGCAGGCAATGGTTGCAATATACGCAGTTGCCCGCAAAATCCCCCTTGTACCCGGCGATGATGGCGGCGAAGTCCTTTTCTTCCTCGCCCAGCTCCAAATAGGCCAGAGCCTCCTGCACCTGCTGTGCATTGGCGGCGCCTATCAGCACACTGGCCACAGCCGGGCGGCTGAGGGCGTAGTGAATGCACTGGCCCACGCTCATGGGCTGGGCAAAGGGGCTTTTCTCGGCGCTCAGCAGCTTGCCCGCGGCCAGGGTTTTCATCACCGTGATGGAAACCCCGTGCTGCAGGCAGGCAGTATACAGCTCCGCGCGCTTTGGGTCCAGCTGGGTGGGGGCGGGCTGCGAGGCAAAATTGCTGCTGAAAAAATGCTCCAGTGTGTCCTGCCCGGCGGGAATCATGTCAAACACCGGGTTTACGCTAAAGAGCAGTACATCCAGCAGGCCGGTTTCCACCAGCTGCCGGGCCACGGCCGGGTTATGGCTGGAGGCCCCCAGCCCCTTCACCACCCCCTGCTCCTTCAGCTCCTGGGCGTAGCGGATGATGCCGTTTTTTTCTATGTCCAGAAGGGATTGGTCATTGTCCAGAAAAAACAGCATGCCAAAATCTATATAATCGGTGTTCAGATGTTTTAGCAGCTTTTCAAAGTAACGCTTGCAGGTGTCTAAGTCGCGGCTGATGTCATATTGCTCCTTCAAATCCACAGAGCCGATATGCCCTTGAATCATCATGTCCTTCCGGCGGGAGCCCAGCGCCTTGCCGATGTTCCGGCGCACCTCGTCTCCGGGCATAAAGACGTCCATCAAGTTGATGCCGCCGTCCAGGGCTGCCTGAATGACCTCCTCCACCACCTCATAGGGCTTGCCGTCCAGATATTCACCGCCCAGGCCAATGATGCCGGCCTGCCTGCCGGTGCTTCCTAAG
>CAYRFC010000083.1:0-11289 GCA_964423365.1 uncultured Oscillospiraceae bacterium
TCAAATCTGCACCCCGGCCTTCCGCCACAGCAGCCTGGCCTGCTCCTGGCAGGCGCGGCGCACCTCGGCCTCGTCCACCTGGGTGCTGCGGCCGTTTTCCACCACAATGCGCCCGTCCACCATCACCGTTTCCACATGGCCGCCCTGGAATGTCATGTCAAAATAGCTCAGGGCAGACAAAGGCTCCACAGGCGAGGGGCTGTCGGGGTCAATGATCAGCAGGTCGGCCTTTTTGCCCACCGCCAGGCTGCCCACCTGGTCGGCCACGCCCAGGGCGCGTGCGGCGTTCCCCAGGGCCATGTCCAGCACCTGGAACACCGGCAGCAGCCCGGCATTGGCGTTGTGCGCCTTGTGCAAAAGGAAGGCGTAGCGCAGGTATTCCGAGATGTCCAGGGTGAAGAAATCATCGTGCCCCAGCGTGATATTGATGCCCTTTTCCATCATGGCGGGCACCGGGGCCACCCCGTTGCCCCCAAAGGAGTTGGTCATGGGGGTGTGGGCCACATGCACCCCATTGCGGGCCAGGATGTCCATGTCGCTTTCGGTCAGGTCAATGCAGTGGGCCGCCACCACGTCGGGCCCCAGCACCCCGGTTTTTTCCAGAATTTCCGGTGCGCTCATGCCGTGCTTTTCCACCACAAAGGAACGGGGAATCTCGGCAATGTGGGTTTGGATGCCCACCTTGTAGCGGTTGGCAAGCTCCCGGGCCTTTTGCATGGTGGGCACCGAGTTTGTGAAGGCGGTGTGCAGCCCCAGGCGCCCCTCAATGCGCCCGCCGTTGCCCGCGGGGTATTTTTCAAAAAACGCGATGTTTTCCTCAAAGCCTTTTTCGGCATTCTCGCGGGAGACAGACTTTAGGATGTGCTCGCCCGGCACCCGCTCGGTCACCTCATAGCCCACCTGGGCGCGGATGCCCGCCTTCTCTATGGCCCTGGCGCTGGCATTCAAAATGCCGGGCAGGGCGTTTGGCCCCTCCACAAAGTCGCAAATCATGGTGGTGCCGCTGCGCAGCATTTTGGTGGCGGCATACAGCGAGGCGGCATACACCCCCTCCCCGGTGGTGATATCCTCCAGCCATTCCCAGCCCATCTTTTGCAGCATGTCCCAAAAGTCGTGCAGCTGGCTAAAATCCACCGGCATATTGTGCCCCAGCACGTAGGGCATGTGGCTGTGCGTCACAATAAAGCCGGGCATCACTATCTTTCCTTTGGCGTCTATCTGCTTCGCCTCGGGGTATTTTGCGCAAAGCTCCCCGCTTTGGCCTATGTCGGCAATCCGGTTGCCCTCAATGGCAACCGCGCCGTTTTCCACCATACGCCCATTCAGCGCGTCGGGATGAAAGCTGAGCACCAGCGCGTTCTTTATCAAAATTTCGGCCATACTACAGTCCCCCTTTGCTGCGTTTTCCAAAGCGGCAGGGCCGCCGAAAACGTTGCGGCTTATCCGGCGTAATAGTCCTGGTCAATGGCCCGGGAGGGGCAAACCGACACGCACATACCGCAGCCATGGCAGTTTTCCTCAATGAATTCCGGCTTTGTCTCCCCCATCTCAATGGCGTCGTAGGCGCAGGCCAGCAGGCAGTTGCCGCAGGCCGTGCACTTGCTCTTGGTGCGGAATGGCAGCTTGGGCGTTTGGAGAATCTGGGTGCCGTCTTCCTTGCGCTGGGCAATGCATTTGTGCGTCAGCCCGCGGAAATCCTCCAGCTTTTCGTAGCCCTTGCGCTTCATAAAGGCGGCAATGCCGTCGTACACCTCTTCATACAGCTCGTAGCCCGAGATATTGGGCGCCGAGGCCAGCCCCACCGCCGAGGCCCCCGCCATAAAATATTCAATGGCGTCGCTGGCGCTGGCTATGCCGCCAATGCCAATCACCGGCAGGTCCACCGCCTCGGTAATCTCCAGCACCATGCGCAGGGTAAGCGGCTTCAGCCCCGCGCCGGTAAGCCCGCCGTAGCCGCGGGGGCCGCCCAGCAGCGGCTGGCCGGTCTCTACGTCAATGCCCATCACCGGGCCCAAAGAGTCGGAGGCGGAGATGATGTCCGCACCCGCCTCCTTCACCGCCTTGGCCCATTCGGCCGCATGCAGGTGGAAAATGGCGCTGAATTTGGCAATCACGGGTATTTTCACGGCTTTTTTCACGGCCTCCAGCTGCCGGGCATAATCGCTGGGGTTGGCCACCTCGGGCAGGGCCACCTTCAGCCCGGGGTACATCACCTCCAGCACGCCCGCCATGTGGGGGCAGGCGGTGGGGTATTCTATGAAGCCTGCGCCCGCCGCCTCACACTTTTTGGCCAGCTCCACGGCCTCCTCGGGGGTGGTGCCCGCCATGTTGGCAATGATGGGAACCCCCGCCTTCAAGGCCTTGGGGAATTCCTCGTCAAACCACTGCTCGGCGGTCAGGTTTGCGCCGAACACGCAGTTGATCATAGAGCCGCCGCGCACCATGCGCATGTTGGGCACCACGTCCATCTGAATTTCCTTCACAATGGTTTTGGTGGTGGCAGCCCCCAGCTTATACTCGCTCACGGCGCAAATCCGGTCTCCGTCGCGTCCGTCCACGCCGGAGGACGAAATGAGGGGAGATTGCAGCTGTACCCCTGCAAGATTCACAGACAAATCCATAGTCTTCAACTCCAAATAGCTAATTTTTGTGGGTGGCCGGGCCGGCGGCTTGCTCGCCCCGCCCTGGGCCCCGGGGAAGGCCAGCCCCTCCCGCCCGGGTAACGCCTTTCGGCATACACCCGGGCGGGCTGCGGCTTGGGTCTTCACCGCGCGGAGTTTGCCTTATGAACCTGGCAAGAGGGCCGGATGAGCGGGCGGCCCGCCTTGCGTAAAGGGGGCTTTGTCTTCACTGCATCAGCAGGGTGAGCAGCGCCTTAATGGTGTGGAGGCGGTTTTCGGCCTCGTCGAAAATGATGGAGTTCGGGCCGTCCAGCACCTCGTCTGTGGCCTCTGTGTTGCGTTCCACCGGCAGGCAGTGCATCACCTTCACATTTTTCGGGGCCATGTCCACCACCTTTTGGTCCACACACCAGCCCTTCAGGGTTTGCTTGTACTTGGCAAACTCCGGGTTGCCGCGGTAGCCGGTGTCGGGGCCCTCGGCGAAAATCTCGGGGCTTACCCAGGAGTAAACATTGATAAAGTCTGCGTCCTTCACGGCCTCCTCATAGCTGTGCACCACGTCAAACTTGCAGCCGTTCGGCACGCCCTCTTCGTTGGCCCATTTCACATAGCGGGGGTCGGGGTCCATGCCTTCGGGGCAGGCAATGGTCACATTGAAGCCGGTTTTGGCGGCCATCACCAGGGTGGAGTTCGTCAGCCCGGCGGGGGGGTTCAGCTCATTGAAGCCCCACAGGAAGGCCACCTTGGCGCCCTTCACGCTGCCGCCGCCATGCTCCTGCATGGTCATCACGTCTGCGAAGGACTGGGTGGGGTGCTCCACCGGGCAGGAGGCGTTGATGACGGGTTTTGTGGTGTATTCAAAGGTCTGCTCCAAAATCTCACGGGTCACCGGGCGGTGGGCAAAGCCATCCACATAGCGGTCCAGCGTTTTGATGGTATCGTGCCAGTTTTCCGCCCCCGCGCTGCCGGACCAGATGCGGTTTTTGTCCAGCCACATCATATGGCCGCCCAGGTGGGTCATGCCGGTTTCAAAGGAGCAGCTGGTGCGGGTGGACTGGGTGGAAAAAATGCCCGCCAAGGATTTGCCGCGCAGGTATTCATGGCGCTGGCCCATGCGAAGCTGCCGTTTCAGGTCGTGCGCCACGTCCAGAATGTACTGCACCTCGTCAGCGGTCAGTTCGTTGATGCCGAGCAAGCTTCTGCCTTTGAGTTCTCTCATTTTTCTTCCATCCTTTCATCTTGTGTAGGGGGTGGCCGGCCTGCCGCCGGGGCTTTTTTAAAACAGAGAAAGCGCCTATACTTTACCCTCGTAGAGGTATTGTTTCACCTGCTCCACCGTCCAGTCGGCCTTCAGGCCCAGGGCCTCGATGTCGCGCCCGCCGCTGTGCAAATCGCGGTTCAGCAAACGCTCTGCAATGGTGGTGATGGCATCGCTGACCGGGGTGGGCACCCCCAGCAGGCGGCCCAGGGAGGAGTAGGTGACCAGACCAAAGGGCACGTCCTCCACCAGATGCCGCACGTCCAGCTTGAAGGGCCCCTCGCACACCTCCAGGAAGGGGGTGTGGATGGCCTCGTAGATGGGCAGCACCTCGTCCACGCCGTCGCGGTTCCAGCCCACCATGCGAATTTCCTCCTCCAGGGTGAACTGCGCAAGGCCCAGCTTTTCGCCAATGGCCATACGCTCGCGGTCAATGCCCTCAATCAGGTTCACCACCGGCTTCGGGTTTTCCTTCACCCCAAACAGGCAGAAGCTGGGGTCGCCGCTGTCTATGGTGGCCGCGTTGCAAATCATGGGCGGGGTGTGGGTGATGGCGTTGTAATCCACCAAAATGGTGTCGATGACGTTCTGCCCGCGGCGCAGCTTGTAGCCGATGTCCTCGGGGTACAGCTCATTCAGCACCTCCCACACGGTGTCCATATCCTTGGCGGGGAAGGCGGCAAACATCAGGCTAAAGGTGCGGGATTCCAGGCGCACCTGGCTATCGCTGAGCCGCGAGGCGCCATAGGGCAGGGTGTTGCAGTCGGCCAGGTACACCCGGTTTTTGTTGCCCGCCTCGTCCAGCGCCTTGCGCCACACCAGCGAGGCGCCGCCCTTGCCCAGGCAGATGATGACCTGGTTTTCCTCGATGTAGGGGGCGGCGGCCTCGGCGTAAGCCTTCACCGCGAAGAAGGGCACCGGGTTCAAAATCACGTCCGCCCCGCGCACCACCTCGGCCACATCACCGCTGGCCAGGGCAATTTTGCCCACCACGCCGCTGGGCTTCGAGTCGATGTCGCACACCTCAATCTGCCCGGTCTGTTTCACGCCGTCCAGGCGGCCGGGCTGGGTGTCGTACATCCGCACCTCGTAGCCCCGGCTGCCAAAGTCGGCCCCGCTCATAAAGCCGCCGTTCCCGGCGCCCAGCACCGCAATTTTCTTGATTTCCATGGCTTTTCTCCTATGCATTTCTCAGTTTTGCCGTGGCGTCCACATCCACCACGTAGCTCTCGTTTAGCACCACGCCGTACAGCACCTGGGCCGCTTTGATGGAAATATAGCCGTTCTTCGCATCCATGCGCACCTTTTCGGCATCGCGCTTCTTGGGGTCGCCCCAGCCGCCCCCGCCCGAGGGATAGCTGGTGAAGCTGCCGCCATTGGCAAACACCACCGCGCCCTTCTCGGGCATCAGCTCCTCTTCGGGGCCGCCCTGGTTCTTGTAGGCCATGTTGGCGCTGCCGGCAAGGCCCCCAAACAGGCCGTAGGGCGGGTTTTCGCGCCCATCGCCAAACATCACCAGGGTGGTCTCGGCGCCGTCATAGAACTTTATGCGGTAGCCCGCCCCGCTGCCGCCGCGGTACTCGCCCGCGCCGCAGGAGTCGGTGGTGAACTCGTTGAACTCGGTCAGGTGGGGATAGTCCACCTCGTTGGTCTCAATGTTCGGCGCAATCAGGCCGCCCAGGTCAATGCCGTCGCCGATGTAGGGGCGGCCATCCATGCCGCGCGCACCGCCCGCGCCGCCAAAGCCGTTGAAGCCAAACATCACGTAGAAATTCTCGTTGCGGGGGTCCACCCCGGTGATGGTGGGGCCGTTCCAGCGGTTCCAGCCCGCGGGCACACGGCCGGGCAGAATGTCGGCCAGGGCCATCCAGCAGGCCTCCAAAATGGCGCAGGCGGTGTCCAGCGTGCAGTAGGCCACCGGCGCGGGAAAGCTGGAGTTGACAATGCAGCCCTCGGGCGCGGTGATTTTGATGGGGCGGTACACCCCTTCATTGTGGGGAATGTCCGGGGTGGTGACAGTGGTGAGGAAGGCCACATACACACAGGTGGCGGTGTTGGCAATGGGGGAATTGGAGGGGCCCATGCACTGCGGGCTGGTGCCGGTAAAGTCCACCTGCGCCTCGTCGCCTTTTATGGTGATGGCCACCTTGATGTCCAGCGGGCGGTCCTCCAGTCCGTCACCGTCCAGGGTGGCATGGCCGTGGTACACGCCGTCGGGCAGCTTGGCAATCTCATCCCGCATGCGGTTTTCGGCGTATTGGTGGATATCCTCGATGGTCTCGCGGGTTTTTTCCTCGCCATATTTTTCCATCATTTCCAGAATGCGCTTTTCCCCCACACAGCAGCTGGCCACCTGGGCCTTCATGTCCACCCAGATATCGTCGGGCATCCGGGTATTCACGCGTATCATGTTGATGACATCCATGATGGGCTGTTCGTTCTGGTAGATGCGCAGGGGCGGGATACGAATCCCCTCGTGGTACAGCTCGGTGGCCGAGGGGCAGTAGGAGCCGGCCTCCATGCCGCCCACATCGCCATGGTGGGCCCGGTTGATGGCGATGAACTGCAGGCGGCCGCCAAAGAACACCGGCTTCATGATGGTGACGTCCTGCAGGTGGGTGCCGCCCATATAGGGGTCGTTCAGCACAAACACATCGCCTGGGTGAATGTCCTCGCCGTAATACTCGGCAATCGCCTTCACCGATTCCATGGCCGAGGCCGTGTGGCTGGGCACGCCGTCCACCTGGGAGACGATGCGGCAGTCCCAGTCGCAAATGGCGCAGGAGAAGTCGTGTACCTCAGCAAAAATGGGGGAGATGGAGGTGTTAATCATGGTGATGCCCATCTCACGGTTGATGGTGAGCAGGCGGTTGTAAATTACGGCAAAGGTGATAGGGTCTTTTGCGCCCTCAAATTCTTTTTTCCTCTTTTCTTGCTGCACACTCATGGTTTCACCTCCATTACCACATTGCCAAATTCATCAATGCGCGCGTTCCATTTGGGGTGCACAATGATGGTGGTGATGCGTTCCTCAATCACCGCCGGGCCCTCCACCTGATGGCCCACATACAGCTTGCCACGGTCATACACCGGCACATCCCGGTAGCTGTCATATTCCTCAAAGTAAATCTTACGCTGGTTTTTGATGGCATCCTTCGGCTCGCCGCCGCCCTTTTCCTGCCGCTCCAAAGAGGTTTTTTCCACATGCCCCACGGCGGTTACCCGCAGGTTCACAATCTCGATGGGGGTCTCGGGCGTGCAATAGCTGTACAGCCGCTCGTGCGCGGTGTGGAAGGCCTGGGCCAGCTCGTCCACATGCTGCTGGGTGATGACACAGTCGCAGGCCAGGGGTACGGTCACCTCATGGTGCTGGCCCACATAGCGGATGTCGAGGTAGCGCTCCAGAGAGGCGGCTTCGCGCTCCACCCCTTCTTCCAGCAGCTCGGCCAGGGCGGTTTTTTCCGCGTCGGCAATCACCTCGTTGAAGGCGCCGAGATCCAGCCCCGGAATGGTGCCGCTGAAGGAGCGCACATTGTCCAGCCGGATGTCGCTCTCCAGCATGCCCAGCGCGCAGAACACCGAGGCGGCCATGGGCACAATCACCATCTGAGAGCCCACTTCCTCGGCAATTTTGCAGGCGTGGATGGAGCAGGCGCCCCCGGCGCTCACCAGGGCAAACTCACGCGGGTCGTAGCCCTTCTGCACCGACACCACCTTGGTCGCATCGGCCATGCTCTGGTTCACAATCTGGAAGATGCCGCTGGCCGCTTTTTCCACACTCATCTTCATGGGGTCGGCAATTTTTTCTTTCATCATCCGGTGGCATTTGTCGTAGTTAATCTGCATTTCGCCGCCCAGGAAAAAGTCCTTGTTCAGGTAGCCCAGCAGCAGGTTCGCGTCGGTCACCGCCGGTTTTTCGCCGCCGCGGTCGTAGCACACCGGGCCGGGGTAGCTGTAGGCCGATTCCGGCCCCACGTTTAGCATGCCCCACTGGTCTATCCAGGCAATGGAGCCGCCGCCCGCGCCTATGGTGTGGATGTCAATCATGGGCTTTGCCACCCGGTAGCCCGCAATCTCGCCCTCGGTGGAGAGTGTGACGCCGCCGTCGTTGATGAGGGTCACGTCGAAGGAGGTGCCCCCCATGTCCATCAGAATCAAATTGCGGTTGCCGGTGAGGTTTGCAAAGAACATGGCGCCGGTGGCCCCGGCGGCCGGGCCGGAGAGCAGGGTGGCCGAGGCGTGGCGGATGGCCGTCTCGGCCGTCATCATGCCCCCGTTGGAGGACACCACATAGAAGGCCTTCCCAAGGCCGTCCTTTTTCAGCTTTTGCTCCAGGTTGGTCAGGTACACCGTCAGCTTCGGGCCCACATAGGCGTTGGCCACGGTGGTGCTTTGGCGCTCATACTCGCGAATTTGGGGCAGCACCTCGGAGGAGCGGGACACAAACACACCCGGCATCTCGCGCTCCACAATCTCCTTGATGCGTTTTTCGTGCTTGTCGTTCAGGTAGGAGAACAGCGTGCAGATGGCAACCGCCTTCACCTCTTCTTTTTGGAACTCCTGGCAGATGGCCACCACGTCTTTCTCGTTCAGGGCGGTCACCTCGCGGCCCAGGTAGTCCAGCCGCTCCTCCACACCCAGGCGCAGGTAGCGCGGCACCAGCGGCTCGGGGCTTTTCAGGAACAAATCCCAGATGTTGTCCTTGTGGGCCCGGCGCATCTCAATGGTGTCGCGGAAGCCGCGGGTTAAAATCAGGCCGGTCTTGGCCCCGGTGGCGGTAAGCAGGGTGTTGGTGGCCACTGTGGTGCCGTGGGCGAATAAATCCGCCCCTCCCAGGAAGTCTTGCAGGCTTTTGCCGAAAAATTCGGCGGCTTTTTTGATGACGTTGTAGAGCCCGATGGACTGGTCTTCTGGTGTGGACAATTCCTTGAACGTGTTGATGGCGCCGTTGTCACTGATTACAACACAGTCCGTGAATGTCCCTCCGATGTCAACACCGATCCGGTACCTCATCTTTCCACTCCTTTGCAGCAATTTTGTCTTCTGGCAGCCATGGGCAGGTTCTTGCATCCTTCTGCAGCGGCCGGCCGCCACAGTGAAACAAAAAAAACGGATAGGCATTGCCGCCGCCGCGCTATAAAAATAGCGCGGCCCGTGCAAAATGCTTATCCGCCAAACGGTGGAAACGCGGGAAAGACGGCATAAAAACGCCCCGCCTGTTCACCCGCCCGCCCGGCGCATAAGCGCACAGAAAACGGACAACTTAAACAGTACGGGTCCCTGCCGTCACCTTGCCAGTTGAATCAAGCACAATCCGCTTTTGCGGAAGGTGCCCCACCACACAAAGGCCCTCGTAAATGCATATTCAATTGTATTTTTGCCTTTTTGCAACTGCCCACCGGCACACTGCCAAAAACCACCGGCGGGCAACAGGGACATTCGGCCACATAACTATACGCACATGGCACAAAAACATCCTATCTGTGGTTTACACTTTAGGGCCATATGCCCCATCTGTCAAGTAAAAGCTCGGGTCTGTTTATTGTGAAATATGCGCACATTTTTCGGTTATTCGTTTCTTCTATCCCAAAATAAGCCCCCAGCCAGGGCACGGAGCGGCTGTATTTCTTTTGTGCCTTCCCCCTGCGTCTCCTCGGCGCGCTCTCTGCCCCAAACCGGGCGCCACGGTCTATCTTGCGCGGGAAGGCAAAATCACACCGGTTGGCGGCGCCGGGGCCGCCGGCCAGCCGGTGGTTTACCGGCCAGAAAACGCCCCACTGGCAAAAAGAACACAAGAGTCGTAACATTGTATATAAAAAAGAGCCTGTTGTCTCAAAGTGGTCATAAAAAAACAAGTTCACGGCAAAAGCTGGCGTGAACTTGTTTTTTGGGTGGTTGGCCTGGCAGGATTCGAACCTACGAATGCCAGAGTCAAAGTCTGGTGGCTTACCGCTTGCCGACAGGCCAATAAAGGAAAAAGCGAACGATGGCGTTCGCTTTTTCTACTGGGGTGGATAATGGGATTCGAACCCATGGCCTCTAGGGCCACAACCTAGCACTCTAACCAACTGAGCTATACCCACCATGTAAAAGAAACAGCGCCTGAAAACGAAAATGTACAAAAGCGGCGTGGCAGCCACCGCAGACGATGCTTAAATAGTTTATCACAGAAAAGGGGGGCTGTCAACGCGGAAAGGGCCTTTGCCCAGTTTTTCTTTACATCATCTGCCGTTTCCCCTATAATCTTACTGTATCTATGTATAAGGGAGCGCGCTGCGGCGCGGCGGAGGAAACCATGGTACTGCTGGACGAAGTGAAACGGCAACTGCAAGAGCTGAGCCCTGAGGTGGACGAGCTGGGCGGGGCTCTTGGTGTGAATGCAAAAAAGCGCCGCTTGGAGGAACTGGAAATTCGTTCCTCCAAAGCGGAATTTTATGACGACCCAGACGCATCCGCCAAGATTTTCAGCGAGATGAGCGGCCTGCGGGACAGCCTGGCCCAATATGCCCGCTTGCAGGAGCTGCTGGCGGACGCCCAAACCCTGCTGGAGCTTTGGGAGGAGGGGGGCGAAGAAGCCGCCGCCGAATGTGAGGAGGCGGTGAAGCAGCTTGGCCTGCAGGCAGAGCACATGCGCCTCTGCGCCCTGCTTACGGGCGAATATGACAAAAACAACGCCATCATCACCTTCCACGCGGGTGCGGGCGGCAAAGAGGCGCAGGACTGGGTGGAGATGATGCTGCGGATGTATCAGCGCTGGGCGGCCGACCACGACTACAAAACCACCATTCTCGACTATCTGGCCGGGGAGGACGCCGGGGTAAAAAGTGCCTCGGTGCTGGTGGCCGGGGAAAACGCCTACGGCTTTTTGAAAAGTGAAAACGGGGTGCACCGGCTGGTGCGCGTCTCCCCCTTCGATTCCTCGGGCCGCAGGCACACCAGCTTTGCCTCGCTGGAGGTGATGCCGGAGATTGAGGAGGATTTGAGCGTGCTGCTGCGCCCCGAGGACGTGAAGATGGACGTTTACCGGGCCTCTGGCGCGGGCGGCCAGCACGTGAACAAAACCTCCAGCGCCGTGCGCCTCACCCACCTCCCCACCGGCCTGGTGGTGGCCAGCCAGGCCCAGCGCAGCCAGGTGCAAAACAGGGAATATGCTGAACGGATGCTGATTTCCAAGCTCATTCAGATAAAGGAGCAGGCCCATTTAGACAAGATTGAGGACATCAAGGGTGTGCAAAAGGAGATTGCCTGGGGCAGCCAGATACGCAGCTATGTGTTTATGCCCTACACCCTGGTGAAGGACCACCGCACCGGCTACGAAAACGGCAATGTAAACGCCGTGATGGACGGTGACCTGGACGGTTTTATCAACGCCTATTTGAAGGCCTCTGCCGCCGGGGAACTGGGCGAGGC
>CAYRFC010000084.1:0-11288 GCA_964423365.1 uncultured Oscillospiraceae bacterium
GCAATTTCGGTTTGCGGGGTGATGGGGTAGCCGAAATAGTGGCGGCAGCCCGCCATGATGGCCCCCTCGGCAATGGCCTCATTGCCCTTCATCAATACTTTTTTGCTCATTTCGCTCTATCTCCCATTTCCTCTATTTTTCCACCGTGATAACCGCGTCGGGGCACATGGTACCGCAAAAGCCGCAGCCTATGCACTCCTCCATCTTTTCCACCCCGGCGGGGTGAAAGCCCTTCGCGTTAATTTTGTGCGTGTCCAGCGCCACAATTTTCTTCGGGCAGGCCTCTACGCACAGCCCACAGCCCTTGCAGGCGTCTTCCAAAAACGTCACCTTTGCCATTCTCTCTCCCTCTGTTTTTCTGAAAATTTATTGACCATGATGTGATTTATAAGCCATTTCAAATGGTTCTTAGATGACCCAGTTGGGTTTTTCAAAAATCTCAATGGGGAATATCTCACAGCTTTTCTCTATCGCGGCCAGCGTTTCCGGCCTGCCCGGCAGCAGCGTGCTGTGCACGGCCGTCATGCGCAGGGGCAGCCCCAGGGCCTTGGCCGCCTCCTGTGCATAGGGCAGGCTCTGGCAGATGTCCTCCAGGGTGGTCTCTGCCCCAAGGTTCGGGTTGCTGGCCAGCCCGCTGAAAGGCACCTTGGCCGCCGCCTCTATCTCCGCCACCACTTCCCGCAGGCCCTCCAGGGTGCCGGTGAGGGGGCGGAAGGGGTTTGCCACCAGCAGCATTTCAAAGTTGTCTTCCTCCCGCAGCCGCTTTGCATAGCGGCCCAGCGCCAGCGCACCGCGCTCGTCGCCCCCCAGGTCAATCACGGCATGGGCAGCCCGGTTGTCAAAAACAGCCTGGGTGTCGGCCGGCAGGGCGGGAAACTCCACGTTTGTGTTGGCAAAGGGGGAGCTGATGAGCTGAATGCCGCCCGCCGCCAGCTTGTCCTTGGAATCCGCCGTGCGGAAATAGGGGTTCACAATGTCCAAATCGCAAAGAACCACCCGGCTGTACTGCTGTTTCAGCCAGAAGGCATAGTTCAGCGCCAGGTTGGTTTTGCCGCTGCCGTAGTGGCCTGCAAAAATAGTGATACGCTTCGCCTGCATCTCTTTGCCCCCCTCTTTCTACGCATTGTGGGTTGCCTGCGCAACTAATTACTGATTATAGCACCCCATTTTTGCAAATACAACAACTTCCGCCAGCCTTGCAGGCTGGCGGAAGGGGTTTTTCTGAGGACTGCGGCAGGGGGGCAAGGCTGCCCGCCCGCTAAAACACCCATTCCCCGCCGGAGAATATCGTCTTCTTTTCGCCATTTTTTGCAATGCCCACAATCTCCATATCGGCGGTACCCACCATGATATCCTCGTGGATGAGACTGCCGTTCAAGCCCTGCGCCTGCAAGGTGGCCTCGTCCATCTCTGTGCCGCCGCGCAAGGTGCTGGGGTAGCCCTGCCCAAAGGCGATGTGGCAGGCGGCGTTTTCGTCGAAAAGGGTGTTGAAAAACAGCAGGCCGGTTTGGCGCACCGGGCTGCTGGCCGGCACCAGGGCAATCTCCCCCAGCCGCCTTGCCCCCTCGTCGGCGTCCATCATCTGTGCCAGCAGCTCCTCGCCCCTCTCGGCGGAAAATTCCACCGCCCTGCCCTCCTCAAAGCGCAGGGTGATGCCCTCGATGAGATTGCCGTTGTATACATAGGGCAGGCTACTTTTCACGGTGCCGTGCACCCTGTGGCTGTGGGGCGCTGTGAAAATTTCCTCACTGGGCACGTTGGCAAAAAAGGGCACCCCATCCACGCTGTTTTCGCAAACCCCTGCAAACTGAAAGCCCTCGGCCAGGCCCACCGTCAGGTCGGTGCCGTTTTCGCTTTTCAGGTGCAGGGCGTCCAAATCCATGGCGTGCAGTGTTTCTATGCGCCTGGCCGCCTGCTGTGCATGCAGGGCCCAGGCCTGCTCCGGGCTTTGGCCCTCCCCCACCCGGCACACGCGGAAAATGGCCTGCCACAGGGCCTCTTCTGCCTCCTCGGCGCTTTTGCCGGGGAAAACCCGCGCCGCCCAGGCCGCCGTGGGCACCGAGGCGATGCTCCACTGCACCCGGTTGCTCATCACCATCTCCTGCCAGGGCTTCATGGCTTTTTCTGCCGCCAGGCCGGCCTTGTCAATTTTGGCGGTGTCCAGCCCTTTGTAAATCTCGGGGTTTTTGGCGTAGATGCTGAGCACCGCCGCGCCGCCCTCCCCCTCCGCATAGTCCAGCAGGCTGCGCAGCTTCCAGGGCTTCACATCCTCCAGCGCGGGCAAGGCCGCCTCCCGCATCCGGATGCGGGAGAACTCCTCGTCGTTGTAATGCACCACCACGTCACGCGCGCCACAGGCGTAGGCCTCCTCGGCGCACAGGCGCGCAAAACCCGCCGTCTCTATGGGGCTGTTGAGGAGTAAGGTCTGTCCCTTTTGCAGGTTCACCGCCGTGCCCACCATAAAGTGGGCATAGGCCCGTAGTAGTTTTTCTTGCATGCTTGTCTCCCTTATGCCATTTCTCAATTTTAGCTGTGCCGTTTTTTCAATTTTACCACAAATTTTTGCCTGTGGCACTTCCCTTTTTTGCCGAAAAACGAACGGTAGCGCCTCACCGCGGCAGCTGCACCGGCTGGGTGAAGGCCCCGCCGCCCGGCGCGGGCTTTTGGCGGCACAGGGCGTGCAGGTCCTCGGCGCGGGCCTCCAGCGCGGCCAACTGCCGCGCGCCCTCCCCGGTTTGGGCCAGCTTGGCCAGCGAGGTGCCCAGCGGCAGCACCGCCGTTTGCCTGGCCCTTTTCAGCAGAGCAAGGCCCCGCGTACTGGCCGCCATCAGGTGCAAAAAGGGCGGCAGCGCGGGAATGGCCTGCGGGATGCCCAGCGCCGCCGAAAGGGCCAGCCGCCGCACGCGGGAATGGGCAAAGCGCTTGGTTTTGGCCAGGGTATACAGCTCTTCCAGGCTGCACGCCTGCCGGATGGCCGAGAACAGGCGGTTTTCCAGCCCCTCCCCCGCGCCGGGGTGCCCCGCCAGCTGCCCCGCCGTAAGCCCCCGCAGCCGGGAGAGCAGCATCAGCTCATAGCGCCCCGGGTCTGTGAAGGCGCCGTCCTGCTCGGCCTTTTGGTAAAGCGCCGCACAGCTTTTGGGCACATAGGCGGCCATTGTCTCAGCGCCGCCCTGCCCCACGGCGGCCCGCAGCCAGCTGGCCGAGGCGATACCCTCCGCCGGGCGGCCGTCGTGGGCCGCGCCGTGGCGCGGCAAGGCCAGGGGCCTTGGCAGGGCGGCCAGCCCCCGCTGGCGCAGCAGGGGAAAACCCGCCAGCAGGGCCTTGCAGTACTCCACCCCCAGTATATTGTTGGGGCTTGCCAGCAGCGCCCCGGCACCCGGCAGCACGGCCTCTGCCGCCGCCGCGCGCGCCGCTGCAAAGCCGCCGCCCTTTTCCAGCTCCCCACGCAGCGCCGTGCGGAAGGGCCCGCTCTCCAGGCCCTCTGCCAGCGCACACAGCCGGGCTGTGTCCGCCGTTTCCGCCCCAAAGGCCAGGCTGTCCACACAGCCCAGTGCCGCCAGCAGCCCCACCGCCCCCCGGGCAAAGCCCTCGGCCGAGGCGCAGGCCCAGGGCAGCGGCAGGCGGAAAACCAAATCGGCCCCGCCCTGCACGGCCGCCCGCGCGCGCAGCTGCACCGGCAGGCAGGCAGCCTCGGCCCGCTGCACGAAGGGCCCGCTCATCACACACACCACGGCCTCGGCCCCGCCGCGGCGCAGCTCCTCTATCATCCAGGCATGGCCCAGATGAAAGGGGTTATATTCACATACGATGCCCGCCACCGGGCCGGGCCGCCCTTTCTCCCTCTCGCCCATTTTCCCCTCCTGCCGCCGTGCTTTGCCCGCCCACCAGGCAGCTGTGCACACGGCCCTGCTTTCCGTTTTTTTCCTGCCCTTGAAAAACCCACACGCCTATTATATAATACTTTTGCGTGTTTATGCGAGGTCTGGCCGCGCGGCGGCCGCCATTTTTCCAAAAACTGCCCGAAAAGCCCCTTGCCCCACGGACGCTGGCCTGCACAAAGCACAGCATTTCTGGCGAAATGCCAGCCCAAAAACGGAGGAGAGTCTATCATGAAGATTTTGGTCATCAACGCCGGCAGTTCTTCTTTGAAGTACCAGCTCATCAACATGGAGAACGAGGCGGTCATGTGCAAGGGCCTGTGCGAGCGCATCGGCATCGAGGGCGGCACCGTGATTCACAAAGCCAACGGGCAGACCTTTGAGCTGAGCGTGCAGATGCCCAGCCACGCCGAGGCCTTTTCCAAAATGCTGGAGCTGATGAGCCACGGCGAGGGTGCCGTCATCGCCGATAGCTCCGAAATCAGCGCGGTGGGGCACCGCACGGTGCACGGCGGCGAGAAATTCACCGCCAGCGCCATCATCTGCGAGGAGACCCTGGCGGGCATCGAGAGCTGCAACAGCCTGGCCCCGCTGCACAACCCCCCGCAGGTGCAGGGCATCCGCAGCGCCCAGGCGGTGTTCGGCCCGAATGTGCCGCAGGTGGCCGTGTTCGACACCGCCTTCCACCAAACCATGCCCCCCACGGCCTACATCTACGCCGTGCCCTATGAATACTACGAGAAATATGGTGTGCGCCGCTACGGCTTCCACGGCACCAGCCACCGCTATGTCAGCATGCAGGCGGCCCAGTTCCTGGGTGTGCCCATCGAAAACCTGAAAACCGTCACCTGCCATCTGGGCAACGGCTCCTCCATCGCCGCGGTGGACCGTGGCAAATGCATCGACACCAGCATGGGCCTCACCCCGCTGGCAGGCATTCTGATGGGCACCCGCTCGGGCGATATCGACCCCAGCGTGGTCACCTTCATCCAGGAAAAAACCGGCATGAGCTACGCCGAGATAAACGATGTGCTGAATAAAAAATCCGGCATGCTGGGCGTTTCGGGCCTCTCCAGCGACAACCGCGATATTGAAAAGGCCGCTTTGGAGGGCAATGTGCGCGCCGCGCTGGTGCACTCCATGCTGTTCTACGAAATCAAAAAGCACATCGGGGCCTACGCCGCCGCCATGAACGGGCTGGACTGCGTGGTCTTCACCGGGGGCATTGGCGAAAACAGCCGCCGGGTGCGCAAATACACCTGCCGCGGGCTGGAGTTCCTGGGCCTGCACTACGACGACGCCAAAAACGAGGCGGGCGGCGCGGGCATCTTCGATATCTCCACCGAGTTCTCCCGCGTGCGGGTGCTGGTGGTGCCCACCAACGAGGAGCTGATGATTGCGCGCGACACCCTGGCGCTGGTGAGCAAGCACTGATTTTCCGAAAACCAAAAAAGTCCTGTCTTCCGTTTCGGGGGGAAGACAGGACTTTTTCAGTTGAAAAGGAAAAGTGGAAAGTGGAAAGTTAAAGGCATCGGGCCATTAGCTGTTTCCTATATTGAGGTCTTCACTTTCCACTTTCCACTCTCAACTTTCCACTTGCTTTAAAGGTGGAAGCGCTTCACAAACTCATTTTTAATGCTGCGGTCTGCAAACAGCAGGGTGAGAATGATGCTGGCCATACCCAGCCCCGCCGGAAGCAGCACCATCACCAGGCTGTGTGCCAGCCCCACAAGATAGAGGACGAGCGGCGCAAAGCCAAAGGCGGCCACCAGCACCTGGTAATACACGTAGATGCTCCACGCGGACGGGCGGAAGGCTGCCATCAGCCCGGTGGCCAGAATGCCCGCGCTCAGCACCGCCGGTATAACATAGCTCACACTCCAGCCCCGGTAGCCCGCTATCAAATCGATGAGCACCACCGCAAGGCAGGTCAGCAGCACCTGGTACACAATCTGCCTCGCCAGGTTCACCCCCCGGCGCAGCAGGGCGGGTATCAGCGCCCAGCAGTAGGCCGCGCCCGCCAGCACAAACAGGCTCCACCAGAACTGCGGGGTCACCAGCAGGTTCACCAGCAGCGAAAACAGGCAGCAAAATAGGGTGGCCGCCTGCAAAATCCGCCGCCAAAGGCTGAACTTTGCCAAACGGCTGCGCAGGTCGGGGTAGGGGTTCACTGCGGCCAGGCTGCCGGGGCACTCCGCTTTCTCCAGCATGCCGCCACAAAGGGGGCAATAGTCCTGCTGGGCGCGCACCTGTACATGGCAGGCATTACATACTTGCATAGTCCACCCCGTTGGTTTCCACCACCACATCCAGGCCGTCGGCCGCCAGCTTGCGGGCCACCGCCCGCTGCAGGTTCACGCTGCGCAGGGTGCTGGTCATGGTGAGGGTAAAATCGTCTTGATAGGAGATGGCGGCACACTTGAAGGGCTCCTTGGGGGTACAGCTCAGCAGCAGGGTGGCCCCGGTTACATAGGGGGCAAACTGCGGCGGCAGGCCAATGGGCCCAAGGTTTGTAAAGCTGAGGGTGGTGCTGCGGGAATTCAGCTCATACACCGTGCGCAGCACCACATGCTTCACCGGCAGGGGGATGGCCCGGATAAACGGGTTCTTGCGGTTGGCCGTGGTATAGCTGATGTAGCCCAGCATGCTGTCCCGGCTGATTTTTTCCTCGAACTGGCATTTCACATCCCGCAATACCTCGTCAAAATCCCGGCTGGCCTCCCCCTCCTCAAAGCGTATATACACATTGGAGAAAAAGTTCAGCGCCGTGTCCGATTCAAACATCCGCCGCAGGTCCACCGGCAAAAACAGGTTCACCGGCAGGCGGGCCAGGCTGCGGGGGCGCTGGGTGCACACCGCCCAGCCGATGACCGCCGAGAGGTACTGTGAGATGGTGACCTGCCTATCCCGGCAGAACTGGCGGAACTGCGGCACATTCAGGTGCAGGTGGAAGACGCTGAGGTTCCCAAGAAGGCTGCGCTCCCCCTTTATTTTGTAGGCCCGGCCGGTGCGGTAGCTGGTTTTTTTGGTGGGGGCATAGTTTTGCAGGTAGCTGTCCTCCACGTCGCCCGCGTGGCCGGTGAACCACTTGCGGCTCTTGTCCTCGCCGCCAAAGCTGGCCGGGTGGGCCAGCAGAAGGTACTGGCACACCAGCGCCAGCAGAAAATCCTTCCCGGCGTTGCCGTCGGTCAGCACGTGAAAAACCTCCAGGTTGATGCGGTTTTCATAGTAGCTCACCCGAAAGAGAAAGTGGTCGTTCTGCAAGGGGTCTATAAAGCGGCAGGGGTAGTCCTCCTCGGGGTACACCGTGGGTTTTGCGGTGTTCTCCTCAAAATAATGCCAAAACAGCCCCCGCCGCAGCCGCACCCGGAAGGCCGAAAAGCGCGGCAGCACCGTTTCCAGGGCCCTTTGCAGCAGCTCCGGCTCCACCTGCTCCTGCAGGCTTACGGCAATGCGGTATACGTTGGTAAACCGGCGGGAGGTGATGACCGGAAAGAGGTTGGCCGTGTTGTCCAGCCGGTGCCAGTGGCCTTTTTCTTCACTCATGGCATTTCTCCTCTCCAAACAGCGAAAGGTCAATGGCTTTTGCCATCCACAGCCCGCCAAAGGGCGAGGGGTGCAGCCCATCGGGCAGGGCATAGCCCTCCCGCATGCCCGCACGGCCGTCCTCCCGGCACAGGGCCTTGTCAAAGTCAATCACCGCGTCAAAGCAGGCGGCCTTGCGAATCCACTCGTTCAGCCCCAGGCGCAGGGCCTCGCGGGGGGCGGTGTAGGGCGGGTCTATAGGGCGGGGGGCCAGGGTGGCGGCATAGGCCTTGATGCCCTGTCCCCGGGCTTTTTCGGCCAGCTTCTCCAGCCCGGCGGCCAGCTGCGCCAAATTGGGCAGCTCCTCCTCGGGGGTGCCCTCCAGCCCCGGTATCCCCAGGTCGTTGCTGCCCAGGGCCAGCAGCACCCAGCCCAGGCCCGAAAGCCCCAGCACGTCCCGCTCGAAGCGCGCGAGGCCCGAGGGGCCGTAGAGCCCGCCGGAGAAGGCGGGCGGCCCCTGCAAAAGGCGGTTCCCCCCTATGCCCAGGTTGCAAAGGCTCACCTGCCCCGGCAGGCGGCGGGCCAGCCGCCTGCGCAGCGGCACCGTCCAGTTCCCCTGCTGGGTGATGGAATCTCCAAAGCAGGCCAGCACCCGGTGGGGCGCGTCGCTTTTGGCCACAATTTCACAGATGCTGGTCACCTGCAAAATGGCCCCGCTGGCTATGGCGGTGCGGGAGAGGCGGCTGAGCAGGCCCGGGGCGGGCAGGGCAGCCTCGGCGCAGTAGTCGCCCGGGCGGCTGCGCAGCGTCAGGCTGTCTATGCGGTTGCCGCTCTGCACCCGCGGCTCGCCGGGGTAGTGGATGCTCAGGGCCAGCCAGTCCCCCGGTGAAACCGGCAGCTCCAGCCAGTCGCTGAGAAGGGAGGCGCCCGCCGGCAGGGTGAAGGAGCCCTCGCCCCCCAGTGTCACCGGGCGGCTGGCGCCGGGGCGCAGCACGCCCTTTTCGTTGCAAAGCGCCAGGCTCACCCGGCCAATGGGCAGGGGCTGCCCGCCGTAATAGTTCGCAAAACGCAGGGCCAGCGCCCCGGCCTGGATGTTCACCGGAACCACCACCCGCAGGGTGCGCCCCCGGTTGTTGAAGGGCAGGCTGCCCACGTCGGTGTGGGCCAGCGCGTAAATGGAAAACTGCTTTTCTGTTTGCACAAAACGTCCTCTCTGCCCGCGGCCAAGGCCCAGTGCCTCCTGCGGGAGGCCACCCGGCGGGCAAAACCCTGCACGGTTTTCTATTGAGCCTCATTATAGCACAGAAAACGCGCACCGAAAACAGGAATTATGGGTGAATGTTACGAAGCCTCTGCCTGTGGCGCAGGGGTGCTTGCGTAATCCAGCAGGTTCATGTAAAATAGATACGATACCGTTTTGTGGGAATTGACTTATCGAACAGGCAAAAGCAGAGGCCCCCGCGAACGAATATTAAGAGAGAGGTGGTAAAGCTATGACAGATTTGACGACAAACAAGCAGGTTTTGACCTGGGTGGACGAGGTAACCGCCCTTTGCAAGCCCGACAAGGTGGTGTGGATTGACGGCAGCGACGAGCAGCTGGAGGCCCTGCGCAAGGAGGCCGTGGCCAGCGGCGAGCTGACCGAGCTGAACGCGGAGAAGCTGCCCGGCTGTTTCTGGCACCATACTGCCAAAAACGACGTGGCCCGTGTGGAGAACCGCACCTTCATTTGCACCAGCGACAAAGAGGATGCCGGCCCCACCAACAACTGGATGGCCCCCGCAGAGATGAAGGAAAAGCTGCTGCCGCTGTACGACGGCGTTATGAAGGGCCGCACCATGTACGTCATCCCCTACTCCATGGGCCCCATCGGCAGCCCCTACAGCAAGGTGGGCGTCGAGACCACCGACTCCATCTATGTTGTGCTGAACATGGACATCATGACCCGCATCGGCAAGCGCGCCTTTGAGCAGCTGGGCGACTCGAACGATTTTGTGCGCGGCATGCATGCCAAGGCCAACATCGACGAGGAAAACCGCTATATTGTGCACTTCCCCGAGGACAACGCCATCTGGAGCGTGAACAGCGGCTACGGCGGCAACGTGCTGCTGGGCAAAAAGTGCTTCGCGCTGCGCATCGCCAGCTACCAGGGCTGGAAAGAGGGCTGGATGGCCGAGCATATGCTCATTCTGGGCATTGAAGACCCCTCCGGCAATGTGCAGTACATCACCGGCGCTTTCCCCTCCGCCTGCGGAAAAACCAACCTCGCCATGCTCATTCCGCCCGAGGTCTTTAAAAACAAGGGCTACAAGGTGTGGACGGTGGGCGACGACATCGCCTGGATGCACATCGGCAAGGATGGCCGCCTCTACGCCATCAACCCCGAGAGCGGCTTCTTCGGCGTGGCCCCCGGCACCAATGCCAAGAGCAACTTCAACGCGCTGGAATCCACCAAAAAGAACACCATCTTCACCAACGTGGTGCTGAACAAGGCCGACATGACCGTGTGGTGGGAGGGCCTGGACAAAAACCCGCCCGAGGACGGCATCGACTGGCTGGGCCAGCCCTGGAACGGCAAGACCAGCACCGAGAAGGGCGCCCACCCGAACAGCCGCTTCACCGCCCCGGCCATCAACTGCCCCTGCATCAGCAAGGAGTTTGACAACACCCAGGGTGTGCCCATCAGCGCCATTGTCTTCGGCGGCCGCCGCGCCAAAACCGCGCCGCTGGTGTACCAAAGCTTTGGCTGGGAGCACGGCGTCTTCGTGGGCTCCATCATGGCCAGCGAGACCACCGCTGCCGCCGCCGGCGCCGTGGGCGTGGTGCGCCGCGACCCCATGGCCATGCTGCCCTTCTGTGGCTACAACATGGGCGACTACTGGCAGCACTGGCTGGACATGGGCGAAAAGCTGGGCGCCAACGCCCCGAAGGTCTTCAATGTGAACTGGTTCCGCACCGACGACGAGGGGCACTTCGTGTGGCCCGGCTTTGGCGACAATATGCGTGTGCTGATGTGGATTCTGGCCCGCTGCAACGGCAGTGCCGACGCTGTGGAAACCCCCATTGGCTACCTGCCCAAGGCCGAGGATATCAACATTGAGGGTCTTGAGGGCATCAGCCTGGACACCGTGAAAGACCTGCTGAGCGTGGACAAAAACCTGTGGCTGGAGGACGCCAAGGGTGTGGAGGAGCTGTATGCCAAGTTTGGCAGCCGCCTGCCCGCCAAGATGAACGAGCTGCTGAAGGCCCAGGTGGAGCGGCTGAACAAAGCCTAAACTGGTACAACCGCGTGCAAGCGCGAGCAATTCATGGTTCTACCCAATAGAGAGGAGTAAATGAACATGGAATTGAAAGGTTCAAAAACAGAAGCCAACCTGCAAGCCGCCTTTGCCGGCGAAAGCCAGGCCCGCAACAAATACACCTTCTACGCCTCCAAGGCCAAAAAAGAGGGGTATGTCCAAATTTCCAACCTGTTTTTAGAGACGGCGGGCAACGAAAAAGAGCATGCTGAGCTGTGGTTTAAGGCCCTGCACGGCGATGAAATCCCCGACACCGTCACCAACCTCATCGACGCCGCCGCCGGCGAGCACTATGAGTGGACCGACATGTACGCCGAGATGGCCAAAACCGCCCGCGAGGAGGGTTTTGCCGCCATTGCCGCCCAGATGGAGGGCGTGGCCGCCATTGAGAAGCGCCACGAAGAGCGTTACCTGGCCCTGAAAAAGAACATTGAAGAGGGCAAGGTGTTCACCCGCGAGGGCGAGCAGGTGTGGATTTGCACCAACTGCGGCCACATCCACATTGGCCCCAAAGCCCCCGACCTCTGCCCGGTGTGCAAGCATGCCCAGGCCTACTTCGAGCTGTACGTGCAGAACTTCTAATATT
>CAYRFC010000085.1:0-11197 GCA_964423365.1 uncultured Oscillospiraceae bacterium
CTTTTCTTTTTTGAAGCCGGCAAAGCGGTCTTGGTCATTCATGCTTGTCTCTCCTCTCATGGTGCGCAGGGTGCTTTCGGCGTTTTGAATCAGGCCGTCCAGCCGCGCCCGCTCGGCCCGCAGGGCGCTAAGGTGCCGATGCATCGCGGCGCTTCCGTCAAAGCCGGGGCTGTGCAGCAGCTGGCGAATCTCGCCCAACGGCAGGCCCAGGGCACGGTAAAACAGAATTTGCTGCAGCTTTTCCACCTCGGCGGGGCCGTACAGGCGGTAGCCCGCCGGGCTTTTTTCGCCGGGGGCCAGCAGGCCTATCTCATCGTACCAGCGCAGGGTGCGCGGGCTAAGGCCCGCCAGGCGGCCAAGCTGCCGCACGGTGTATGGCATGGCAATGCGCTCCTTTTACGTCGTTTTTCTGCGGGGCCAGGCGCCTGACCCCTGTTTGCATCATAAACCTTTCCGTAACGGCAAAGTCAAGTGTTTGTTTAAAAAAAAACATACTTTTCCCCCTGGCACTTGTGAACTTGGCCCCGGCATAGTATAATAACAGACAGTACCATTGAGAAACAGGAGGGCTGTAGATGGCTGTACAAAGCGCAGGGGGGGCCGCTTTCCCCGAAACATTGTTCGACCAAAGCACGTTCACGCCGCTGTTTGCCACCGAGGGCGGCCCGGTGTGCGCCGGGTTTGGCTTTGTGAGCGGGCAGGGAGCCTATGCCGTGTGGCAGAACGGGAAGCCCCTGGGGGCCGCCGATATCGATATCCATGTGAAAACGCTGGAGCTGGCGGCCAAAACCGGCAGCCCGGTGGTGAGTCTGTATGACGCCAAGGGCGCTTTGCTGGAGGAGGGCGCACTGGCCCTTTCCGCCGCCGCCAGGCTGAGTGCGGTTTCGGCCCGGCTCTCGGGCGTGGTGCCGCAGATAGCGGTGGTGACCGGTGTGTGTGGCGCCTCGAATGCGCTGGCCGCCGCCGGCGCCGACTTTTTGGTGATGAGCGAGGACGCACAATTCTTCCTCACCCCGCCCTTCCTCAGCGCCGCCAATGGCGACAAGCTGCCCGGCGCTGGCGGTGCGGAAGCCGCCGTGCAGGCGGGCCTGGCCGCCAAGGTGGCGGAAAATGCCGAGGAGGCGGTGCGCTTTGCGGCCCGTTTGCTGGCCCTGCTGCCCCAGAACAACCTGGCCGCCCCGGCCAGCTTTGACCACAGCCCCGCCAGCGCCGCGCTGAACCCCGCTGTGGCCAATGCCGAGGCCGCCGTGGCCGCCCTGGCCGACGAGGGCAGCGCCAATGAACTGTTTGCCGGGTTTGGCAAGGGGGCACGAGTCTACCTGGCCACCCTCTCGGGCGCTGTGGTGGGCCTGGTGGCCACCGAGGGGGAGAAGGTTCCCCTCTGCCACAAAGACTCTGCCAAAATTGCCCGCTTTGTACGTTTCTGTGACGCCTTCAGCATCCCGGTTGTGACGGTTTTGAACACGGCAGGCTTTGCCCAGAGTGCCAGCGAGGATGTGGCGGGCAACCTGCGTGAGGCCGCACGCCTGGCAGGCACCTATGCCGACGCCACCACCGCCACCGTGGCAGTGGTGTGCGGCAAGGCAGTGGGCGCGGCCTACACCGCCCTGGGCGGGGCCGACCTGACCATTGCCGTGGAGGGCTGTGTGCTGGCGGCGGCAGAGCCTACGGCTGTGGCGAGCGTTTTGTACCACGAGGAGATAGAAAGCAGCGGCAAGAACATCGAGACAGAGACCGCCGCCCGCGCCAAGGCCTGGGCGGCCGAGGAGGCCGGGGCCCCCGCCGCGCTGAGGGCGGGCCTGGCAGACTTTACCGCCACAGGGGCCAGCCTGCGGGGCACGGTGGCCGCCGCACTGGACATTCTGGCGACCAAACGCACCCAGCGGCTGCCCAAGAAGCACGGCAATATGCCGCTGTAGGCCCCACCCAAATAAATTTCTGCTTGGAGGCTATGAATATGAAACACTATACCATCACTGTGAATGGAACCCCGTATAATGTGACTGTGGACGAGGCGGGCGCAGGCGCCCCGGCGCCCGCTGCCGCCGCCCCTGTGGCTGCCCCTGCCGCCCCGGCCCCCGCTGCGGCACCGGCCGCCCCCCCCAGCGCACCCGCCGCCCCGGCTGCCGCAGGCGGCACACCCGTTACCGCCCCCATGCCCGGCAATGTGCTGGATGTGAAGGTGAGCGTTGGGCAGGCTGTGAAAACCGGCGAGGTGCTGGTGATTTTGGAAGCCATGAAGATGGAAAACGAGATTGTGGCCCCGCAGGATGGCACCATCGCCTCCGTCAACGTAAACAAGGGCGACACCGTGAACGTGGGCGACAGCTTCCTCACCATCTCTTAAAAAACCAAAAAAGGTCGCTGAATGCGGCCAACCGGAAAAGACCTCCGGCATTCCCGGGTAGGGATGCCCCCAAATCTACCAAAGAGGTGATATTTTGGCCAATCATCCCGTAGGCATTACCGAGGTGGCTTTGCGCGACGCGCACCAGAGCCTGATTGCCACCCGCATGACCATGGACGAAATGCGGCCCATTCTGCCCGCCATGGACGAAGTGGGCTATTTTTCGCTGGAGTGCTGGGGCGGCGCCACCTTCGACTCCTGCATCCGTTTTCTGGACGAAGACCCCTGGGAGCGGCTGCGCACCATCCGCAAGCTCTGCCCCAAAACCAAGCTGCAGATGCTGTTCCGCGGGCAGAACATGCTGGGCTACCGCCACTATGGCGACGACGTGGTGGCCTATTTTGTGCAGAAGAGCGTTTCGAACGGCATCGACATCATGCGCATCTTCGACGCGCTGAACGACCCGCGCAACCTGGAAACCGCCATCAAGGCGGCTTTGAAAGAAAATTCCCACGTGCAGGGCTGCATCAGCTATACCCTCAGCCCGGTGCACAACAACGAGTATTTTGCCAACTACGCCAAAACTCTGGAGGAGATGGGCGCGCATTCGCTGTGTATCAAGGACATGGCCGGCCTGCTCACACCCTCCTCCTGCTATGAGCTGGTGAAGTCCATCAAGGAGAAGGTGGCCATCCCGGTGGATGTGCACAGCCACTACACCTCGGGCATGGCCTCCATGGCCATCCTCAAGGGCATTGAGGCGGGCGCGTCGATTGTGGATACCGCCATCAGCCCGCTCTCCCTGGGCACCAGCCACATGCCCACCGAAAGCCTGGTGGCCGCGCTGGCGGGCACCGAGTACGACACGGGGCTTGACCTGAAAAAGCTGAACGTGGTGCGGGAATATTTTGCCAAGCTGCGGGACAAATACCTGGAAAATGGCCTGCTTTCGCCCAAGATGATGGGCGTGGACGCCAACACCTTGATTTACCAGGTGCCGGGCGGGATGCTGAGCAACCTGCTGAGCCAGCTGAAGGACGCCGGAAAGGCCGACCAGCTGGAGGATGTGCTGGCGGAAATTCCGCGTGTGCGTGAGGATTCCGGCTATCCCCCGCTGGTGACCCCCACCAGCCAGATTGTGGGCACCCAGGCGGTGTTCAACATCATTGCGGGCGAGCGCTACAAGATGGTGGCCAAGGAGTTCCGCGCCATGGTGAAGGGCGAGTACGGCAAAACGCCCGCCCCCATCAGCCCCGAGTTCCAAAAGAAGATTTTGGGCGACGACCAGCCCATCACCTACCGCCCGGCCGATAAGATTGAGCCCGAGCTGGACGCCCTGACCAAGGAGGCCGAAAAATGGGCCCGCCAGCCCGAGGACGTGCTGACCTACGCCATGTTCCCGCAGGTGGCGCCGAAGTTTTTTGAAAAGCGCAACCAAAAGCTGCAGGGTGTGGACGGCGACCACGTGGACTATGAGAAGAAATCTCTGCCGGTGTAAAAACCGATATGAGCCAAAAGAACAGGCGGGCCTTGGCCTGCCTGTTTTGCTTGTCAAAAAAGTGGAACACTTTTTTGACAAGCTGAGCATGCCTTTTGGCAGAGTTATTATCTACCAAAAATATTATCCTTTTATCGCCAAAAGGCATGCTGATTAAAATGGGGGAAAGGGCCGTAGCCCCTCTCCCCCAAGCCCCCTTCCCTGCTGAAGGGATTTCTTTGACATGCAAAAAAGCAAAAGCAATTGCGGGATGCGCGGCTATTTTGCGCTGTCTCTGCGCGAAAACTCAAAAAAGGCAAAAAAGATGGAAATAACGGTGAGCAGTGCCACAATCAGCTCAGACATATTGTTGGCATAGTCTGCCTGTGCGGGCTGAACAATGGCCAGAAGGAGAAAGTAGCCACACCACACCAGCCCCAAAACCAGCATCATGATGGTGATGTACTTCAGTACAAACGCAATTTTCCCCATTCGCTTTTTGCCGGCTTCCTGCTGCTTTTGTGTGTAGCTTCGCCGGCGGGCCAGGCGGAAGCCACCGAACAAAAACCCTATCACAATTCCGGCCGAAATTCCTCTGCAAGCCATGAGCAACTGTTCCATCCGGTGAAGCCTCCTCCGTTTTTGTATCTTCATGGTTTTACCCAAGCGGTTCTTCCTCACTGGCCGCCCCCACCATGCAGGGTATCCAAATAGAGTCCTCAATCTCGGAAAAATGGCTGTGCATCTCACTTTCCTCTGTGTTGGGGAAGGCGAACAAGAAGGCGTAGAGAAAATTTTTGTAAGGGAAAATGCGCGCATAAAAGCTGGTGCGCCGCCCCTCCACCTGCCCGGTGAACCAGCTGCTCACGCTATAGGTGCCCCGCCAGCTATCCCCGGCCTCCTCTAAAAGCTTCGGCTCCTCCAGGCTGTTCATCATCCGGTCCCGCTCCAGGTAAGACAGCCGAAAGGCGCTTTCGGCATCGTCAGAATCGGCCCCGAGATAATAGGTCTTGCTCACATACAAAGCGCCCCCGTCCGGCGGGAAATACTGGTAGCCGCCCAGCTGGTCGGTCTCGCTTTTCCAGGCGCCGGGCAGCTGAAAGCTGACGTTCTCGATGTATTGCTTTCCCGTTTCGGTTTCGCTTTGGGAAGCAGGGCTGCCGCAGGCTGCCAGCAAAAGGGCCGCCAGCGCCAGAGCAACAGCTGCACAAAGCTTGGTTTTAGTCATGGTGGTCTGCTCCTGTTCCGGGGCCTCTCGCATCCTGCCGTTGCCAGTGCCCGGCCTCGTTTTCCTCCAGCACCTGGCCCAGCGCCGCGCGAAGGGCTTTTGCCTCCCGCCACAGCGCATCCAGGGCCTGGTCGTCTGCAAAATCCGGGTCCTGGGCCAGGCGCTTGGCCTCCTCGTGAAGCTCGGCCCGCACGGCCCGGCGTTCCCGCCCCAGGCGGCTGTTCACAAACACGGCCACACCGTCTGCTTGTCGGCATGCCGCGCCCTGCACCCCTTCCGGCAGGGGCAGCTCTACCCAGCGTTCCTCGGCCATGCGGGCCCCTCCCCCCGGTGTTTTTCTTCCTCATATCATACCAGCATGTCCGCTGCTAGGCAAGTTTTTTGTCGCTTTTTGCACAGTGGGGCCATATGTGATATACTAAGACGTTAGCATAATAAATGAAACCAAACGATAAAAGGAGCCGTGCCAGCCCATGCAGAGAGACGACCTGAGAAACATTGCCATTATCGCCCACGTAGACCACGGAAAAACCACCCTGGTGGATGAGATGCTGGCCCAGAGCGGCACCTTCCGAGATAACCAACAGGTGGCTGAGCGGGTGATGGACAGCGGCGATATCGAGCGGGAGCGCGGCATCACCATTCTGGCCAAAAACGCCGGCCTGCACTACAACGGCGTAAAAATCAACATTGTAGACACCCCCGGCCACGCCGATTTTGGCGGCGAGGTGGAGCGGGTGCTGAAGATGGTGAACGGCGTGCTGCTGCTGGTGGACGCCGCCGAGGGCTGCATGCCCCAAACCCGTTTTGTGCTGCAAAAGGCCCTGGCGCAAAGCCTCTCGCTGGTGATTGTGGTGAACAAAATCGACCGGCCAGACGCACGCATCAAAGAGGTTATCGATGAGATTTTGCAGCTTTTGATGGATTTGGGCGCTTCTGACGACCAATTTGACGCACCGATGGTCTTCACCTCCGGGCGGGACGGCACCGCCAGCTATTCTCCCGACGCCCCCGGCACCGACCTGCGCCCCCTGTTTGACACCATTTTGGAGTATGTGAAGCCCCCGGTGGGCGACCCTGCGGCCCCCCTGGCGATGCTGGCCTCCAGCATTGACTATAATGAGTATGTAGGGCGTATCGGCATCGGCCGGGTGGAGAACGGCACCATCCGGCAGAATATGGATGTGCTGGTGGTGGACGCGAATGACCCCGGCCTACAGCAAAAGGGGCGCATCACGGCCCTGTACAACTTCGAGGGTGTGGGCCGCAGCCAGGTGGAAAGCGCCCAGGCGGGCGACATTGTGGCCTTCTCCGGTCTCACCGAAATTCAAATCGGCAACACCGTCACTTCTCCCGAGGCCCCCCATGCCCTGCCCTTCCTCAAAATAAACGACCCAACAGTGGAGATGACCTTCTCTGTGAACGATTCTCCCTTTGCCGGGCGGGAGGGCAAGCTGCTGACCAGCCGCCAGATTGGCGACCGGCTGCGCCGCGAAACCCTGAAGGACGTGGCCCTGCGCGTGCTGGACGGCGACACCACCGAGAGCTTCCGGGTGATGGGCCGCGGGGAGATGCACCTCTCCATTTTGATAGAGACCATGCGCCGGGAGGGCTTTGAGTTTTTGGTGGGTGCGCCCAAGGTGCTGATGCATGAGGAGGACGGCGTGCTGATGGAGCCCGTGGAGCAGCTGGTGATTGACCTGCCGCAGGAGTACCAGGGCTCTGTGATGCAGAAGATAAGCCAGCGGCAGGGGGAGCTGCTGCAGATGGCCCCGCTGGAAAACCGCATGCGGCTGGAATTTTTGATTCCCAGCCGGGGCTTATTCGGCTACCGCAGTGAGTTCCTTACCGACACCCATGGCGAAGGGGTGCTGAATACCATCAGCGCGGGCTATGCCCCCTGGAAGGGGGACATGCCCAGCCGGCAAACCGGCAGCCTCATCAGCTATGAGACCGGCGAGGCCGTTACCTACGGGCTGTACTCCGCCCAGCAGCGCGGGCGGCTGTTTGTGGGCCCGGGCGAGCCGGTGTACGCGGGCATGGTGGTGGGGGTGTCCCCCAAAGCGGGCGACATGACCGTGAACGTGTGCAAGCGCAAGCACCAGAGCAACGTGCGTGCCTCGGGCAGCGACGACGCCCTGCGCCTGACCACCCCCACACAGCTCAGCCTGGAGGATTCTTTGGAATTTCTGGCCGCAGACGAGCTGGTGGAGGTGACACCCAAGAGCATCCGCATTCGCAAACGCATCCTGAACCACGAGACACGGATGAAGGCGCTGAAAAAGGATAAATAATTCTTGGCGTTATAGTAAAGGAACTTTTCTCTCTGCCGAAACGTGTGCACAAGAAGAATTGGTTGGCCTGTGTGTGCAGAGAGGATGTGCGTGCCGTGCTGCGTGGGGTACAAGGTGCAGGCGGCCTTGCGGCCCGAGGAGGACCAGGGGCCGGCATGGACGGGGAAAAAGAGTGAAAAACAGGAAAAACTGCCTGCCCAGAGGTGCCGCACGGCCCGCTGGGCAGTTTTTTGTGGCTCTGTGTGCGTGCGGAAATCAAGCGAAATTTCGAATGATTTCACAAAAACCCGGCCGGGCATAAAAACTGTGCGGAAAAAATGGACAGATTTTGAAGAAACACAAAACGCCCCCTCGTTATGATTGACAGAGGGCGGAAAACACCGGAGCGGCCAGAGCCGCCGATGAAACGGTGGGGGGAGGCGGTGAGGCTGGCAACATGAACGAGGAGCAATTCGCTCAGATGATAACACAGTATGAGCGGCTGATTTATACCATCTGTTACCAGTTCACCAGAGACCACCACACAGCCGAGGACCTTGCGCAGGACGCCTTCCTCTCCGCCTACGCCCACCTGGATTCCTGCCCCAGCGAAAACCCCAAAGCCTGGCTGGCGCGCATTGCCACCAACAAGGCGAAGGACCACCTGAAAAGTGCTTACCACCGCCGTGTGTGTGCCGCCGATGACGAGACCATGCCCCAGGACAAAGGGGTGCTGTTCGGAAAAGAGGAGCTGCCAGAGGATATCACCATTGCAAAGGATGAGGCAGACAGCATCTCCGGGCACATCCTGGCACTGAAAGAGCCCTATCATCAGGTGGCGGTGATGTTCTTTTTGCAGCAGCGCAGCGTGGAGGAGATATCCCGCGCGCTCTGCCGCCCGCCCAAAACCGTGCACACCCAGCTCTACCGGGCTAAGCACATTCTACGGGAGACATTGACAGAGAGAGGAGGCGGCACAGATGGAGCTGTTCCATAACGACGGACACCTGACCGATGAAGGGCTGAACGCTATTTTGCAGGGTGAATTAGACGAGCTGCAAAGCCTGGAAGCCAGCGAACACCTGGGCTACTGCACCCCCTGCTTAGAGCGTTACCTCGGCCTGATGGAGGCGGTGCCGCTGCTGCAGCCAGAGGCGCCCATCCAGGAAAACGTGCTGCGCCGCATAGGCCGCAAAGCCAAACGCATTCTGTTCAGCCGCTATGCCACCGTGGCCGCCGCCGCGTGCCTGGTGCTGGCGCTGGGGGTCAGCGGGCTGTACACCTCAATGCCGGGCGTGAAACGGGCGGACGCCCCGCTGCCTGCCGCCAGCCAAAGCAGTGCCGCCCAGCAGCAGGGGCCCAGCCTGGCCACCCGGCTGAGCGAGGCCGCCGTGGAGCTGCCGAACACCCTGTTTGGCTGGATGAGCCCGCAGACAGGCGAGGCCGGGAGAAACGGCCAAGACAACGAGGACCAAAAACCGGACGAGGGGAAAGAGACGGAGAACAAGCCGAACTCGGCCCCGGCAAACAGTGAAGCGCAAGACGGAAAATAGCCCGACTGCATAGACACACAATGAACGGGCCGCAGGCCCGCACATAGGGAGAGAACACGCATGAAAAAGAATCTTTTGTTTACTTGGATAACGGCCTGCTTCCCGGGCTTTGGCCAGATGTACTATGGCTATATGCGCCGGGGAACCTCGCTGGCGCTGTGGTTCTGGGGGGTCATCTTTGTCAGCTCCTTCTGGGGCATGGGGCCGCTGGGCCTGGTGCTGCCGGTCATCTGGGCCTACTCCTTCTTCGACACCTTCAACATCCGTTCCCTTTCGCCCGAGCAGTATGCCGCCTTTGGCGACGACTACCTGCCCAACAGCCAGTGGCTGAAGCAGATGAACCTGGAAAAGCTGATGAGCGGCGGCCGCCGCAAGGTCCTGGGCTGGGCCCTCATCATCTTTGGCGGCATCCTGCTGTACAACACCCTGTTTTCCCGGCTGGTGTGGCGGCTGTATGATTACATCCCCTTCCTGGCCAGCCTCATCGAACTCATCCCCTCGCTGTTCATTGCGGGTGTGGTGATTCTGCTGGGCCTGTATGTGCTGCGCGGCAAGAAGGTCTCCCTTGGCAAATTTGGCAAAAAAGAGGATGAGGCGGACTTTACCGGCTGGCAGCCCAGCGGGACGCCCCCCACCGGCCAGCCCCAGCAGCCCACCGCCTGGGACGTGCGGCAGAGCCCCGCCCCCGCCCCCACCTGGGACTATAGCACCCAGGCTGCGGCCGCCGCCCCGCAGGCCGCCCCGGCAGAGCCCGTGGCCCCTGTGGCTCCTGTGGCCCCGGCAGAGCCCGTGCTGGAGGCGCCCTTTGTGCCCGCCCCGCCCAGCGCCGATATTGTGCTGAGCCTGGACGCGGACGCCCCGCCCGTGGCAGACCTGCCCACCGAGGCCGCCCAGGCGGAGGAAGCCGTGGACAGCGAGGGAGAAGAAGCTAAAGAAGAGGCTCCCGCCCCCGGAGAAGCGGCCACCGGCGAAAAGGCGGAAGAAGATACTGAGAAAAAGAGCACCAAAAAAGGTAAGAAAAAGGAAACGGGGGAGGAATAAACCATGCAAGATGGGATATACACACCCTTTGGCCTGCGGGCACTGCCCGAAGAGCAGGAGGAGCGCAGCAACTCCGTGTTTCATCCCCGCTCTGTGGGGGCGCTGCTCTCCCTGGCAGGCATGATGCTGTGGATGGCGTTCAGCGGGTTTTTCCGCCGCCGTTAGCAGAGGGAACAGAGAAACAGCACCGGGTTTGGCTGAGGCCAGGCCCGGTGTTTTTTTGCAGGCCCAAAGAAACCCTGCGGGGGGCAGGGGCAGCGGGGAGGAGGGCGGCGGCCCTCTCCCCCTTGCACCGCCTGCGGTGGGGGCCTTTTCTCCCTGGCTGCGCGGGAAAGGATGGCTCTTTTCCTGCAGATGGCTTTGTGATATACTGTGAATACTCGCCCTTCCTATGCAGGGAATGAGGGTTTTGGGCAGAGTGGGGGAGAGGGGCAGAAAACAGGAGAGAAGCATGCGCAAGGAACTGCTTACGGAAAAAAGAGCCAAAATTGCCATCTTTGCCTTGACGGTGGCAACGTTGCTGTGCGCGGCTTTGTTTTTGGTGGGCGCCAACGCCAATGCGGCGGGGCTAGCCTTTCAAACCGGGGAGGATATTCTGAACCAGCAGCAAACCCAGCTGACCAAGGAGCTGGCCCTTGCCAGCGAGCTGGAAACCCTGGAGGCTGCACTGGAGGCTGCCCGGGAGGAAAACGCTGCCCTGGCCAGCCAAAACGAGGAGCTGAACCAGGCCAGCGTTACCCTGCTGGACAGCCTGAAGCTGGAATATGTGGGGGAATATTATGCCACGGCCTATTGCTGCGAGGTATACCCCCACATCTGCGGCGGCAATGGCGTCACGGCCTCGGGCACGGTGCCCACGCCGGGCATTACCTGCGCGGCCGACTGGAACGTGCTGCCCCCCGGCACCTGGCTGTATATTGAGGGGGTGGGCCTGCGCCGGGTGGAGGACAGCGGCAGCGCCATCAAGGGCAAGCGGCTGGATATCGCCATCGACACACACCAAAATGCCCTGCGCTGGGCAGGGCAGGGCAGCCACCATACCTGGGTGCTGAATTTTGAGGGGGAGGCGTGAACCCCATGCGGGGCGTCTTTCCAGATGAACAAAAAACTGCCACCCCCGCGGGAAGTGGCAGTTTTTATCCGCTTACGCAAATGGGTACAAAGCCACCGGGTTCTTACAGCTTCGCAAGGTGGGCAAAGTGGCTTACATATCCTCGGCAGATGCCTCGCCCAGTTCCCCGGCGGCAGAGGCCTTCAAATAGGCGTTGATAAAACCGT
>CAYRFC010000086.1:0-11142 GCA_964423365.1 uncultured Oscillospiraceae bacterium
GCCAAGGGGGTGACCCTGCCCGAGAAATTCACCTCCTTCAGCCAGATTTTAGACGCCTACGAGCCCTTCCCCGAGGGGCTTTCCATGGATGTCTATTCCGCACGGGAGCTGATGGGCCAGTACAACGGGGGGCTGTATGACAAGGGCGTGTACACCCCCGAGCGCTGGGAAAAGGACCTGCGCCGCTACGCTGAAATGCGCAGGGCGGAGGAGGAATCAAGCGGGGTGTATGACGAGATGTATTTGGATGTGGAACGGTACTTTGCACACAACAATGCCCAAAGCCGCTGGCCGGAGGGCTACCGGGTGATTCCCATAGAGGCGGGCGGGAAGCTGCTGGGAGATTTTAGCAGTAGCATGATGGTGAATGGGAACGCCAGCGAAAACCAACAGTTGGTGGGCATGCAGTTCCTGCATTTTTTGCTGAGTGAATATGGGCAGACCGTGCTGCATGTGCAAAACCCAGGCGACATGCCGCTGAACCGCAAGGCCATGCCCGCCTTTTTGCAGGCAAACCCCGGCCTGGCTCCGCTGGAAAACCGCTTTGACAGCGTGATAGAGCCGGATTACAGCATGCCGCCCATGCTGTGGGAGCTATTTAACAAGCTGCTGGACTACAATGTGGACACCATAGACCCCGATGCGGTGATGGAGGCCTTTATGAACTACCAGCCGCCCGCGGACGAGGCGGCCTAGCGGAAACCGACACGCACCAAACACAAGGAGGACACAGAATGCTGCGCTGCATGGGATGCATGGCCGAGATACCCGAGGGGGCCCAGTTCTGCCCGGTCTGTGGCTACGCCGCGGGCACCCCCGCGCGGGAGGCCTACCACCTGCCCCCCGGCACCATTTTGCAGGGGCGGTATATCGCGGGGCGGGTGCTGGGCTATGGCGGCTTCGGCGTCACCTACATCGGCTACGACGCCGCGCTGGAGCGCATCGTGGCCATCAAGGAGTTTCTGCCCTCCACCTTCGCCACCCGCATCCCCGGCGACACCGCCGTGACGGTGTATGAGGGCAACGCCACCGAGCAGTTCGGCGCGGGGCTTTCCCGCTTTGTGGAGGAGGCCCAAACCCTGGCGCAGTTCAACGGCATCCCCGGCATTGTGGATATCTACGACAGCTTTATGGGCAACAACACCGCCTATATTGTGATGCAGTTCCTGAAGGGCCGGGACGTGAAGGAGAGGCTGACCAGCGGCGGCCCCATGCCCTACGAGGAGGCCCGGGAAATCATCCTCAGCATCTGCGATACCCTGGCCCCGGTGCACGCGCGGGGCATCATCCACCGCGACATCAGCCCCGACAACATCTACCGCACCGAGAGCGGGGAGATAAAGCTGCTGGACTTTGGGGCCGCCCGCTACGAGAGCGCCATGAACTCCAAGAGCCTCTCGGTGATTCTGAAAAGCGGCTACGCGCCCGAGGAGCAATACCGCAGCCGGGGCGAGCAAGGCCCCTGGACGGACGTGTATGCCCTGGCGGCCACCTTCTACAAGATGCTGACCGGCCAAACCCCGCCGGACAGCATGGAGCGGGCCATTCAAGACGAGCTGCAGGAGCCCTCCAAGCTGGGGGCCGTGCTGCCCGAAAGCGCCGAGAATGCCATTCTGAACGCCCTGTGCGTGCGTAAGGGCGACCGCACCAAAACCGTGACCGACTTCAAGAACGCCCTGCTGAGCGACGGCGTGGAGCGGGTGAAGGTGAAAAAGACCGGCGGCGGCGCGGCGCGGGTGCCCACAGGGGCCAAGGTGGCCATTGCGGCCAGCGTGGGGGTGCTGGTGCTGCTGGGGCTGTTCACGGCGGTGGGGGGCTTTGGCGAAGGGGGCCTGATAGGCGGCACCAAGCTGGAGGACACCTACGGCTCTGCCTCCAAGGAGGGCTATGTGGCGGTGCCGTCTTTGGCCGGGAAAAACAGGGAGGAGGCAAAGCAACTGCTGGAGGAGCTGGGCCTTGTGCTGGAGGTGAAGGACTACCAGTTCACCAAAGCGGTGCAGGAAAGCCCGCTGGTTACCAAGCAAAGCCCCACCGCAGGAAGCCAGATAGAGGAGGGCGGCACCGTGGGCGTCACCCTGAATGCCGGGGATTTTTTGGCCGCCATGGAAAACGGCCTTGTGCCCCAAATGGTGGGCATGCCGGAAAATGAGGCCTATGGACTGGTGGAAAACTGCGATTTCCGGGATGCGTATCCATCCTTTGTGCCCGCCTATTCCGGCGAGGAGATGCTGGGGCGGGTGACGGAGATTCGCTATACCGAAGAGGACGATTATGCTCGGTATGAAATTCTGGTGGGCTGCGGGCCAGACAATGGCCCTGCCTACATAGGCGCCCTGCGCACCGCCTGCCTGGATGAGCAAGCCATCGTGTATTCCATCGCCTCACCCGGCTACTATACAGGCGACGACAACCCCGAGGAGCTACGCCTTCGCACAAGCGTGCTGGCCTCTGCTGACGGCGGCGCAAGCTGGGTGGGCCTGACCGACGATACCACATACGACGGCTACTATGTGGATGAAAACAACCAAAACAAGCCCCACAGGGGCTGGGCGGAATTTGGCAGAGTGCTGATGAGCCAGCACCCCGAGCTGGCGGGGAAGGAGCTGCGCCTGCGGCTGGAACGCCGCCGCCAATTGAGTGACGAGCTGGTGGACACACTGGACCTGGCACAGGCCTACCGCTTTGACTTTGTGGGGGAGGCCCTGCGGGTGGACGCGGTGGAGGCCTTGACCGAGACCGAGGCGACGGCGCTGTACGAGGAGGGGGCCTTTGACCCCAACGACGGAAATGTGAAGCGATATTTTGAGCCGGAAAATGAGGAAGAAAGGCTGAACAACAAGGACAGTTATGTGTTCCTGCGCATCCAGGGCAATTTCTCCACCAATAACTACTACGAAATAGAGGTGAACGGCAGCCGTGAAACCGGTACATCCTGCGAAACCCCCGGTGTACTGCTGGCCATGGTATACAGACGATACAATGACGGAGAGGGCGCCGTGCTGCGCATACTGCCAAACCGCCGGGACCGCGTGGTGGACAGGGCCACCGGCAGCGTAAGCGTCACCCTGGCCCAGCCCGCCAGCACCACCAGCATTCCCGCAGAGCTATGGCAGGAGCCGTGAGGCCAGGCGGGAAGAGAGGCCAGTAATGACCGGCCTGCGATTTGACAAAGCCCGCCCAATGTGATATAAACCTGATAGAACCACAGGAGGCTGTTATGCATTCTTCATCCATTCAAACAAAAGCATGGCGTTGGTGGCGCTCTGTTGCAAAAACAGGGTCACTTCGCTGTGCGCAGGTTTGGGTGTAATATGGCATAAAAGCAGCCATGCAAAGCAACCCACCCCGCGTCTCACGCAAGTGAGCCGCGGGGATTTTTTATGTCTAAGGAGGAACTTGCCATGATTCGCCCCAGCCTGGAGCAGGCAAAAGAGTATTGCAAAGACTACGACATCGTCCCCGTCAGCTATGAGATGCCCTGCGACACCAGTTCTGCCATCCGTGTTTTGCAGGCACTAAAAGCCATTTCCCAGCATTGCTTTTTGCTGGAAAGTGTGGAGGACAGCAAGCAGTGGGGGCGGTACAGCTTTTTGGGCTACAACCCCGTGAAGGAAATTACCTGCCGCGGCGGCCTGCTGACCAGCCAGGGAAAAACACAGACCGTTACCTCCCCCAGCGGCTACCTGAAAGAGCTGATGCAGGGCATGAAGGCCCCCCGCTTTGACTGGCTTCCCCCCTTCACCGGGGGGCTGGTGGGGTATTTTGCATATGACTATATCCAGTACAGCGAGCCCAGCCTGCGGCTGGACGCGCAGGACACCGAGCAGTTTCAGGACATGGATTTGATGCTGTTCGACAAGGTTATCGCCTTCGACAACCTGCGGCAAAAGCTCTTCCTCATTGTGAATGTGCGCACAGATGAAATGGAGGCCGAGTATGCAAACGCACTGGCCGAAATGGAGCGTATACGCCGCCACCTGAGCGAATACCCCGGCGGCGGCGGGCAGCCCGGACGGCTTACCTCTGAGTTCCGCCCCCTGTTTGACAAGGAGGAATACTGCCGGATGGTGGAGAAAGCTAAGGCACATATCTACGAGGGGGATATCTTCCAGGTGGTGCTCTCCAACCGGCTGGAGGCCGACTTCACCGGCAGCCTGCTGGACACCTACCGCAGCCTGCGCATGACAAACCCCTCCCCCTACATGTTCTATTTCAGCAGCGACAAGGTGGAGATGGCGGGGGCCTCGCCCGAGACACTGGTGAAGCTGCAAGACGGCATTCTGCACACCTTCCCCCTGGCCGGCACCCGCAGGCGCGGCCAAAGCCCCGAGGAGGACGCCACGCTGGAAGCAGAGCTGCTGGACGACGAAAAGGAGCTGGCCGAGCACACCATGCTGGTGGATTTGGGCCGGAACGACCTCGGGAAAATCAGCCGCTTTGGCAGCGTGGAGGTGGAGAGCTACCGCCAGATTCTGCGGTTTTCCCACGTGATGCACATCGGCTCCACGGTGCGGGGGGAGATACAGGAGGGCTACACGGCCCTGGACGCGATAGAGGCTGTGCTGCCCGCGGGCACCCTCTCGGGCGCGCCCAAAATACGGGCCTGCGAGATTATCAACAAGCTGGAAAACAACAAGCGCGGCGTGTACGGCGGGGCCATAGGCTATCTGGATTTTCAAGGCAACATGGACACCTGCATCGCCATACGGCTGGTGTTCCAGAAAAACGGCAAGGTGTTTGTGCGCTCGGGCGCGGGCATTGTGGCCGACAGTGTTCCCGAAAAGGAATACGAGGAATGCATCAACAAGGCAAAGGCCGTGGTGGAAGCACTGCGGCAGGCGGATGGAGGCATCTAGATGATACTGCTGATAGACAACTACGACAGCTTTTCTTACAACCTCTACCAGCTGGTGGGCAGCCTGAACCCGGAGGTGCGGGTGCTGCGCAACGATGCGCTGACCGTGCCCGAGATTGCGGCGCTGCGGCCCTCCCACATCCTCCTCTCCCCCGGGCCGGGCAGGCCGGCGGATGCGGGGGTGTGCCCGGCCCTTGTGCGGGAGCTGGGCGGGCAGGTTCCCATTCTGGGGGTCTGCCTTGGGCACCAGGCCATCTTTGAGGCCTTTGGCGGCCGGGTGGGCCATGCCAAAACACTGATGCACGGCAAGCAGTCTGCCGCGCTTCTGGACGGCGGCTGCCGCCTCTTTCGCGGCCTGCCGCCCCGCATTCAGGTGGCACGGTACCACTCCTTGGCGGCCCTGCCCGAAACACAGCCCCCAGAGCTCCGCGTGACGGCCCGCACAGAGGACGGGGAAATTCTGGCCCTGGCCCACAACACACTGCCCATTTACGGCTTGCAGTTCCACCCGGAGTCGATATTGACCGAGGGCGGAAAAACCATGATGAAAAACTTTTTGGAGGTGCGGCATGATTAAGGAAGCCATTCACAGGCTGGCCAGGGGTGAGAGCCTTTCCCACGAGGAGGCCTATGGGGTGATGGATGAGATAATGAGCGGGAGGGCCAGCGAGGTGCAAATCTCCTCCTACCTCACCGCGCTGGCCCTGAAGGGCGAAACCATAGACGAGATTACCGGCTCTGCCGCCGGTATGCGCAGCCACTGTGTGAAGCTGCTGCACGAGCAAGACGTGCTGGAGATAGTGGGCACCGGGGGCGACCATTCCAACAGCTTCAACATCTCCACCACGGCGGCGCTCATCGTCTCGGCGGCGGGGGTGCCGGTGGCCAAGCACGGCAACCGCTCTGCCTCCAGCAAATGCGGCGCGGCAGATGTGCTGGAGGCCCTCGGGGTGAACATCCAGCTCTCTGCCGAGGGCAGCGCCCGGCTGCTGAAGGAGATTGGCATCTGCTTCATGTTTGCCCAGAACTACCACATCGCCATGAAATATGTGGCCCCCATCCGCCGGGAGCTGGGCATCCGCACGGTGTTCAACATCATCGGCCCCCTCTCGAACCCCGCCGGGGCCAATATGGAGCTGCTGGGTGTGTATGAGGAGGCGCTGGTGGAGCCCATTGCCAAGGTGCTGGCAAAGCTGGGGGTGCAAAACGCCATGGTGGTGTATGGCCAGGATGGGCTGGATGAAATCTCCCTCTCGGCCCCCACCACCGTGTGCGAGGTGAAAAACGGCTGGGTGAAATCCTATGAAATCAGCCCCGAGCAGTTCGGCTTTACCCGCTGCGAAAAAGCGGCGCTGGTGGGCGGCACGGCGGCGGAAAATGCAGAAATAATACGGGATATTTTGAGCGGGAAAAGGGACGAGAAGCGCCACGCCGCCGTGCTAAACGCCGCCGCTGCCCTGTATGTGGCGAAAGAGACCACCCTGGCCGACGCCGTTGCCGAGGTGGAGGAGCTTCTGGACAGCGGAAAGGCCCTGGCACAGTTGCAGAAATTCATCCGGCTTTCCAATGAGGTGCAATGATGTTTTTAGAAAAGATTGTGGCCTCCACCCAAAAACGGATAGAGGAAATACACAGCGGGTTCACCTTCCCCTTTGAAGCCGCCCTGCGGCAAAAGGGTCTTTCCTTCATCTGCGAGGTAAAAAAAGCCTCCCCCTCCAAGGGGGTGATTGCCGAGGACTTCCCCTATCTCGCCATAGCCAAGGAGTATGAGAGCGCAGGGGCGGCGGCCATCTCGGTGCTCACAGAGCCTGAGTATTTTCTGGGCAGCGGGGCCTACCTGCAAGAGATAAGCGCCGCCGTGCACACCCCCACCCTACGCAAGGATTTCATTTTAGACCCCTACCAGATTTACGAGGCCAAGCTCTGGGGCGCGGCGGCCGTGCTGCTGATAGCGGAAATTTTGAGCGAGGAAGCACTGCGCGGGCTCATCCGGCTGGCCGAGAGTTTGGGGCTCTCGGCCCTGGTGGAGAGCCACAGCCTGCCCGAGCTGCAAAAATCCCTGGCAGCCGGGGCCAGGGTGGTGGGGGTGAACAACCGCAACCTTGAGACCTTCGCAGTGGACATTGGCACCAGCCTGCGGCTGCGGGAGCATGTGCCAAGCGATATTCTCTACGTGGCCGAAAGCGGCTTTTCAAAGCCCGAGGACCTGGCCGAGCTGCAAAAGCACGGGGTGGATGCGGTGCTGATGGGCGAGAGCCTGATGCGCAGCCAGAGCATCACAGCCACCCTGCAGGCACTGAGGAGCGGGCTATGAAAATCAAAATCTGCGGCCTCTCCCGCGCCTGCGACATCGACTATGTGAACGAGGCCCAGCCGGACTTTATCGGCTTTGTGTTTGCCGAGAGCAAACGCCGGGTGACGCTGGAGCAGGCGGCCCGGCTGCGGCAGAAGCTGCGGCCCGGCATCCGGGTGGTGGGGGTGTTTGTGAACGAGGCGCTGGAGGTGGTGAACACCGCGGTGCAAAGCGGCGTGATAGACCTTGTGCAGCTGCACGGGCAGGAGGACGAGGCCTACATCGGCCAGGTGGAGGCAGAAGTAATTAAGGCCCTGCGGCTGGGGGAGGCCCAGCCCCAAAACGCCGCCTACCTTCTGTTCGACGGCGCCCGCGCGGGCAGCGGAGAGGTGCTGGACTGGGCCCGCCTGCCCCAAACCCATATCCCCTACTTTTTGGCGGGGGGCATCCGGGCGGAAAACATCGGGCAAGCCATGGAGCTACAGCCCTATGGGCTGGATGTATCCAGCGGGGCAGAGACGGATGGCTACAAAGACCGCGACAAAATACGAGAACTGGTGAGGAGGCTGCGCAATGGATGAGGCACGGTATGGAGAGTATGGCGGGCGGTATATTCCAGAAACGCTGATGAATGAGGTGCTGCGCCTGGAAAAGGCCTATGCCTTCTACAAAAACAACGCCGATTTTCAGGCCGAGCTGCAAGGCCTGCTGAACCACTACGCGGGCCGCCCCTCCCTGCTATACTATGCAAAAAAGATGACCGAGGAGCTGGGCGGCGCCAAGATTTACCTAAAACGGGAAGATTTGAACCACACCGGCTCCCACAAGATTAACAATGTGCTGGGCCAGGCCCTGCTGGCCAAAAAAATGGGGAAAGCGCGGGTGATTGCCGAGACCGGGGCGGGCCAGCATGGGGTAGCCACCGCCACGGCAGCGGCCCTGCTGGGGCTGGAATGCGAGGTGTTCATGGGCCAGGAGGACACCCAGCGGCAGTCCCTGAACGTCTACCGCATGGAGCTGCTGGGGGCCACAGTGCACCCCGTTACCAGCGGCACCATGACCCTGAAGGACGCGGTGAATGAAACGATGCGTGAATGGGTGAGCCGGATGGACGACACCCATTACCTGCTGGGCTCTGTGATGGGGCCGCACCCCTTCCCCATGATGGTGCGGGATTTTCAGAGCGTTATTAGCCGCGAGGCAAAGGAACAGATACAGAAGGCCGAGGGCCGTATGCCCGACATGGTGGTGGCCTGCGTGGGCGGCGGTAGCAATGCCATGGGGATGTTTTACCATTTCCTGCCCGAAAAAACCGTGCGGCTGGTGGGCTGTGAGGCGGCAGGGCGCGGGCTGGACACCGGCGAGCACGCCGCCACCCTCGCCACCGGCAGGCCGGGGGTGTTCCACGGCATGAAAAGCTATTTCTGCCAGGATGAAAACGGCCAGATAGCCCCGGTCTACTCCATTTCTGCCGGGCTGGACTACCCCGGCATAGGCCCCGAGCACGCCCAGCTGCACGACAGCGGGCGGGCGGAATATGTCTCCATCACCGACGCCGAGGCGGTGGAGGCCTTCGAGTATCTCTCTAAAACCGAGGGCATCATCCCCGCCATAGAGAGCGCCCACGCCGTGGCCTACGCCCGCAAGGCGGCCCCCGGCCTGGGCCGGGACGCCATCATGGTGGTCTGCCTCTCGGGCCGGGGCGACAAAGACGTGGCGGCCATTGCCCGCTACAGGGGGGTACACATCGATGAGTAGAATAGAAAAGGCCTTGCAGGGCAAAAAAAGTTTTATCGGCTTTTTAACAGCGGGCGACCCCAGCCTTGAAAAAACCGAGGAATACATCCTGGCCATGGCCGAGGCCGGGGCCGATTTGATAGAGATTGGCATCCCTTTTTCCGACCCCATTGCCGAGGGCCCGGTGATTGCCGAGGCCAACATGCGGGCGCTGGCGGCCCACACCACGCCGGAGAAAATATTTGGCATGGTGGAGCGGCTGCGCCGGCAAACCGATATCCCCCTGGTGTTTTTAAGCTACCTGAACCCGGTGTTTCACTATGGCTACGAGCGCTTTTTTACTCGGTGCCGAAAGGCAGGGATGGACGGCATCATCCTGCCCGACCTGCCCTTTGAGGAGCAGGGGGAGCTGCGCCCCTTTGCCCAAAAGAACCAAATCGAACTCATCTCCCTTGTTGCCCCCACCTCAGAGGACCGGCTGCGGGCCATTGCAAAACAGGCCGCTGGGTTCCTCTATCTGGTCTCCTCCCTGGGGGTTACCGGGGTGCGCAGTGAGATACGCACCGACCTTGCCGCCATGACAAAGGCCATAAAAGCCGTGACGGAACTTCCCGTCTGCGTGGGCTTTGGCATCTCCACCCCCCAGCAGGCACAGGCCATTTGGCAGTATGCCGACGGGGTGATTGTGGGCAGTGCCCTGGTGAAGCTGGTGGCCCGGCACGGTACAGAGGCCAAAAAGGCCCTTGCAGATTATGTGCGGGAGATGAAGCAGGCCGCCCCCCGCTAGGCCAAGCTGCCAAGGGGAAGGGCTGCGGGCCCCGCCCCATTCAGGGCACAAATGGGCCGGGAAGAACGGTGCTTCCGTTCTCCCCGGCTGTTTGTTTTGCTCTATTCCTCGCAGCCACACCATTCCAGCAGGGTGGCCGCCAGCACCTTGATGGCGCTGATATACTCCTCCACCGCCACCCACTCATTGTTGGCGTGCATCTGCTCTGTGCGGCCCGGGCCAAAGATGACGGTGGGCGTCTCGCCATATTGGTTCAAAAAGCGGATGTCCGCCGCGCCCTGCCGCCCGCTTATGGCTGGCTTCTCCCCCATCACCGCCTCAAAATTCCGGCAGAGGCTTTGCACGATGGGGCTATCGACCGGAATTTCCGAGGGCTCTGCAAAATACCCGGTGAACACCACCTCGGGCGGATGCTGCCGCAGCCAGGGGTCTTCCTCCGCCGCGCGGCGCTGCACAAAGGCCACAAATTCCTCTTTCACCTTTTGGGAATCCTCCCCCGGCACGGTGGCCATACTGCCCTTCAGCAGGGCGCTGTCTGGAAAGGCGCTGTAGTAGCTCCCGCTCTCAAACTGGCCAATCATACAGGGGATGGAGCCCATGATATCGGGGTAGAGCGGATGGGACACCTGCCCCACCCGCAGGGCTTCATACTCTGAGACAATCTGGCTGACCAGCCAGCCCAGGCGGATGCCGCTCACACCCTCAAAGCGGCGCTGGATGCCCGCCGCCTTTCCCTTCACACGAATTTCAAACCAAATGCGCCCGATGGAACCGGGCTGCACATGCATGCTGGAGGTCTCGCAGCAAATGCCCGCATCCGCCTTATAGCCCTTCATCACACAGGCCAGCGTGCCATTCCCGGTCAGCTCCTCATCCATCACATACTCGGCCACCACGTCGCCCTTCAGGCGCAGCCCGCATTCCTTCACCGCACGCAGGGCCATGGTGAAGGCCGCCACCCCGCTTTTCATGTCCGAGGTACCCCTGCCATACATCTTTCCGTCCGCTATCTCGCCCGACCACGGCCCGTGCTCCCAGTTTTCGTCCGCCCCCTCAGGAATCACGTCAATATGCCCATTAAACAGCAAGGAACGCCCACCCCCGCTGCCCTTCCAGGTGGCCACCACATTGGGCCGCCCTTCGTAGGGCTGAGATTCCTTCACATAGCCGGGGTGCTTTCGCAGCTCCTCCAAGCTGGGCACAAAGCAATCCACCGTAAGGCCCATTCCGCTCAGGTAGTCCTGCAAAAATGCCTGCACAGGGCCCTCATTGCCCGTCACACTGGGAATTTGTATCAGCCTCTGTAAAAACGCCACCAGGTCTTCACGGTTCCGCTCCACCCATGCCTCTGCTTGCTCCCGGCTCATCTTCCACCCTCCCGCTTTTGATAAAAACACTCTGAAAGCTTTTGGTCTTTCACCAGCATAGTAGCACACGAATTCAACGAAAAGAAGCAAAATAGTTCTTTTG
>CAYRFC010000087.1:0-3641 GCA_964423365.1 uncultured Oscillospiraceae bacterium
TTTATTATATGAATCCTTTAGCCAATTGTGAAGTCTGTCGAATGTATCGGGTGAACAAGCCACATATCGATATTTCTCTTTGCTGTTCACCCTGCCACGTTTCAGCAGGAAAACTGGATAGCTTGCTCAATTTTTTTCTTTAGTCAATGCCTACATTTTCTCCATAACCATGTAGGAGTTGAACAGGATAAGAGTATACCTATGCCTATTTATATACTTCATCCAAACGTGTAGTTTCTTACCCGAAACAGACAGATCCCATATTATAGGATTCTGTTTCAAATGATATAAATGGTAGCAGGGCTTCCCAGCTAAATCGAGTCGGAAAGCCCTGCTTTTAGCTACATCTCTCCACACACCCGGCGGCAACAAATGTCGCGCCATGAGCTCTCGCTCCCCCCGCATCCGCGCGGGAACCCCCCATTACCGTGACGTTGGCCGGGGCTAAGTATCATTATCAGGCGCAGGTAACCCTTTGCAGGGACGGTACGCCTAAAGTACCGGGTGTGGTCTTGTTCATTTTTCAAAGTGCGGAGAGGCCAAAAAAAGCCTCTATAATATAAGACACATCACACCCCCCTTTTGTAGGCATCTTCGTAAACTTTTTTAATGAATTTATGTATTCTCTTTAATTTACGGTTAATCACCCCCCGGCTGACGCCATACTTTTTTGCGATATCTAGTTGGGTATGCCCTTGTGCATAATGAAGAAACAGCATCTGTATGTCTGTGCTGCGCAGCTTACATAATGCGCCGTGCAAGCACTCGTCCTCCACCAACATAATCCAGCTTTCAACAGAGAGAGCAGCTACCTCTGCATCCAATGCTTCATTGCGGTTGTCGTTGGTCGCCATTTGTTCAATTGTATTTCCAGCATAAAGTATATGTTTTCTGGCGTTGTGGTTACTTCGAAATTCATTCTTATCCGCATTTTTTTGCATTGTGCAGAAATAGGCCATTGGTTTTTTGATATTGGTATTCATCGTGTGCCTCCTATCATTTTTTGGCGAAAAAATGATAGAAAGCAGGAGGGGAGCGGCAATGCAGTGTTGAGTCATTGCTACGTTGCGTGGAAATATACAGAAAAACAACTGGGTATTCTTTCCACAGGAAAGCATACAACCAGTTGTTTTCACTTGATAGGCACACCAAAAGCCACCGATGGAGCATTTTGCGGCGGATGTTATTTTAATACATCAGTAGGGAAGCAACCATTGTAATGGAAAGGGAAAAGAATCAATCTTCTAATTAACTCTTTTCCACCTAAGAAACCAATCCCATTTGTCCCAGCTGCAAGGCTTGCTTTTAGCGCACCACCTGTGCCTCTTCGTAGCGGCTGTACCCAAGAAGCTCTGCCATAAGGCCATACGGGCGTGAGGGGTCCATAAAGCTTTTGCCCAGCGTGGGGTCATATCGCCACCACTTACCCTCGCCACTAGCATCTTCCAGCCAAACCATGTTCCAGGCGTGGTACCGTTTGCCAGTGGTTGTCTCTATATCTCCATACACAATCTGGCAGGGAATGCCGCAGGAGCGAAGCATGGCGGCAAAAACCGAAGCATAGTCGGCACAGATGCCCTTGCCGTCCTCAACAATACGGTCTAGGTCTGGGCGATAGCCGGAACTGCTAGCCAAAAGAAACATTTCTTCGTCATACGATATGGTGTCAGTCACCCAGCGGAATGCCAAATCAGCAAACTCGGCCGACGAGGCAGCCTCGGTGTACAGTTCTCTGGCCACAGCCACCGCAGTGGTGTCTTCCGTAAAATCAGAAATGGGGATGGGCAAAAGAAAGCGTTTTAAGGGGTCTTCAATTTTCACTGAAAGCTGGATACTAGAAATTATATTGTATTGATTGCCTTCTTTTTGGAGACATAGGCTTACGGAATAACGGCCATCGCCGAAGTTGAGCGGGATTACCGTATATTTACCACCGGAGGGCAAGTCTTCACGCAGTTGCTTTCCATCTTTTTCAAGTATGACAGACACTTTTTTCTCTGTGGGATATCGCGCCAAAAGATACCCCTCTTTTACGTTATCCAGGTTGAATATACAGCAGGTTTTCACACAGCTTTGCTGTGAACCGTCTCCTTGGCCCTGTGGAAGACTGGGCAGCGTAAGGGGAGGGGGAACATCGGAGAGTTCGCCAGACATAAACCCTATTCCATGCAAATTACCATTGAAGAAAACCACCAATATCACGCTGAAAATTATCAAACACGCCATGAATATCATGAGAGCAGAAAGGGTTTTATCCCAAAAGGATCTGCCTTTTTTCCTGCTTTTTCGTTTTTTAGCCAGCCCCATGTTTTGCGTCACAGCACACCTCGCAAAATACCCTTGGCGGGCCGTATTTCAGCCACTTCAGCCTGCGAATGCACCTCCTTTGCCGCGGCTGTTTGTTTGAAGGAGTTGTATAGCCGCTTTTTAATTTGATGCGCTGTGCCGCTGGAATGGTTTGGCATTACCACCAGCACCCGGTTATAGCCGTGGGGAACAACCATGTCATGCCCGCGCAACATTCCCGCAGCCATTGTTTGAAAGCTGTCTATCGTTTGCTCAAGCAGTTTCCGGTTAGCATTCTCCCCACGCATACAAAAAGTGAAAATTACCATAGCATAGCGGCCGGGCCTTTCTTTGCATTGCAGCTGAAGTTCCTGATAGCTGAGCACAGCCGCATTATCATTGGCTCCGGTTTCCAGCAAAATATTCGTAAGTTCTTGCACAATGCCCTTTGTTGTACTTCTCTTTTGCTTTACTTTTTGGCTTAGACTGTGCATGGTTTGGTGAATGCGCTTCGTAGCCACGCTTTCCATACTTTGTACATCTTTGTGTGCCAGATGCTGTTCTATATGCTGGATATCATGGTGAGAAATTTCGTCTATTTCCTGTGTTCTTAGCAGCATTGTTTCTTTTCTCATATCTACATTTCACCCGCTTGGCAGCACCAAACAAGGCCTCCCCTTTGTAATTAATTATAAAAGCGTAGCGGCACCCACCTTTTCAGGATGCCGCTACCATATGGGTCAACCGTTATAGACTATTTGATTGATATGTTTGTCATTAACTGCTAGGCAACCCCTTTTTCACTGTGCGCCGCGCCTTTAGCACCGTCAGAAAGCCGGCAAAGCACTGCGCGAGGAAGAGCACAATAAAGATTGGTGTGCTGCCGTTTACCCATACCACTGGGTTTGCCATATTGTTCAGCAGCAGGAACAGCACACCCATCCCTACACCGGCCAGTATGGCCAGCAAGCGCACAAGGCGCCGGGTTTTCTCGTTCAGCCAAAGGTTCTGCTCCTGGTATTCTCCTCTTTTTTGCCTGCGGCGCAGAATTGCCATGCAAACACAGAGTAGGCTGCTGAAAAGGCCCAACACTGCCAAAACCAAGCTGAGTAAAGACCACACCCCGGGTATGTTCAGGCTGCCCAAGGGCACAAGACCGTCGACTATATCGGTAAATACGTTTCCGCTCTGCTTTTGCAGCAGTTCCTCCTGTGTGGTTGCCCCTGGTTCTGCCTGCTGCCCACCGCTGCCGCTGGAGGCAGGGCCGGTGCCGGTACCGGTGGCCGCCGCACCGCCCGTAACGCCTGCGGTGGCGTTTTCAGCGCTGGTGCTGCTGCTATCGTCCTCTTCCGGCG
>CAYRFC010000087.1:3741-11115 GCA_964423365.1 uncultured Oscillospiraceae bacterium
GCGCCGCCCGGATTTGCCCCCGGTGTGGGGCCCTGGCTGTTCGGTGGGGGCGCTGGGGCCTGGCTGTTTGGCGGGGGCGCCGCGTTTTCGCTCCACTGTGCATACAGGGTCAAATTCTCTGCGGGCATGCGGGAGGTGCCAAAATTCCAGGTTTCCCCCTCGGTGAGGCGGGTGGCCCAGCCGGTGAACGTGAAGCCCGTGCGGGTGGGGTCTGTAACCGCCTTGGCCAATTCACCCGCAGGCACGGTTTGTGAGGGGATTTGCACGCTTTCTCCGCCATTGAGGTGGAAAGACAGCGTGTAATGCTGCACTGTCCATTGGGCGTATACGGTTATGTTGGCTGTTATGGGGGTACTGCGGTCAAACACGGGGCCCCGCCCGTCGGCTTGCAGGTTCCACCCGCTGAACAGATGCCCGGCGCGGGTGGGCGGCTTTGGCAGCGCGCCCAGTGTGTTTTGCGGGAATGTCACCCGCATGGTGGGTGGCAGGGCCTGCACATCCGCGCCGTTTCCATCGAAGGTAACCGTATAGGTCTCTCCGGTAAAGTTTGCCAGCACAGCAAGGTCACTTTGCACGGTGGCAGGCATCGCGCCGCCGTCTGCCAGTGTCCAAATGTCAAACGCGTAGCCGGGCTTGCCCAGGGTGCCGGGCTTCGCCACATCCGCCCAGCGCATGCCCTTCACCGCGCGGGTGGTTTGCTGCGCGTCACCCACCAGGGTGCCGTTTTCACCCGCTGTAAAGGTGATGGTGAAATCTGCACGGCCAAACACCGCCTTCACGGTGATGTCCTCTGTAATGGTCGCGGGCACCTGCCCGCCGCCGTCCAGCGTCCACTTTTCCAGCGCATAACCGGCCTGTGGCTGGGTGCCGGGTTTTGCCACAGCGTCCCAGGCGGTGCCGTGGGGCACCTCTTTGGTTTGGGGCGCGCCGCCCTCCAGCGTGCCGTTTGGCCCGGCGGTGAAGGTGACGGTATGGGTTTCCAGCGTAAAGTTCGCGCGCACGGTGATGTTCTGGGTGATGGCGGCGGGCACAGCGGCACCGCTCTCCAGTGTCCAATTTTCCAGTTTGTAGTTGGCGCTTGGCTGGGTGGCGGGTTTTGCCACCGCGCTAAAGGCGGTGCCGTGGGGCACATGTTTGGTTTGGGGCGCGCCGCCTGTCAGCGCGCCGTTTGCCCCGGCGGTGAAGGTGACGGTATACTGCTTTGCCTTAAAGCTTGGGGTGGCGGTGTATTGGCTTTCCGTCTGCTTGGTCACTGTCCATTTGTCCAGTTCTTGGCCGGTGGGGGCCTCGCCCGCGCCTTGCAGCGCCGGCAGGGTCACGGTCAGGTTGGCCCCATTCACCGTTTCGGTGCGCAGGGTGCCGCCGTCTTTGTTCAAAATGGTCAGGGCGGTGCCGTCTGGCACGGTGGCGCTCATGTTTTGGCTGCCGCCCGGGTTTTTCACCAAAAGAGTATATTGCTTTAGCGTATAGGTTGCTTGCACCACCAGGTTTGCCTGCACATTGGTGTAGGCTTTGTCCCAGGCGGCAAAATCATAGCCTGTGCGGGTGGGCTCTGGCGGCGGGGTGGCGTCGCCGCCATGGGCCACGGCCCGCGCCGCGCCAAGGGGGCTGTTGTCCCAGTCTACAAACTGCACCACATAGTCACCCGTGGCGGTGAGGGTGACGGTGGTTTGCTTTGTTTGGCCAGACGCTGCGTGCGGCCCTGCTTTGACAGTGATTGCCGCGCTGGCCCCGGGTGAGGTGAGGGCCTGCGCCCGGGCCAAATGGCCGCTTGCCAGGCTGAGGGGCACGTCCGCGCCCAGCTCGTCCTTGGCCACAGCGCCCAGCAGCCGCAACACCTCGGCCTCGGTGAGGGAGGGGGCATCGGCAGTGCTCACCACGCCGTTTGCAGCCGTCAGGTTCACCTCGCCGATGCCGTTTGCCACCACGTTATATTCCACCGTAAGGCCTTTTTGGTCTTTGCCCTTAAAGGTGTAGGTGCCATTTTGGGTAACCGGGTATGAGTATGTGCCGGTGCTAGGCCAGCGCTGGCCCAGTGCGTTCACCTCCTTGCCGTTTGGCAGGGTGACGACATTGATGAGGTAAGAGGCGCCAATGCTGGCGCTGATGTTGATGTTTTTCTTATATTCGCCGGGCACCTGAGAAAGCGTGTGCGAGAAAGCGACATATTCCCCCAGGTAGCGCACCTCGGTGCTTTGCGGCGCGCCCCAGGGCCTGTTTGCCGTAAGTGAGGGGGGCGCGCCCACCTCGCTGCGCGCCACCAAAATGCTGGGGATGCTGTTTGAGCCTTTGAAAGCATCGCTTGCCACATAGCTGAGGTTCGCTGGGAAGTTGAGCTGCCCCAAACTGGTGCAATTGGCAAAGGCTTCTCCACCTATGTCGGTAAGCCCGGCGGGGAACTGGATATTTGTAAGAGCTGAACAGTCCCTAAAGGTATAGGTCTGAATGGATGTAAGGCCGGCAGGCAGGGTGATGCCTGCCAAAGAACTGCAAAGAGCAAAGGCACCACCATCAATGCGGACAAGATTCTCGGGCAGGGTGATGTTCGTAAGGGCGGTGCAAGCCTGGAAAACATAATCTTCCAAAACTGTGAGGCCGCTGGGCAGGGTGATGTTATTAAGCTTTTCACATCGCGAAAAAGCAAATTCACCAATGGTGGTAACACTGTTTGGCAGGCTGATGCCGGCCAAGGCGCTGCAATCGCTAAAGGCAGAAGGCCCAATGGAGGCAAGGTTTTCAGGCAGGGTGACGTTCACAAGGGCGGTGCAGCCAGAAAAGGTGCCCCATTCTATTTTGGTAACACTGTTTGGCAGGGTGGCGCTGCGCAGGCCGGTGCAGCTTTGGAAGGCACTTTTGCCCACCGAGGTGATGCCCTCCGCAATGGTGACCGAGGTGATGGTGGGGATGCCCGCAAAGGCATTCTCGCCAATGCCCAGCACGGGCAGTTCGGCACCATTCAGCGTGAGGGAGGCCGGAATGTCCACGTCGCCGCCGGGCCCAATATACCCCACGATGTTATTGGTGTGGGTGTTGTACACAAAGGGGCTTATATCCACAACATCTTTCCAATATATGGTGGCTCTCAGGCCGCCCCAGGGCGCGCCAAGAATGGCATCCGTCTCTTTGGTGGGAATCAGAATTTTTTTCAGATTCATGCTACTAAAAAAAGCAGTATTGCTGATGTCCACTACACTGTCCGGAATGGTGATATCGGTGAGGCCGTTGTTGTACGCCAAAGCGCTGGACCCAATCGTTTTAAGACTGCTTGGCAAGGTGATGCTGGTGAGGCCGTTGCAGTTAAAAAACACGTATTCCTCCAAACGGGTGATACCGTTTGGCAGGTTGATGCTAGTGAGGCTGTAGCAACCAGAGAAAGCGCCGCGGCCCAGTGTGGTAAGCCCGCTTGGCAAGGTGATTCTGGTAAGTCTTTTACACATCGTAAAGGCATTTTCGCCTATCGTGGTGAGGCTAAATGGCAGAATGACGCTTGCCAGGGCACCGCAGCCAGCAAAAGCAGCGTCCGGAATGGTTGTGGTTCCCTCGGGAACGGTGACGGAGGTGATGCTCTCGTTTCCCGTGAAGACTCCAGTTGAGAAGCCCTGCACGGGTACTTCCGCGCCCTCAACCGAAATACTGACGGGAATATTCACCGCGCCGCCGCCACCAATATAGCCCACGATGTTTTTGGTAGCCGTGTTAAAGACAAAGGGGTCTGCGTCTATCACGTCTTTCCAGTACACAGTGGCCGTGATGTTGCCCCAGGGCGCGCCGGCAATTTCGTCCGTTGCCTTCGAGGGAATCAGTATTTTTTTCAGTTTCTTTAAATTTAAAGTATTATTAGCAAAGGCATCGCCCGCTATTGTGTGAACACTGGCCGGAATGGTGATGTTGGTAATCTTGTCGCACATAGCAAATGCACTTGTCCCAATGCTTTGTAAGTGCTCTCCCAAATCCACTGTCTCAATTGAAGCGGAACTAAATACACCGCGATTAAGGGCCAGCACACCCTTGCCCAGTTTGAGCGATTTTAACCTGCTTCCGCTAAAAGCGAAATCTCCAATGGTGTGTACGCTATCGGGAATGTCGAGGTTGATGGTTTGGGTATTTTTACCACAATAGCTAAAAGCATAGCTTCCAATGGTCTGCACTCCTTGCCCCAAATCCAGCGTCTTCAGATTAGACATGCCGGAAAAGGCATTGTTTCCTATAGAGATGACGCTATTAGGGATTGTTAGGTTTTCGAGAGTTCCGAAATTATCATAGTACGAATCGCTGTAAAAAAACGCGTAGTTCCCAATGGTCTGCACCCCTGTTCCGAGGTTCAGTGTTTTTAGCCCGGTGCAGCCCTCAAAGGCGGAGTCTCCAATAGAGACAAGGCTGTTTGGAAGCACCAGTACCTCAATACTGGGGTTATTCATCAGCGCATTGCTCCCTATGGTAAGCAGGCCCTCAGGCAAGGTGACGCTTGTAAGCTGCTTGCCGGCCATGGCGTTGTCCCCAATATGCAGCACCGCCACACCGTACAGGCTGGCCGGCACCACAATGTCCCGCGGCGCGTCGCCCGCAAGGCCGACGATGGTTTGGGTGGACGCATCGAACAAAAACGCCGAGGCCGGGGTGGCGCCGCCCACCCCTGGAACTGACCTGCCGCGCGCTGCGGCAAACGGCTGGGGCGCAGCGCTGGCCAGAACCATCTGCAATGCAAGATTTTTCACCACCGGGGATGCCAGGCTTACCGGCGCGCCAAAGGCGGCGGGGTCTACAGGTTGCGGCTCCTCGGGCAGGAGCTCACCCTCGGGCGTTGTGTCCAGGGCGTTTTCGTAGGCCTGCACCGCAAGGGCATACTCCTCCCTTGCGGCGGCAATAGCCTGGGCCACCGCTTGCTCATACCAGCCCAGAAAACCTTCCTGCGGCACAGCGGGCACCGCGTCTGCCGCCACTATCTCGTTTTCCGCCACGGGCACTTCGCTTAGCAAAACACCTGCCTCGCTGTAGAACGAAACGGTGTACTCAGCTGCCGGGGCCGCCGGCTGGCTGGCTATGCCACTTTGCGGCCCGCTGGCCGGGCCGGAAGATGACACCGCCGGGCCGGACGAAGAAGCCGCTGAGCCCGAGGAAGAAACCGGCTGACTGGAGGAAGATTGGCTGGGCGGCTGGGCTGCGGGGTCTTCCGGGGGCACAAAAGAGCTTCCCGGCATTTCACTTTGCCCGCTGCCTGCCTGCGCCGAGGTGGCAGACTCAGACCCTGAGGAGGGCGGCCCCTCTATAGAACTGGCCAAGGCCAGCGTGGGCATAAAACTCAGGGTCATCACACCAGTAAGAACAAGTGCGACGAGGGTCTTCCTCCCATTTTGTTTTCCGTTTTTCTTGTTCATTGCCGTTCCTCTCTCTTCCTCGTTATTTTGCTTTATTGCACGGGCACCGCTGGGTGCTTTGCCCAAAAAGGCAGGCCCGTTTTTTCTTCTTTCAATCAAATTGCCCGGCTTCTATCTCCCCGGCGAATATTTGAAAGCTTCTCTCCATCTCTGCTGTCTCTCCGCTTAAGGTTAAGGCTGTAAAGTGAATGGTATACCCGCCATTTTCGCCTTTTGCCAGCAGCTGGGCCAGAGGCTGGGCCAGGGTGCTTCCCTCGCCGCTGGCCAGTATGGCGGCATCGGTGTTTCGCACCAGTTCCCAGTGGCACTGCAAAAACGCAGCCCCTGTAAACTTTGCCGTTGCCGGGTTCAGGTGCCCACACGCGCAGTTTCCGCCCTCCAGTTCAATTTGTATGCCGTCCGCTTGGTGGTGCAGGTAAAGGGCCACGCCTTTCACCGTCTCCCCGGGCTTAAGAGGTACTTCCACATATCCCTGTGGGTTTTGCCTGCCAGAAGTGAAGCCCCCTTGCGGCGGCAGGGCCATGTGCAGCCGGTAAGTGCCCGGTAAATAAACAGCCGCAACCTGCAAGGTGAACATGCCTTCGGCGTTTGGGCGGGTTTTTGCAATTTCGCGTCCTGCGGCATCCTGCAATTTCAGTTCCACATCCATAAGCTGTTCTGTGTGCAAAAATAAACCAGGCTGCGCCGCATCTTCTAAATACACCCTGCCGCTTAGCGTGGCAGGCAGGGCCGGGGCCTCGTCTTTTGGGGCCTGCCCGGTTCCCGCCGTCTGCCCGCTTCCCACGGCGGGTTTTTCAGGCGTGGTAGGTTCTATGGGTGTGGCAGGTTCTTTAGGCGCGGCAGGTTCTTCTACCGTGGCCTGCCCGCCCGGCCCACTGGGGGATGAACCGGGCGAGGCAGTTTCCGGTAAAGGGGCAGCCTGTTCGGCTGCTGTATCTTCAGCCCAGTTTGCTTTTTCCATATAGGCCTGCTGGGGAACAGGCTGCGTGGACAAAGAAACATTGGGTGGGCGTGAAGCAAAGTAAGGTACGCTGACAAAAAGTGTGGTTACCGTAGCAGAAACGCATATGGCCGCAAGCACAGTTTTTGCCGCGGGCAGCTGAAGCAAAAGTGCCGCCTTGGCCGTTAGCAGGCCACAGCCACCAAGGCAATGACGCACCACGGCCGGGCTGACCATCTGTGCCATCTCCTGCCTAAACAGGCCACTAAGCGCCGCCATGGGCAGCGTGGGCACTGCGCTGAGCTGGTTGTTTTGGTCTTTTTGTTCAAAAGCCTTGCGTATTTTGGTGCGCCCAAGGTAGAGTGAGCCCTTTACGCTTCCCTCGGTAATGTTCAGAATTTGCGAGATCTCTGAAATTTTTAGCTCGCTAAAATAGTGCATCAGAATGCAGGAGCGGGTTTGCTCAGACAATTTGTCAATCACGGCCAAAAGTTCTTCGCGTTTTTCTTGTTTTTGAAAGTATTCCTCTGGAAGAAACGAGGCATCGGTCTCGCTATAAAGGTCTTCAAGCTCCTCCACTGGTACCATTTCGGCATGGTTCATCTTCTTCTGCCTCATTCTTGTGCACACATAGAAAATAATTTTTTGCAGCCAGGTTACATAGGCCTCCGGTGCATTCAGCGAGGTGATGCGTGTTTGCAGGGTGATAAACACCTCTTGCGCCGCATCCTCTCCATCATGCAAGTTGCCCATTCGCTTCGCGCACAGGTAGATTATTTGAGAAGCCTCCCGCTCACACAGCTTGGAAAAGGCCTTTTTGTCTCCCTGTATCGCTTTTTGTACAAGCAGATCCAAGTCTCGGTAATTCTTTTTATTCCCCATTGTTTTCCCCAGTTTCGGTCAACCTGTCTCGTTATACTAGTCCATTCACAAGGCAAAAAGGTTGGCGCAAAAATAAATTTATTTTTTTGTGCGGAAAATGACCCCGCACAAAAGCTGCAAAAAGCGAGGCACTGCCAAATTTGTGTGCCAAACAACAGTAGAATTATTATGTTGTTT
>CAYRFC010000088.1:0-8782 GCA_964423365.1 uncultured Oscillospiraceae bacterium
ATTGGCAAGGACTACTAAGCGTTTTTCCGCCAAAAAGGCCGCCCGCGGGCGGCCTCAGACCGTCAAAGAACCTCTTTTCTACAGCAAAGGAAGGCGGATACTACTTGTCTTGACCTTTGGGGATTGTCAAGGGGCGAAGCACCTTGACCCCCCGGAGGGAACTAAAAACACCTTGGAGCCGCAGGCGACCTGCTCTGATTCAAACAATTTTACGTTATTTTATATGAGAGCAGCTCGCTTAGCTCGAAGGTAGAGTCTATGTCTCCGACGGGTTAGGGGCTTTGCCCCTAACAACCCCTAAAGGTCAAAACCATACCTGATTCACCTATTTGCTTTGTGTGAACTACTTTTTTGACAGGCTGAGGCCGCCAGCTGGCGGCCTTTTGTCTTGCACATGTGCTTTTCTGGTGGTATAATAAAAAAACAAGGTGGTGAGAGAATGAAGCGACTAGAGCTGTATTTAGACACCTCCGTTATCAGCCATTTGTTTGCTGAGGATACGCCCGAAAAAATGAGCGATACGCGCGCCTTGTGGATGGACTTTCAAAAAGGCCGATATGAATTGTTTCTTTCTCCCTTAACCGCCCATGAATTGCAGCAATGCAGCGAACCAAAACGCGGGCAAATGACCGAAATGCTGCGATTGATTTCTTTTTCTATTCTGGCGGAAACCGAGGAAATTCGCGAACTGGCAAACGAGTATGTGCAAAATGGTGTTCTGCGGGAAAAAAGCCTGGATGACTGCTTACATATTGCCTATGCGGTGGTGAATAACTGCGATATCATTGTATCATGGAATTTTAAACATCTGGTCAACTACAAAACGATCAACCAGATACGAATTGTGAACGCAATCAATCATTACAAAGAAATCAGCATTGTTTCACCCACTATGTTAATTGAGGAGGTGTGACGTATGGAGAGTAACGCCATGAAAGAACTTCGGAGAATCCGGGATGAAAATTCCAAACAGCACCTTGTATCTAGTACAGAGGAGCGACTGAAAGAACAGGCGGAAGCCGTGGATTGGCTTTTGGTTGCCACCCAAAAGAACACTGAGCATCAAGCATCCTAGGGAACAGCTTTCAGGCCGCCCGCGGGCGGCCTTTTTGCTTGCGAAAAACCGCCCAGACGATTATACTGTGGAAAACGCCCAGAAGGAGGCCGCCATGCTGTTTCAAAATATCACCGCCGTGGGGGAAAACTACGAGGTGCTGGAGGACGTATACCTGGCCACCCAGGGGGACAAAATTGTGTATCTGGGCAAGGAAAAGCCCGCAGGGGACTTTGGCCCGGTGTATGACGGGCGGGGCAAGGCCGCCCTGCCCGGCTTTGTGAACCTGCACAGCCACCTGCCCATGACCCTGCTGCGCGGCTTTGGCGAGGGCCTGCCCCTGCACCGCTGGCTGGACGAAAAAATGCTGCCCTTTGAGAGCCGGATGAGCACCGAGGACAAATACTGGGCCTCGCTTTTGGGCGTGGGCGAAATGCTGGCCGGGGGCACGGTGTCCTTCACCGACATGTATGCCGCCGAGGACGCCATCCTGCGCGCAGCCGAGGAGAGCGGCATCAAGGCGAACCTCTCCTGCGGCCTCTTCACAGAGCTGGGCAATCTCACCCCCTTTTGTGAGGACGACAGCTATGCCGAAACCCAGATGCTGCGCCGCGCCGCCGCAGCCCTGCCGCATGACCGGGTGGCCATTGAGCTTTCCATCCACGCCGAGTTTACCAACGAGGCCCCCGCCGCCCAAGGCCTTGCGGACTATGCAAGGGCCGAGGGGATGCGCATTCACCTGCACCTTTCCGAAACGCAGAAGGAGCATGAGGAGGCCAAGGCCCGACGCGGCATGACCCCTGCCCGGTGGTTTGAGAGCCTGGGTGTGTTTGAGGCGCCGGTGATTGCCGCCCACTGCGTGTGGATAGAGGGGGAGGACTTTGAAATTCTGGCGCGCAGCGGGGCCACCGTGGCGCACAACCCCACCAGCAACCTAAAGCTGGGCAGCGGCATAGCCCCCCTGCCTGAGATGCTGGAAAAGGGGGTGCGGGTGGGCATTGGCACCGACGGCTGCGGCAGCAACAACAACCTGAACATGCTGGAGGAGACCACCCTGGCCAGCCTGCTGCAAAAGGGCCTGCACCGGGACCCCAGCCTGCTGCCGCCCACCCAGCTTTTGCGCATGGCCTGCCAAAACGGTGCGCTGGCCCAGGGCCGGGAGGACTGCGGCATGCTGAAAGTGGGGAACCGCGCCGATATTGCCGTGTTCCGCCTTTCGGCCCCCCACCTCTGCCCCCAGCACGACCTTTTGGCCAATGTTTTCTACGCCGCCGGCGCCGCCGACGTGGCCCTGACCATGGTGGACGGGCGGGTGCTTTACCAAAACGGCGAGTTTTTGACCATAGACATGGAGCGTGTGCAGCATGAGGCCCGCCAGAGGGCCGCCCGGCTGGCCGCCGGTGCTTAGGGCAAATCAGCTGAACATGAGACAAGCGGCACTAGGGCAATACCGCACAGAGGAGATGCCGCCGCGGCCTTTCCGGTTTGGCGCAAAGCCTGCCAAAGAATGCGCCGCGCGGGCCTGCCATGCTCTTGTTTGCTATACTGGGGAATATCTGCAAAAGCGCAGCGATACGTCTTTACGGTAAAATACGCCCGAAGGGCAAGGAGACCTATGAGGAAAAGTGGAAAAAGAGGGGCCGTGACGGCCCTGGTTTTGGCGGTGGCCCTGGCAGTGAGCTTGCTGGGGGGGCTTGTGGGCGGCTTTGCCGGCCTTTCCGCCGAGCCGGAAGCCCCCGGCCAGGCGGCGGCCTCCGGGGTTGGCATCCAGTATGGCTTTCGCAGCGAAAAGCTGCTGGAGAGCCACTATGAAAAGCACGGGGCGGAATTTGGCGATATCACGAGAGAGGAATATCTTCTCTTGGCGAACGCGCTCATCGCCTCGCCCACGGCCCTGCGCAAGGCCGAAAAGGAGGACGGGGACACCGTGATTTACGAGGAGGCCAGCAACCAGTTTCTGGTGCTCTCCACCGACGGGTACATCCGCAGCTTTTTCCGCCCGGACGACGGACTGGCCTACTTTGAAAGGCAGTGAGGTGCCCCGATGCAAAGCCTATGCCCCTGCTGCGGCTGCCGCAGCCTGCAGGCCCCGCCCGGCCTGTATGAGATATGCCCGGTGTGCTTTTGGGAGGACGACCCCCGGCAACGGGAAAACCCCGCCTATGCGGGCGGGGCCAACGGCCTGAGCCTTGTGGAGGCGCGGGAGAACTATGCCCGCTTCGGCGCCTGTGAGGAGCGCCTGCTGCCGCTGGTGCGCCCGCCTTTGCCCGAGGAGCAGCCGCCTTTGTAAAGCACAGGCCGCCGGCAGGTGCTGGCGGCCACTGAAATGTTTGGGGCGCCTTTTCCTGCGGCCTCACACCACCAGCCGCAGGTGCAGCCAGCCAGCCTCCTGCGCGCAGTTTATCTGCGCGCCGTATTTCCGCGCAAAGGCGCGCACGCTTACCAGCCCAAGGCCGTGGCCCTCCCGGCTGGCCTGGGCCATGGGCAGGCCGGTGGCGGCATCGAACAAAACGGGCTGGGTGCAGCTATTGGAAACCAGAATAAACAGCTGCTGCCCCGCCAGATGCATCTTCACCCGCACCATACGGGGGCTTCCCTCCGGTTCCCTGGTGCAGGCGTTGATGGCGTTTTCCAGCGTGTTGGACAGCAGCACCGCCAGCTCGCTTTTGTCCACATGCTCCAGCTCGCCCAGGGCAATTTGGGCCTCTAGCTGCACGCCGCGCACGGCGGCATATTCTTCAAAATACCGCATCAGGGAGTTTACCGTCACATTTTGGCAGAACTGCCGGCCGGCCTGCTCCGCCTCGGAGAGGTGGGAGAGCAAGCCGTCCACCCCGCTTTGGGCCTCGTCATAGAGCTTGTTGCGGATGCTGGTGTCTATGAAGTTGATGAAATGCCGCAAATCGTGCCGGAAGACGGCCCCCTTTTTCTGCTGCAGGGAAAATTCCTCCATCTGCCGCTCCATGCTGTTCACCTGCAGGGACATGGCCTGGTACAGCTGCTCCAGCTGGTAGCGCTCGAACACCCGGCTGAGCAGCTGGCAGAACACAATATAAAACATCAGCACCATCAGGCTGATGACGGCAATGGCCAGCATCAGCATGGGAAAGCTTCTCAGGCTGCCCCGGCCAGGCACGCTGGAGAGCAGCAGCTGGGCCAGCAGCGGCAGCACCGGCACCAGGCAGCCCAGCAGCCAGCCCCGGCCCCCCGCCTGCAGCAGGCTGAACAGGGGGCGGCGGATGAACCGATAGCAGCACAGGGTATACAGCAGGTGCACCCCCAGCATGAGAAGCACCCGCAGGGGCAGATATGGAACCCAGGAGCAGCCCACAATGCTGAGCATGGAGGCGGACACGTTGAGGCTGACCACGCTGAAAAGCCCAAACAGGGTGCGCACATCCCTGTATTGGGCAAAGCAGTAGCTTACCACCACCAGCAAGGCCGCCAAAAACACCCAAAAGGCATCCAGCGAAATGGTGGTGAAGAAGTAGCCATAGATGGACACACCGAGCAAGAACACAATGCCCAGCAGGGCAATTTTCACCATGGTTTTCATGGGCTTTCGCCAGGGCACCAAAAACAGGGTGCACACAATAACAAAGACCCCGGCCGCCATTACCTGCACCCGGGACCATATCAGCAGCGCCCCGGCATTCATCACAGCTCTGTCCGCCTGTCCACAAAGTTCAGGTAGCTGGCTTTCACATCGGCAAACTTGTCCCGCGAGATGGGCACCAAATAGTCGCCACTGAGCAGGAACTCCCGCTGGCTGAGCTTTAACACATGCTGCTTGTTCACCACAAACGAGTGGTGGGTGCGCACAAAGCGCTCGTCGGCCAGAAGCGGGGCCACATAGCTGGCAAAGCTTTGGCGCAGGGTTTTGCTGCACAGGTTGGTGCCGTCGGTAAGGTGAAAATGCACAAAATGCCCCGCACATTCCACAAACACAATGTTGTGGTAGTGGATGGTTTTGATGCCCTCCTGGGTGGAGACGGCCATGCTTTTGGCCGTTTCGGTGCGCAGGGCGCGCATCGCCTTGTCCATGGCGGCAAACAGGGGCGGCCCCTCCACCGGCTTCAAAATATACTGCATGGCGTCCACTGAAAAGGCGTCCAGGGCATACTCGCGCGAGGCCGAAACAAAAATGAAGGCCCCCTGTCCTCCCCCCTGCCGTACACTCTGGGCAAACTCAATGCCGGTGCAACCCGGCATTAAAATATCCAGCAAAAATAACTGGTATTCGCTTCCATTTTCCATTTGCGCCGCCAGGGCCTGCATGGATGGAAAACGCTCCACCTGAATTTCCAGTGAGGGGTGTCTGCGCTGATACTCCCTGACCAAGCTGCACAAATGTTCCAGCTCCTTCTGGTTGTCATCACAGATCGCAATATTCATTTGTCTATCCTCCTCACTTGATTATACAGGATGCACCGCCCGTTTTTTTGCCCATTCGCCCTCCAACTGTGTGCGATTGTAATCGATTTATGCACAGGCGGCGCGCAGGCGGCATTGGGGCGGCAAAACCGCCCCGCAGGCCGGGAAAACCGGCGGAATTCCGAAAGGCAAAAAGCCGGCTTCGCCGCCCCGGCACCCACGGGGCAGGCCCTTTTCGGCAGGGGGATGCAGCCCTTCGGCCACGCCAGAAAAGCCGGTGGAAATACCTCTCTATCGCCAAAATACCTATGGCTAAAACAAGAGGGAGCGGGCGACAGCCCCTCTCCCCCTGTCCATTCCCGCCGTCGGGAAATTTTTGACAGACTGGACTTGAACATCCGATTCAGCTTTCTGTCTATACATATCGGCAGAAAAAACAAATTGTGAATCCCATCCCCCATTTTCCGCAAGATATTTATAGTTCCCTGCGGGGCCTTACAGCAAATTGACAGACGATAGCGCATAAATATGGGAAAACAGGGCGCTGCATAGCAGTTTCTGGCAAAGCTTGCTGCGCAAGCTTTGCTAAAAACTGTAATAAAATGGGGGCCGCCTAGCCCGCCCCCCGGGCAGGTGAGGCGGCGCCTTGGAAGCAGGAGCCCACCACCTGGGCCAGCGGGCCGCTGAGGTGGGCCGCCGCCAGCAGCTCCCGCGCACGTACCGGGTCGTTGGTAATCAGGCCGTCCACCCGCAGGTCCAGCATCTCCTCCATACCGTATTCCCGGTTCACCGTCCAGGCATACACCCGCTTGCCCGCCCCGTGGGCGCTGTTTACCAGCTGCCAGCTTGTGGCGCTGGCCTGCAGGCTCAGCACATCGGCAAAGGGCAGGGTTTCCATGCCGCCGGGCACACCGGGCAGGATGTACACCGTGGGGATGGAGGCCCCCAGCTCTTTCAGCTTTTTTAGGGCCCCGGCGTTCAGCGAGGCCAGCACACAGTCCTTTTCAAAGCCGCCTGCCAGCACCGTTTCCAGCACCTGTTTTTCAAAATCCGTCTCGTGCCCGGTCACCTTCAGCTCGATGTTCAGCTTGATTTTCCCCTTACAAAGCTGCAGCACCTCCTCCAGCGTGGGGGGGTGGGTGCCGGCATAGGCGGGGGAAAACCAGGCCCCCACGTCACACCGCGCCAGCTCGGCATAGGTCATCTCCCATACATTTTTGTCCAGCCCGGCCAGCCGTTTCAGGTTGTCGTCGTGCAGCACCACAAGCCGGCCGTCCTTGGTTTGGTGCACATCCAGCTCTATCCACTCCGCCCCCTTGTCTATCGCTTTTTGAAAGGCGGGCAGCGTGTTCTCGGGGGCCTCGATGGAATCGCCCCGGTGGGCCATCACGGCGGGTTTCTCGGCCAGGTGGGCGGCAAGCGACACCGCCCGGTTCTGCTCGGCCCAAAAAGCCAGCCCGCCCGCGGCCAGTGCCCAGAGGCAGGCCAGGGGCAGCACCCTGCCCAAAAGCGGGCGCAGGGCCACCGGGCGGGGGCAGGCCACCGCCCCGTCTGCCCGGCGGGTGTGGTACAGCCCCGCCAGCCGCGCAAAGCTGAAGGGGGCCGAGAGCCGCAGTGTGAGCCAGCCCACCGCCAGCCAGAGCCCATAGACGGCCCGCAGGGCGGCCTCATAGGCAAGGCGCCCCGGCAGGGCCAGCCGCACCGCCAAAACGGCCAGCGCCGAAAGCCCCGCCGCCAGAGCCAGGGCCGCCACCAGCAGAACGCCCTGCCACAGCAGAAATACCAGCCGGGTTTTCAGCGGCCTGTCTTTCATCAGCCGGGCGCTTTGGGCCAGGGCCTCCTTGGCGTCCTTCCCCTCCAGCGAAAAGCAGTGGAAGGCCAAGCTATAGCGCAGCAGAAGCCACAAAAGCCCCAGCACCGCCGCCAGCCCCAGCAGGCAGAGCGGCCACCAGGCGCGCAAAAAGGCCTCCAGGTAGCCGGGCAGGTGCACCCCCACCAGCAGGCAGCCCAGCGCCGCCAGCCTGGTGAAGGGCAGAAGGAGGGCGGCAAGCACCACCAGCGGCCAGTTTTTGCGGCGCAGGCAGCGCCGCAGCCCCTGCAGCCCGGCGGCCAGCATCTCCCGCATACCGGCCCGCCGCCCGTGGCAGCCCTCCTCAAAGCACCACACCAGGGCCAGTGCCTCGGCCAGGCCTGCAAAGCAGGCCCCCACCGCCAGCAAGAGGAGCAGCACCAGCACCGGGGGCCGGGCCAGATAGGCCCAGGTTTGGGCGCTGCTGAGCAGGCTGTAGCCCGAGACCGCCCCCAGCAGCCGCCACAGCCACAGCGTGCCGGCCAAGCCCAGGCAGGCCGTCACCGCCGTGTACAGTAGTTCAAAGCCCAGCACCCGGCCCAGGTTCTGCCGCAGCAGCCTCCCATAGGCCCGGCAAGTCGTTTTTTTCTCCAAGGCAGCATCCTCCCACACTGTTCATCTATCTTTCTATCATAGCTATGCCAGGCTTTGGCGTCCCGTAAAAAATGCCAAAAAAGAATGTTGGCTACATATAAAACCCCAGGCTGAGCCACTGCCGCCCTTTGCGGGTGCTATCCCCCATTTTCAGCAGCTTCACCCGGCCTTTCCCACGCACCGAGAAGACCTCTCCCTCTTGCAGAAGCCTTGCCACGTTCTGGCAGGGCTGGTGGCCCAGCTGCACACGCCCCGCGCGGATGGCCTCGGCGGCCTCGGCCCGGGGCCAGTTCCAGGCGGCGGCCAGCACGGCGTCCAGCCGGGGGGAGGCCACCGTCACCCGCTTTTCCACCAGCTGTGGCGCGGCGCTGGGCAGGGCGGCCAGGGGTATCTCCTCCAGCTTTAGCCTGGCCCGGCCCGCCGCACAGAGCTCGGCGGCCAAAACGGCCGCCATGGGCCGCAGGCACACCAAAAAGCCGCCGCCCTGCTCCAGCAGAATATCCCCCAGCACCTCCCGCGAGAGGCCCAGCCCCAGCGCCGCGCCCAGCACGTCCTGGTGGCGGGGGGCCTCGTCCTTATACCAGCCAAGGGCCAGCCCCGCCAGTATTTCCTCCGGCTGGTAGCCGCCCCACTGGGGCTGGGTGAACACCGCCACCTGCCGCTCTGGGCAGGCAAAGCCCCCCTCAAATTGCAGCGCCACATCCCGGCGGGCAGAAAAGGCCTGCTGCACCGCCGCGCACTGGGCCGGGCTTAAAAACTTGCTGTGGGCCATGCCGGTTTTTTCGGCCCGGCGGGCCAGCTCCTCCATGCGGGTGAGAAGCAGGGCGGTTTCATCCATGGGGTTCTCCTTTATCTCTCAACTCTCAACTCTCAACTCTCAACTCTCAACTCTCAACTCTCAACTCTCAACT
>CAYRFC010000088.1:8882-11017 GCA_964423365.1 uncultured Oscillospiraceae bacterium
TCAACTCTCAACTCTCAACTCTCAACTCTCAACTCTCAACTCTCAACTCTCAACTCTCAACTTCATCATACCACAGCCGCCCCGCCGCCGGGAAAGAGAAATTTTCCCTTGTATTCTTGGGCGGACTATGGTATTATCGCATTCGATAGATACTAAGAAAGCAACACTTTCGACCTGATATCACTACTTCCCATCTGACCCGCTTGTGGCTGCAGCACAAGCACAAGGCCAACCGGACAGCCGGGTCAAATGCCGAACTAGCGATAGAAATATCGTGCTTCCGGGGCAGCTTTGCCGCCCCGGCCACCCCAGCGGATGGCAAGCGGATGTTGAACAGGCGGCCGGCCCTTTTGGGCCCGGCGGTGTGCACGGCGGCTTTTTTGCCGCCCCCAAACCAGACATCCCTTCCCAGGCCGCCTTGTAATGGGCGGTTTTTTGTATGCTGTAAAAGAACACATGAAGAAACGAGGAACATCCATGAAAAAGACCCTGAGCCTGCTACTCTCTGCCGCATTCCTGGCCGCACTGGCCGGCTGCGCCCCGGCCGCTTCCTCGGCCCCGGCCAGCCTCTCGGCCTCGGCCAGCCCCGCAACAGCGTCCTCGCTGCCGGCCTCCTCCCCCGCCGCTTCTGCGCCCGCCGCAGAGAGCGATAAGCCCATGCCCGAGACCATTCCCGGCGAGGACTTTGACCCCGAGGGCGGCGCCGACGCCTACGCGGGCGGCGGCAACAACCCCGCCTCCCGCTACTATGTGAACCCGGACTTCTACCACATGCAGTCCGATGAAAACCTCACCCTGATTGAGGGCTTCAAGACCATGCAGCAGACCACCGAATGGTCCTGCGGGAACGTTACCGCGCTGATGGTGCTGAACCACTATGGCGTGAATGACGTGAGCGAATATGACATTGCGGTGGCCATGGGCTCTCACACCGACAAGGACGTACCCGGCGCCCAGCCCGGCAGCGCCAACAACCCCGGCGAATTTGGCACCAACGTGCAGCAGATGACCGAGTATTTTGCCGGCCGGGATGACTTTACGGTGCTGGAAAGCAGCTACCTGACCGACTACAGCCCGGACAACCTGCTTTCGGCCGAGGACGGCGTGACCGAAGCCGACCAGGGAAACCTGCCCCCCACCTTTAGCTCGGCCGCGCTGTATGCCAGCGAAAACGACGACGCCACCGAAATGTGGGTGGAGGACGCCAAGGACAGCTATTTTGTGCAGTGGCTGCTGGGCCACCTGGAGGCCGGGCGCCCCATCATGGTGGAATGGGGCGACTGGGACGGCCACTGGCAGGCCATCATTGGCTACGACAGCAACGGCACCCCCTCTATTGGCGACGATATCCTGATTTTCGCCGACCCCTATGACAGCAGTGACCACTGGCAGGACGGCTACTATTACTACCCGCTGGAACGCTGGTTCTACATGTGGCAGGACCGCGCTGTGGCCCCGAAGCCCTACCAGCTACAGCCCTACCTGGTGGTGGAAAAAACCGGCCTCTAGCCATGCCCGCCCCTTTGGATGCTTTCATCCGAAGGGGCGGTTCTCTTTTGTAACGGCCTGGCAAAAGTCAAAATAAAAAAATAATTCTATATTTTTTTGACTGCTTCCTTTCTATTTCCCTCCGCCTGTTTAGGAAAATGGAGCGGTGGACGAGGCCCGTTTTCCTTCTGCCCGGTTTTTCTTTGGCTCTTTTCCCAGGCCGGTGCTCTGTTTTATTCCTAGGCAGATGGTTGCCCCGCCCGTTTACCGGGCTTTTGTAAACCCTTGCCCCGCACCCCCCGCATGGCGTCTTTCGGCTCTACTCTCATTTTGGAGCAAGTTTTTTTGTAAGGCTGCCTTATAATTTTACCAATCATGCGGTTTCCTACTTTTCGTGCCAGGCAGGTGTGACATGAAGCAGGGTATCAAGTCGAGCAAGGTACTGGGTGCCAACATCCGCCGCTTTCGGGAAGCCAGGCAGTACACACAGGAGGCTTTTGCCGCCAAATTACAGTGTACCGGCTGCGATATCTCTCGCAGCACCCTGGCCAAAATAGAAGCGGGCATCCGCCACCTTTCGGTGGAGGAGATGGAGGTCATCCGCGAGGTTTTGAGAATGGAGTATGCAGACTTCTTCGGAGGGGACT
>CAYRFC010000089.1:0-1388 GCA_964423365.1 uncultured Oscillospiraceae bacterium
CCGCCTGCGATGGGTTCGGATTTGTGCTTTTTTTTAGAGTTTTTCAAGGGGTACTTGAACCCCGAAAAAATTTGCGCCATAGGCAAATAGCCGAAACATAGCTCACAGGGCATTTTTTGCCAAAATGGCAGAAAAAGGTGGCCTATTACCGCCTTTTTCATTTTTGCTTGTCATCCTTTTTTAGCCCAAAAAGGATGATTTGCAAATGCTCAAATTATTCGGTATAATGTATTTATATTTTAATACTCTTGTATGCGGCCCCAGATATGGCGGGGCTGTGGCGCCCCATAAGGCGCACAGGGCAGCCGCTCAAAGTAGCAGGGCGGCTGTAAAGAGCTGTAAAGCAATGTACCGGGTAAGCAAAAGGCACACACTATTTTAGCGGAAACGGGAGAGCGAGCATGAAAAAGGGGACTGGAAAACAGACAAGATTTTGGGCAGGTGTGCTAAGCCTGGCGATGGCACTGAGCTTTGCCCTGAGCGGCGTGGTGCTGGCAAGTGAGGTGGCGGCGCCCGCCAGGCGGGGGGAGCCCGGCAGTGCAGTTACGGGGGGCGGCGGCACGCCGCCCGGCGGCTCTGCCCTGCCCGCAGGGCCGGAGGGCACAGCCTCCCCCGCCCCAGAAAGTGAGGCTTCTTCCTCGCCTGTGGATTCTGAACAGGCCGAGGGTGGCTCTGCCTTGCCCGGCACGGGGGCCGAAGAAGAGGCCGCTGAGGCAATAGACGAATATGCCCCCGAAGGGGCCCCCGCCCTTACCGCCCAAGGCCTTGCGGGCATAAGCCTTGCCCAGCAGGCCGAGGCCGCCCTGGCCGCCGCCCCGGCGGCAGATGGCCGCGCACGCATGGCAAACCCGGCGGTGTTTGGTCAAAGCCCTGCCCAGCCCTTTTTGCTTACCGGCAAAGAACATCTGGCCGAGCTGGCCGCCCTGGTAAACAGCGGGCAAAGCTATGGCAATGGCCGCTACCCCTACGCCGCCGCCTACTATAGCCTGGAAGTTGATTTGGATATGACCGGCGAGCTGTTCACCCCCATTGGCACCGCCGGCGCCCCCTTTACGGGCTTTGTGCTGGGGCAAAACCACAGCATTACCGGCCTTGCCCTGGCCGCCCCCCAGCCAAATGACGCCTACCAGGGCCTGTTTTTTGCGGGCTACACGGCGGCCAACATCCAAAATTTAACGGTAAGCCCCCAGTTTGCGGGCAGCGGCAGCGCCCAAAGCCCCTACCAAATTGGCACGGCGGCCCAGCTTGCCGCCCTGGCAGGCCTTGTGAACAACAAGGCCACCAATGCCATTTACGGCGGCGCAGGGGTGCACTATGTGCTGACGGCCGACCTGGACCTGGCCCCCTACGCCACCGCCAACGGCGGCACGGGCTGGGCGCCCATTGGC
>CAYRFC010000089.1:1488-11003 GCA_964423365.1 uncultured Oscillospiraceae bacterium
CAGGCGCCACCCTGGCGGGCAACCACGCCTTTAGCGGCATGGTGGATGCAAACGGCAGCGCCACCAACTGGGCGAACATAGGCGAAGATAAAACAGACGGCGACGACCTTACTTACACCGGCGGCGCCTTTAGCCCCAAAACCCTGAGAGAGATTTTGGGCGGGGACGAGACGATTTGGGATTTTAGCACCCCCCTGCCCACCTTAAAAAACCTGCCCGGCAGCCAAACCGGGGCCCTGCCCACGCACCTGGGCGGCAGCCCCTTTGGCGGGGGAGACGGCAGCACCGAGGCCACGGCCTATGAAATATCCACCCCGGCCCAGCTTGCCAAACTGGCCGAACTTGTAAACACCGGCACCGCCCCCTATGCGGATGAAGGCAAGTACTACAAGCTGACGGCGGACATTGACCTTGCCGGCTATGCCAGCGGCCAAGGCTGGACGCCCATTGGCCTGTATGTGGACGGCACCCCCGCAAACGACTTACCCTTCCGTGGCATTTTTAGCGGCAACGGCTTTGCCGTTTACAACCTAAGCATCCAAAACCCCGCGCAGGATGCTGTGGGGCTGTTTGGTTACATTCAACAACCCACGGCGGGTTCCGTTTCCCTCACCAACCTCGGCCTGGTCAATTGCAACATCCAGGGTGGCAACGCCGTTGGGGGTTTGGTTGGTTTTGCGACGATGGAAAAAACATCAGCCATCAAAAACTGCTATGTCAGCGGTAGTGTGGTGGGCAAGGAGGTTGTCGGCGGCCTGGCGGGTAGCCTTGGCGGCAGCCTGCAAAGCTGCTATTTCACCGGCAGCGTTGGGGGTGAAGCTTGGGTTGGCGGCCTGGCGGGCGCAAATGCAGCCCCAAAAATAAGCAACTGCTATGCCGGCGCCCAGGTGCGGGGCCAAACCGGTGTGGGGGGCATTTTTGGCGGATACCCGGTAGGTACGCCAGAAATGGGCACTGTGGAAAACTGCTTTTTTACCGGCAGCGTTACCGGCAGCCAAAGTGACGTGGGCGGCCTGGCCGGAAGCGGCAGCGCGGATACCCAACCGGGCCTGATAAAAAACTGTGCGGTGCTGGCGCAAAGCGTAAGCGGCGGGGCCATGGTGGGCCGGGTTATGGGCAACCAAACAGACCCCAGCCTGCCAAACCCTGCATACAAAACTGCCCTGCAAGGCAACTACGCCTGGGGCGGCCTGCTGGATAAAAACAGCAGCGCGGCCGGCTGGGCCAACAAAGGCGAGGACAAACAGGACGGCGCCGACCTTGGCTGCAACGGCACGGCCTTTACCCCCAAAACCCTGCAGCAGATTTTTGACCCCGCCGTGGCGGCGGGTGCCTGGGATTTTAGCACCCCCCTGCCCACCCTGCGCGGCGTGGGCGGCAGCCAAACCGGCGCCCTGCCCCCCTACATTTGGGGGGGAGACGGCACCAAGGCCAACCCTTACTTAATAAGCACCGCCGCCCAGCTTGCCAGCCTGGCCGAGCTTGTGAACGACCCCGCCACAAACGCCAAATACGGCGGCCCCGGCGTGCACTACCAAATGACAAACGACATTGACCTGGCCCCCTACGCCGCCGCAAACGGCGGCAAAGGCTGGACGCCCATTGGCACCAGGCATTACCCCTTTGGCGGCGTTTTTGACGGCGGCGGCTATGCCGTGCAAAACCTCAGCATCAACAGGCCCACCGAACACGGCCAGGGCCTGTTTGGCGAAATTGGTGGCCCTGGCACCCCCGGCGCCCTGCTGCAAAACCTGGCTGTGGTGAACTGCGATGTGACCGGAAAGGAAGAGGTGGGCAGCCTTCTGGGCTACAGCGGCCCCGGCGCCACCGTACAAAACTGCTTTGCCACCGGCCGGGTAAAGGGCTATGGCGCCGGCGGCCTGGTGGGCTTTACCGCCGATGGCACCATACAAAACTGCTATGCCAGCGTGCAGCTAACCGCCACCGGGCAAAACGCCCGGCACCCTATTTTTGGCGGCCTGGTGGGCGTAAACGGCAGAAGCCTTGTGCAAAATTGCTATGCCACCGGCGCGGTGGTAAACCCCGGCCCGGCGGGCGGGGTGGGCCCGCAAAGCGCCACCGGGGGCCTGGCGGGCAATAACTTTAACCTCTCAACCTCGGGTGCCAGCGTTCTGCGGGGCTGCCTGGCCCTGGGCCCCAGTGTAAGCGGCTCTGTGTATGTGGGCCGTGTGGCAGGCACGAATTACGGCCATGATAGCGGCCCCCCCATTATGGAAAACAACTACGCCTTTACCGGCATGGAAATTACCCTGGACGGCAGCCCCAAAACCCCGCTGGAAAACACCAAAACCGGCCTGGACGGCCAAGACAAAACCCTGGCCGAACTGCGCAACTGGCAGGACGAAGCCTGGGACGGCCTGCGCCAAAGCGGGGCCTGGCTTGCGCCAAAATACGGCTACCTGCCCATTTTGGCGGGCTTCCATACCCCCCAGCCCAACCGCCGCATAGAGGACGTGACGCGCGGCATGCTAAACGTGGACATTCTGCTGGACGGCGCACCCTTTGCGGGGGCCACCCTGAAACGCACCGATGTGCCCGAGGGCCAAAGCTACACCACCGGCACACAGGGCAGCGCCCTGGTGGATGCCGGAACCTACACCCTGCTAAGCGGTGCGGCCAGCATCAAAACCGGCATAAGCATTGCGGCCGATACCACCCTTGAGGTGGTGAGCCTGCACTTTGATACCCAGGGCGGCAGCGCGGTGCAAACACAGCTTGTGTATAAGGGGGCGGCGCCCGGCCAGCCCCCGGCCCCCACCAAACAGGGCTATACCTTTGCCGGCTGGAACCAAAAGCCGGACGGCAGCGGCCCCGCCTTTGATTTTGCCGCCCCGCTGAACGCCAAGGCCACGGCCTATGCCCAGTGGCAGGCCGTGCACAAGCAGTACCCCGTGCTGCAACATTTTGGCAGCTTCACCGGCAGCGGCAGCCGCACCGCCACCATAGACGCCCCGCACAGCCAGTTCCTTTCCCTCTCCCTAAACGGCACACCGCTGGATAAAGCCCACTACAGCACCCAAAGCGGCAGCACCCTCATCACCCTAAACGAAGCTTACCTAAAAACCCTGCCAAACGGCCAGTATACCCTGCATGCCGCCTTTACAGACGGCAGCGCAGAACTCCCCCTCACCGTGGCGGTGCCTGCCTCCAGCACACCCCCGGCGCAAAGCACCACCCCGCAAAGCCCGCAAACCGGCGATACCCTGGCCCTGTGGCCCCTGCTGGCCCTGGCGGCGGTGGCCCTGCTGGGCGGCGGCGCAGCCCTGCTTGTGAAGCTGCGCGGGAAAAAGCATGCCGGGAACAAGAGAGAAAAGTAGGCCAACCGGGAAGGGATATCCCCAGGTAGCCGCAGATGGCGGCGGCACTGCTGGGCAGCTTATTGCTGTGCATATCGTTTTCGGCCTATAGAGATGCACAAGAAAAAAAGGCCAGCCGATGAGAGAGTCGGCTGGTCTTTTGCGTAGAAGTGTTTTTGCCGGGGAATCAAGCCCGGCTGCCGGGCAGCATTTTGCGGTACATCCGGGTGGCTATGAGAAAGGCGACAAGTAAAATTCCCACGCACCAGGCCAGGGCAATGTAGATGTCGTTTCCCACGGGCTGGCCCTCCAGCAGGGCGCGGATGGCGTTTATGATGGAGGTGACAGGCTGGTTCTCTGCAAAAACGCGCAGGGCGGTGGGCATGGTGCTGGTGGGCACAAAGGCCGAGCTGAGGAAGGGAAGAAAGATGATGGGGTAGGAGAGAACCCCGGCGCCATCCGGTGTTTTGGCCGCAATGCCGGCAATAACGGCCACCCAGGTGAGCGCCATGGTGAACAGTGCCACCATACCCACTATGGCCAGCCAGGAAAGCAGGCCCGCCGAGGAGCGGAAGCCCAGCGCCAGCGCCACCAGGGTGACCACGGCAACCGAGACCATGTTGGAGAGGAGAGAGGTGAGCACATGCCCCCACAGGGGCGCAGAGCGGGAGATGGGCATGGAGCTGAAGCGCTCGAAGATGCCGCGCTGCTTGTCTGTGAACAGACGGTAGGACGTGTAGGCAATGCCGCTGCCCACCGTGATGAGCATGATGCCGGGCAGCTGGTAGGTGATGTAGTTGCTGCTGCCGGTTTGGATGGCGCCGCCCAGCACATATACGAACAGGAGCATGATGGCGATGGGCATCAAGGCGGTGGTGATGATGGTGTCCAGGCTGCGGGTGATATGCTTCATGGAACGGCCCAGCATCACCGAGACATCCCGGAAAAAGTGGTTTTTAGTGGCTTCCATCTATTGAATTGCCTCCTTTTTACCAATGATGGCGAGGAAGATTTCTTCCAGGCTGGGTTGTTTCTCAACATACTCCACTTCCGCGGGTGGAAACAAACGCTTCAGCTCATCCAGCGTGCCGCTGGCGATGATGTGCCCCTCGTGCAGTATGGCGATATGGTCGGCCAGCTGCTCGGCCTCCTCCAGATACTGGGTGGTGAGAAACACGGTGGTGCCGCTTTCGGCCAGCTCCTTCACCACCCGCCACACCTCCAGGCGGGCCTCGGGGTCCAGCCCGGTGGTGGGCTCATCCAAAAAAATGAGTTTTGGGCTTCCCACCAGGCTCATGGCGATATCCAGCCGGCGGCGCATCCCGCCGGAATAGCTGCCCACCCGGCGGTCGGCTGCATCGGCAAGGCCAAACTGTTTCAGCAGGGCCTCTGCCACCTGCTTTGGGTTCTGCACATAGCGCAGCCTGGCAATCATCAGCAGGTTTTCCCGCCCGGAGAGGATGTCGTCCACGGCGGCAAACTGCCCGGTGAGGCTGATGGACTGCCGCACCTTGTCGGGGTTTTGGCGCACGTCATAGCCATTTACGGCGGCGGTGCCGCCATCGGCCCCCAGCAGGGTGGAAAGAATTTTGATGATGGTGGTTTTACCCGCGCCGTTGCTGCCCAGCAGGGCATATACCTCGCCGCGGTGCACCGTTAAATCCACCCCTTTCAGCACCTTGTTGTCTTTAAAAGATTTTTGCAGGTTTTTCACTTGAATTGTCACGTCGTTCACTTTGCATTTCCTCCGTTGCCCATCTTGCCTTGCATGTCCCGGTTCAGCTTGTCGTAGGGGCTATCGGTCCATTTTTTCACATCGCGCAGGTACTCGTCCATAAAGCCGGCCACATCGTCGCCGGTTATCTCCAGCACCGGCCTGTTTTCGGCCACCCCGGCCTCCATCAGCTCTATCAGCTCTCTCTCCGCCTGTATCATGTCAGAGCCATCGCCGGCGGCCAGGCCCCACATGTAGTTGTGCATTTTTTTCATCACAAAGCGGTATTCGCCGGGCAGTGCGGCCATCCGGTTCATCAGCTCGCGGTATTCCCGTTTGTCCTCCACCATTTTTTTAATAAAGTCCATGGTCTGCTTTGCCTCCTTTTCCCAGCCGTTCTTGTACGTCTTTGTTCAGCTTCTCACGCAGTGCGTCCTTGCCTTCGCTGGAGGCACGCAGCAGCTCATTGCTGAACTGCCCAAGGTTCGGGCCGGTCACCTCCAGCAAGGGCCTTCCCTCGGCGGCGCTGGCCTCAAACAGGTCCAGCAGGTTGGTGAAAACCGCCATATCACTGCCGGGGAAGCCAATGCTGTAAATGTAGTGCTGTATTTTGCGGAAGGCGAAGCGATAGTCGTTTGGCAGGGCTTTCACGCGGCGCTTGAAACGGCCGTAGGCCCGCTTTTCGTCTATATCACCTATTACAAGCTTTATAAAAGAGTCAAACATAGTCACTCATCCTTTCTTCAGTTCTGCCATTTTTGAAGAGACAAACTCCCATTTTCCCCAAAACCGATCCAGCTCTTTTTGCCCGGCGGCGTTTAGGGTATAAAACTTCCGGGGCGGCCCCATGTCGGAGGGTTTCCGGGCCATGTTCACCAGCTTGTTTTTTTCCAAACGCAGCAGAATGGTGTAAACGGTTCCCTCCACCACATCGGTGAAGCCCAGTGCAATCAACTGCCGGGTAATTTCATACCCATAGGTTTCCTTCCGGCTGATAATCTCCAAAACACAGCCCTCCAGCACGCCTTTCAGCATCTCCGTCAAGTTTTCCAGTGTGTTCACCTCCAGCTATTCTGTATGGCTGCTATGCAGTAATGCTAAGTACAAGTATATAGTATCACAAGGTAGCGGAGCTGTCAAGAGAAAACTTACTGGTAAAATCAGTTTCAGCCGGCATGGGGAAGGCCATGGCCACCCGAGGAAAGACAGATTTGCTTGTGTTCCGCCATAAATCTCTGGAAGGGTGCACGGCTGTGTGCTATAGTGGAAAAAATGACCTTGCCAAAGGCTGCTATGATGCTGTGGGGCCTGTGGGCAGAGAATTGGGAGGTGGATGTGATGAAAAAAATTCTTCACCCGGTTTACCGGGATTACCCCGAGCAGCCGTATATTTCCCCAGAGCGTGATTTGACCGCCTGGGAGAAAACCCCCGAAAAATTCCCCTACGGCGTGGTGGGCAGAAAGCAGATGCAGCGCCTGCCAGAGGGCCTGCTGCCGGGGGATGTGGTGATGCTGTGGCGGATACATTTTGGAAATTTTACGAATGAAAGTGTGATTCCACAGTATTTTGAATACCGCTACGGGGTGGAGAGCGGGGAGAGCATTGCCACCCTACTGCGGCTGGGCCTTGCCCGGCAGTGCGGCGCCGTGGAAACACTGCCGCTTGTAAGCATGGTATTGCTTAAAAGGATACTAAAAGAAAACGGGCTAGGCGTAGGCGGCAAAAAGGAGCAGCTGCTGGCCCGGCTGGTGGAAAATTTGCCGCAGGAGAAGCTGGAGGCGGCGTTTGCCATGCGGAAGTATGAAATAACCGAGGCGGGCAGCAGGCTGCTGGAAAAATATGACGACATCATTCAGCAGCACGGCCCCAAAATGATGTGAGCGGCCTGTTGAAGAGAAAGCGCTGGCGTTGTATACTCAAAAGAGCTCTGATTCGAAAAAAGTGTGGGGGCACAGCCGTTCACACCCTGTTTTTCAGGGTGCTATGGAATGGCCTGCCGCGCAAAGGCAGGCAGAGCAGAGAAAAAATCAGCCAGAGAGAGGGCACTTTGCAATATGATAGAACAAACAGAGGTAATGGAGCGGTTGTTATCCACCTATGAGATGATGGGCACGGTGATGGAGGCAATGGGGGCCTGGCAGGAGGACCCGGGCCAGGCTTTTCTGCGGGAGGATATTTTGGCCGGGGTGAGCTGCGCGGCGCAGGCCACGGAAAACCTATTGAGCACAGAAGCCCAAAAACGGCTGAAAACGGGGAAGGAGCACCTGGCAAAGCAAAGCTCGGCCGCCAAATTCCAGGAGACCTTGAGCGCGCTGTACGTCCATTTCCAGAATGACTGCGCGGCGGCAATGTTCCACGCCCTGGAGGATGTACAGGAGCTGCCCAGGGAGCTGGGGGCCCGCGTGCTGGCTTTCTGTGACAGCCTGTGGAACGAGAAAAGTGTCTCCACCTGTGCGGTCACCTGGGGGGCCGCGGTGAAAACGGCGGCCTGCCTGCCGCGGGAATCTTATGAGCATGCGCTGAAAGCCCTGGAGAACAACCCGCAGCTGCTGAAGACGCTGGGCATAAAAACCCCCGGCTATGAGCCGCATGCCACCCACTACACAGAGCGCTGCCTGGCCTGCGGCGGCAAGGGGGAGCCCTATTACGCGGCCCACCAAAATTTGGCCATCAACTATGAGCCGTTTTTCCAGCCGGCCAAGCTCTGGATGAAATGCAGTGCTTGCGGCAGCCTGTTTGCCTACAATTTCCCAGAGCTTACCCAAGAGGATTTTGTGGGCTGCGATACCTCGGATAAGGAAAGTGATATCCGGCCACGGTTTCAGCTATCCCTGTTTTCCGATGTCTTGCTGGCCATACAGACCTTTACCCAGGGGCGGCGCCTGCTGGAGGTGGGGGTGGGGAACGGTGAACTGATGGCCGTGGCCACCGAGATGGGCTACACCGTGGAGGGTGTGGAGATAGCCCTGAAGGAGGCGGAGAAAATCCGCAACCAGCTGCAGCTTACGGTGCACTGTGGCGATTTTCTGGAGTATAAGAGCGGCAATGAGTATGACGTCATCTCTATGGGGGACGTGATAGAGCATATGACCCAGCCCATAGAGGCGGTGAAAAAGGCCTATGAGCTGCTGGCGCCGGGCGGGGTGCTGCTGCTCTCCACCCCAAACTACGAAAGCGCCTTTTCCCGGTTCTTCCAATTCCAGGACCCCATGTGGAAGGAGCCCTGGCACATGAGCTATTTCTCCTTTGATTCCCTGCGGCCCTTCTTGCAGGAAATAGGCTTTTCTGTGCTGCAATACCGGGTGAGCAGCCACTACAACGGCTCTATGGAGCTGATTTTGGGCAAAGGCGTGCAGTGAGCGGACGGAAGATTGCCCCAAAACCTTGACACCGCGGGGCAAAGCGGGTAGAATATCTATGTTGCGCACAAGGCGCATTGTTTTTGTGCGCAATTTCCGAAAATGGAAACCATCAACAGAGGAAAGGAGGAAACCCATGCCCACATTTAACCAACTGGTTCGCAAAGGCCGCGAGGTGAGCGAGAAAAAGAGCAGCGCACCGGCACTGAACCGGGGCTACAACTCCCACAAGAAGGTGTATACCGACCAGAGCTCCCCGCAGAAGCGCGGTGTGTGCACGGCGGTGCGTACCATGACCCCGAAGAAGCCGAACTCGGCTCTGCGCAAGGTGGCCCGTGTTCGTCTGTCGAACAACATGGAGGTGTCCAGCTACATCCCCGGTGTTGGCCACAACCTGCAAGAGCACTCGGTGGTGCTGATTCGCGGCGGCCGTGTGAAAGACCTGCCCGGTGTGCGTTACCACATCATCCGCGGCACTTTGGACACCCAGGGTGTGAACGGAAGGATGCAGAGCCGTTCCAAGTACGGTGCGAAACGCCCCAAAAAGGGCGCCAAGTCCTAAGCTCGCGAAGTTCGTAGGTTCAAGAGGAATTGAATAGTCATTTTGCCCATATATAAGGGTTTATATAAAAGCGCCAAACGCTTTGCGGAACCCTGCGCGGCAAAACGGGAGATTCAAATACTTTCGAGTACCTGTGATTTCATTTTAGGCCGAAAGGCCGCTTATGAAGGAGGGAAGAAGACATGCCAAGAAGAGGAAATGTTCCCAAGCGTGAAGTGCTGGCGGACCCCGTCTACAATTCCAAGATGGTGACCCGCCTCATCAACAACATCATGTACGACGGCAAGAAGGGCGTGGCCCAGAAGATTGTGTATGATGCGTTTGAGATTGTGAAAGAGAAAACCGGCAACGACCCGCTGGAAACCTTTGAGAAGGCACTGGAAAACATCATGCCGTCTTTGGAGGTGAAGGCGCGCCGCGTGGGCGGCAGCACCTACCAGGTGCCGCTGGAAGTGCGCCCCGAGCGCCGCGAGACCCTGGGCCTGCGCTGGCTGACCAGCTACAGCCGCAACCGTGGCGAGCGCACCATGCGCCAGCGTTTGGCGGGCGAGATTATGGACGC
>CAYRFC010000090.1:0-10794 GCA_964423365.1 uncultured Oscillospiraceae bacterium
TGCTCACGGTCAGCATCCGCCAGTGGGCCACCATGCCCGAGGGCGTCTCCTTCTCGATTTTGCTGATGAACCTGCTGGTGCCCTATATCAACCGCCTGTCCCGCAGCCGCCCGCTGGGCGTGCCCAAGGGCCGCTGGAAAACCAAAAAGGGGGCAAGCTAACATGGCAGACAAAGCGCAAAAACCCAAAAACGCGGTTTTCAGCAATATCATCGCCCCCATTTTGGCACTTTCGGTCATCTGTGCCGTGGTTAGCTTCCTGCTGGGCATCACCAACGAAGCCACCGCCCCCATCATCGCGCAAAATACTGCCAAGGCCGCCGAGGAGGCCCGCCAGTTGCTGCTGCCCGAAGCCGATGGCTTTGAATTGGTGGAGCCAAGCCAAGAGGTGGACGGCGTGACCGCCTTCTACCGGGCCACAAACGGCACGGGCTATGTGGTGGAGGCCCAGGGCCGTGGCTATGGCGGCGCCATTCCCGCCATGATTGCCTTCGCGCAGGACGGCAGCATTGTGGGCGTGACCTTCCTGCAAAACAACGAGACCCCTGGCCTTGGCAAAAAACTGGAGACCGACACCGCCTTTGCGGCGCAGTTTTCCGGGCTACCGGCCAGCCCCCTCGCCATTGGCGACATCGACAAAATTGCCAGCAGCACCATCTCCTCCAAAGGCGCGCTGCAAGCCATCAACGCCGCCATTGAACTGTATAACCAAGAAGTGAAGAACACAGCCGTGGATTCGGTGGCCAGCGCCACCGGGAAAGCTTAGAGGGGGAGGGCAGCATGAAACAAAAAGTCTCGTATTTTTCGGTGCTTACCGCCGGGCTGCTGAAGGAAAACCCCGTATTGCGGCTGGTTTTGGGCACCTGCCCCACCCTGGCCGTCACCACTGCGGTGTTCAACGGCATTGGCATGGGCGCGGCGGCCACCTTCGTGCTCATCTGTTCCAACGTGGTTATCTCCCTGCTGCGCAAGGTCATTCCAGGGGGGGTGCGCCTGCCCTGTTATATCGTGGTCATCGCCAGCTTCGTCACCCTGGTACAGATGCTGGTGAAGGCCTATGTGCCGGCGCTGGACGTCTCCCTGGGGGTATTTTTACCCCTCATCACCGTAAACTGCATCATTTTGGGCCGCGCCGAGATGTTCGCCTCCAAGAACGGCGTGGTGGCCTCGGCGCTGGACGGCCTGGGCATGGGCGTGGGCTTCACAGCCGCGCTGGTGCTGATGAGCGCCGTGCGCGAACTGCTGGGCGCGGGCACCCTGCTGGGTTTCCAAATTGTGCCGGACAGCATCCAGCCCATGAGCATCATGATTTTGCCCCCAGGCGGCTTCTTCGTATTCGGCTGCCTGATGGCCCTGGCCCTGTTCATTGAGCGCAAAACCGGCAAGCCGGTGCCCAAGAATGTGGGCTGTGCGGCCTGCCCCGCGGGTGACGCTTGCCCCGGAAAGGAGATGGCTGACTGATGGCGATTAAACTGGTTTTCATCTTCTTTTCCATGATTTTGGTAAACAACTACGTTCTGGTAAAGTTCTTGGGCATCTGCCCCTTCCTGGGGGTATCCGGCAAGCTACAATCCTCGGTGGGCATGAGTGCCGCCGTAATCTTTGTGATGGTGCTGGCCACTGCGGCCACCTGGCCGGTTTACACCTATCTGCTGGTGCCAAACGGCCTGGCCTATCTCAACAACATCACCTTTATCCTCATCATTGCCACCTTGGTGCAACTGGTAGAGCTGGCCCTGCGTAAGTTCATCCCCCCGCTGTACAAATCCCTGGGGGTGTATCTGCCGCTTATCACCACCAACTGCGCCATTTTGGGCGTGACCATTTTGAACATTGAAACCCCCAGCATTGTGGACCCAAAAGCCCCCTACTACACCTTCCCCGAAGCGCTGGTGTGCGCCGCGGGCGCCGGTGTGGGCTTCATGCTGGCCATGGTTTTGTTCACCGGGGTGCGCAGCACCCTGGCCCACGCCAAACCCCCGAAGGCCTTCGATGGCCTGCCCATCACCTTGGTTTCGGCGGCCATCACCAGCCTTTCTTTCATGGGTTTTGGCGGGCTGCTGGAAAACCTGTTTGGCATCACGGCCTAACAAGGGCTGCCCAGCACAAACCCCCGGCACCTGTTTTGTAAAAAGGGTGTCGGCACCTCCCAAAAACTTCCCTGGCCGCAAACGGAAGTTTGCGGCATACTAAAGTTTTTGCGCCGCTTTATTAAAAAGCGGCACCAGAAAAGGAGAATTTCTATGTCGGTAACTGCCGCTGTCATCATTGTCACCCTCACCGGGCTTTGCGGCGCGGGTATTTTGGTGGTGGCCTCCCAGCTTATGAAGGTGGAGGTGGACGAGCGTATTCCCCTGGTGCAGGAGGCCCTGCCCGGGGCCAACTGCGGCGCCTGCGGCTATGCCGGCTGCGCCGACTATGCCGCCGCCATTGTGGAGGCAAACGCCCCCTTGAACAAGTGTATTCCCGGTGGGGCCGCCGTGGCCGAGGCCGTGGCCAAAATTGCCGGGCGGGACGCGGGCGACGTGGCCCAGTTTAAAGCCATTGTGGCCTGCCAGGGCACCACCGAGCACCGCAGCCAAAAATATGAAAACACGGGCATCACCACCTGCGCGGCCAGCGCCGGGCTGTTTGGCGGGCCCTCCGCCTGCCCTTATGGCTGCCTGGGCTATGGAGATTGCAAGGCCGTGTGCAAATTCGACGCCATCGAGATTCAAGAAGGGGTGGCCCGCATCAAGCTGGAGCAATGCACCGGCTGTGGAGCCTGCCTGGAGGCCTGCCCCAAGAAGGTGATTTGGATACGCGAGGTGAGCGAAAAACCCGTGGTGATGTGTGCCAACCATGATAGGGGGGCCCTTACCCGCAAGGAGTGCAGCGCCGGGTGCATCGGCTGCATGAAATGCGAAAAAAGTTGCCCGGAAGGCGCCATCGCTGTAAAAAACAACGTGGCCCGTATCGACCTAGAGAAGTGTACCGGCTGCCGCACCTGTGTGAATGTGTGCCCGGTAAAGGCCATCGCCGTACCAAAAAACGTATAAATTTCTGCCGTGCCGCGAAAGCGGCACTTTTTTTGTATCATTGTTCCCCCCTCTCTCGTTTACTATACGGGACAGTACAGGAAAAGCGGCACTTGACAGATGCCCCCGGCAATTGTATTATTGTACTAGTTTTGTAATACAGATGACATTTTGCGGTTTATTTTGCCATTTCTTCGGCAAATTTACAATAAATTCACAAACAAATCCGCGTAAAAGGTCTATAATAGATTCCGTTGCGGGATTTTACACTCCACCGGGAAGGGACATGCCATGCGTCCACTCATACAGTTACACAACTTATATAAAATATACAACCCGGGTGAAAACGAGGTGCGCGCGCTGGACGGCGTGAGCATGAACGTACACCGCGGGGAGTTTGTGGCCATTGTGGGCCACAGCGGCAGCGGCAAATCTACCCTGATGAACATGATTGGCTGCCTGGATGTGCCCAGCGCCGGATACTATTTCCTAAATGGGATCAACGTAGGGGAGATGAGCGACAACGAGCTGAGCCAGATACGAAACGAGCAGATTGGCTTCATCTTCCAAAGTTTCAACCTGGTAAAAAGCCTAAACGCCTACGAAAATGTGGAGTTACCCCTCATCTACCGGGGCTACCCCGCCAAAAAGCGCAAGGAGCTTACCTTAAAAGCTTTGGCCCGTGTGGGCCTACTGGACCGCATGCACCACCGCCCCAGCGAGATGAGCGGCGGCCAGCAGCAGCGTGTGGCCGTGGCACGGGCGCTGGCAGGCAGCCCCCCGCTTATTTTGGCGGACGAACCCACCGGCAACCTGGATTCCAAAAGCGGCAAACAGGTGTTTTCCATCATTCAGCAGTTACACCAAGAGGGAAATACCATTGTGCTCATCACGCACGACGACGGCCTGGCCTTAAAAGCACAGCGCCAGGTACGCATTAGCGACGGGCGCATAGAAACTATACAGCAGGCCCCTGTGGCCGGGCAGCTGGCAAACGACGGAGGATTGACCCATGCCTAAACGGGAGAAGCAACCAAAACCCTGGGAAGTGGAGACGCAAACAGTGCCCCCCCTCCCCCCTGAACTCTTGCCCCTTGAGGGGGAGCAGCCAGACTATGCCTCGTCCAGCCCCTTGGCCGGCAGCGAGGACCCCGCCGACAGCGGCCTGCTGGAGACCGATGTGATGGTACGCCCGAAGAAAAAACGTAACCCCAAGGTCATTGTGGTCATCATTCTGGCTTTGATTGTGGCCGGGCTACTGGTTTTCCGGTTTGTATGGAGCACCCTAAAAGGCCCCGACCCCACCTATGCCGAGTTTCAAACCGTGGAACGCGGCACCCTGCAACAAACCCTCACGGCCAACGGCGTGATACGCACCGCCGACAAACGCACCATTTTCAGCCCGGCCACCGCCCCCATCAACAATGTGAATTTCAGCCTGGGCGAGGTGGTTACAGCGGGCAGCCAGATTTTTAGCTTTGATACCACCGAATTGCAGCGCAGCGTAAGCACGGCCCAGGCCAGCCAGAACCTGGGGGCCCTGCAAGCCCAGCAGGCCCGCAGCGGCAGCGCCGAAGCCCAGCAAAATGTGAGCGACTACCAAAGCGGCATCAACAACATGCAGCAGCAGCGGGACATTGCCAAGAACCGCCTGGCCGAGGCCCAGGCGAGCCTGGCCAATGTGAACGCCAGCGTCACCCCGGTTTTGGCCGCAAAAAAGGCCGAACTGGAAAGCCTGCGAAACCAACAAACCAGCCTGTTGACCAGTGATTCGGCCGCCGCGGCCGCCCTGCAACCCCAGATAGACGCCCTGGCCGCCGAGGTGGCCACCATGGAGGGGCAACTTTCAGGGGCCGCCACCGCCGTTTCTGCCGCCCAGGCGGACGTGGAATACCACAATGGCCTTATCTCACAATTGGAAAGCCTGCGGGACCAAAACGATAAGGCCGTGCTGGACCAAAACGGCCAGGCCCAGCTGAACGCGCAGGGCGTGCCCACCCAGAACACCCTGGCCACCGCCAAGGATCAACTGGCCGCCGCCCAGGCGGGCATCCAGGCGCCTATCACCGGCGTGGTTACCGCCCTGCAAACCGAGCAGGGCGCCCTGGCCAGCCAGTATTCCCCCCTGTGTGTGATAGAGAGCCTAGATAAGGTGGATGTGCTGCTCAGCCTTTCCCGCTATGACCTAGAGCGTGTGAAGGTGGGCCAAAGCGCTACCATCAGCACCATGGGGCAAACCTATACGGGCACCGTTACCCACATCGACCAAATGGCCACCGCCCAAACCACCCAAAGCGGCACCACCAACTATGTAAGCGCCACGGTCTCCATCCAAAACCCCGACCAAAACATCACCTTGGGCATCGACGCCAAGGTGGAGATTGCCACCGGCAAGGCCGAGGATGTGCTGATGGTGCCCATCAACGCCGTGAACACCGATGTGGAAGGCAGCTATGTGTTTGTGAACGAAAATGGCATCGCCCACCGCCGCAGTGTGGAAACCGGCCTTTCCAGCGATAGTGAAATGGAAATTGTTTCCGGGCTTTCGGCCGGGGAGACGGTGCTGCTGGCCTCCCAGAACATCACAGAGGGGATGAAAGTTAGCGATGACCCCGCCTATATGCGCAACCAAGACCTGATGTCCATGATGATGTAGCCTTTTTTAAAACACGATTTTTTCACAATATACAGACCCAAAACCAGGAGTACCTATGCGTCAAATGATAGAATACGCCAAAATGGCGTTTCGGAACATTTATGTGAATAAAATGCGTTCCCTGCTTACCATGCTGGGAATCATCATTGGCATCTCCTCGGTTATCGCGGTGTTGAGCGTGGGCCAGGGGGGCCAAAAACAGATTCAAGACCAGCTCTCCACCATCGCCAACGGCTCCATTTACGTACAGGTGTATGGCAGCGACGTCTCCATGAGCGACTATATCACCCAGGACGATTTGGAAGCCATTGCCCAGATGCGCAACGTAAAAGCCGTTACCACGGTGACGGGTACTTCCGGCAAGGCCAAGGGCACCCGGGAGGAGAGCATCTCCGCCAACGTTAACACCGGCGGCGCGCAGATGGCAGAGGTGTTCCCCAGCCAGATGGAGCGCGGGCGGATGTGGAACGAGGCGGACTACGCTGCCGCCCGCCGGGTAATCACCATTGATTCCCGCGGCGCCAAAGAGTTGTTTGGCTCCGACAATGTGGTGGGCATGACCCTGCAACTGGATTTGCAGGGCCGTAGCGCCGATTTCACCATCGTGGGCGTCACCGCCAACAACAGCCCCAGCTTTGGCCCGAATGTGACCGCCGAACTCAGCGCCCCCCTCTCCTCTCTGGTGAGTTTTGAGGGCAGCGGCGCACTGGAAGAGCCCTACTACCAAATTGCCCTGCTGGCCAGCGACCCTGACCGCAGCGCCCGCACTGCCGAGGATGTGGTGGCCCAGCTGGAGCAGCGGCACGATAACGCCGGGCGGGATGTCTACCACCCCATGGACATGAACTCCTACGCCGACCAGTTCAACCAAATCATTGGCACCTTCTCGGGCATCATCGCGGCCATTGCGGGCATCAGCCTGCTGGTGGGCGGCATCGGCGTCATGAACATCATGCTGGTTAGCGTAACCGAGCGCACCCGGGAAATTGGCATCCGCAAGGCCCTCGGGGCCAAAACCCGCACCATCCTCTTCCAGTTTTTGATAGAAAGCGCCACCCTCACCCTGTTTGGCGGGCTGATAGGCATTGGCGTGGGCATGATAGGCGGCTATGGCATTGGCCAGGCCATGGGGCTGGAAGCGGTTATCAGCCCGGGCATGGTGGTGGCCATCGCATTCTTCTCCTCCGCCATCGGTATTTTCTTCGGGCTGTATCCCGCGCGGAAAGCCGCCCGCCTCAACCCCATCGAGGCCCTGCGTAGCGAATAACAATACTATGGATTTGAGCATGATAAAACCACACGGAAGATTTTTCCGTGTGGTTTTTGTTTTTTATGTTTTATGGTATTCTTTATATTTGTTTTTCCTGCACCACTTGTTCTTTTTTCTGCTTCATCAAACGCACCACGGTAAGCGTGAGCCCCACCGCCAGCAGCACCACCCCAAACAAGAAAACGGTTTTCCAGGCCGAGAGAAATAGCTGGGGCTTACCAGGCACATAGCCGGTTACCGGGCGGCCATCTATGGCGCTCATCACGGCGTACTGGATGCTGGAAAACAACGATACCCCCACCGCCGAGCCACAGTTGCGCATGAAGCCGTTGATGCTGCCCGCGATGCCCAGTTTGTCTTTGGGGGCAGTGCCCATAATCAGCGAGGTGTTGGGGGCCGCAAACAAGCCGCTGCCAATGCCGATAAGCACCAAAAATGCAATGAGGCCCCACAGGGGTGTGCCGCCCGTGGCGAAAGCCAGGCAGCCCGTGCCCAACAGCAAAACCCCCAGCCCGGCCACCGTGAGGGGGGCGGGGCCAATTTTATCGGAGAGGGTACCGCTTACCGGCGAAAGCAGCCCCATCGCAATGGGCAACGCCATCAGAATCAGCCCGCTTTGTGCCGCCGAAAATTGGCGCAAATCCTCCAGATACACCGGCATTAAAATGGATACCCCGCCGCTTACCACAAACAGAATCAGCACACAGAACACCGAGATGGTGAACATGGGGTTTTTGAAGAGGGAAAGATCCAAAAGGGGCTGGGCGCTGCGTTTTTCCAGCAAAACAAACAGCACCAGCAGCCCTACGCTCAGCGCTAGCCCCAGCAGGGTGAGGGGTTTGGCAAAACCGATTTTCTCCCCCTGGAACAATACCACAAAGAACAGCACCACGCCCGCCGCCATCACCCCGGCGCCCAGCAAATCCAGCTTTTGGCTCTTTTTCTGCCCCTTGGGCAGCAAGGCCAGGCCCGCCACAAAAGCCAGCAGGGCCACCGGCACGTTGATAAGGAAAATATAGCTCCAGTGTAGCTTTGTTACAATCAGCCCGCCGATGGGCGGCCCGAGGGTGGTGCCCAGGGCGGCAAACACGCCAGAAATGCCCAGCGCACGCCCCCTCTCGTTCTCGGGGAACACCTCGGTGATGATACCCTGGTTATTGGCCATGGCCGCGGCGCCGCCAATGCCCTGTACCACCCGCGCCACATCCAGTAGCCATAGCTGGCGGGAGAGGGCCGCCACCAAAGAGCCCAGCCCAAACACCACCACCCCCAGGGTAAACATCCGCCCTTTGCCCAGCATATCGCCCAAGCGGCCAAACAGCAAGATGCTGCCCACCACCGCCACCAGATAGCAGGAAACCACCGTCTGGATGCTTTCCAGCGACACACCGATGTCCTTTGCCATCACGGGCAGGGCCACGTTCACCACCGTACCATCCATCGTCACCATAAAGGGTATGGCCACCAGAACGGCCAAAATCAGCCACTTTTTGCTCCCGCTTGCCTTTGCCACCATGATTGATTCACCTTTCTTTTCCACGCGGGCAGTCTGGCATATTTTTGCCCTGGGGTTTTCGTCTTTCTTTTATAGCACACAAAAACGTGAAAATATGCGCATATTGTGGCGATATTTCTCTGAGAAAGGAAAATCCGCCACCCAAAGGGTGGCGGATGACATGTTGCAGAATCCCCGCTTGCATAGAGCAAACCCAGGGAAAAAGGCGGCTGCCTGGGCTCGCCCGCGGTGAATCTTCGGGCAGGGCTATTTGCTGCTGTACAGGATGCCCCGCTCTTTGAGGGCCATGAGAATGCGGCGGTAGGACTCGGCGTCTGGGCAGCGGATGGTATGCAGGTGCACCCCATCGGTCAAGGAGCACAGCAACTGCGCACCCGTCACCGCTATTTTGTTCAGCATCTGGTCGGCGTCATAGCGGCTACGCACGTCCATCTCCTCGCTGATGTTGCCATATAGGGGGTGCTCCACCGAGACATTCATAAAGCGCCCACCATTGTCAATCACGGTATACAGTTCCGCTTCCAGCAGGCTTTTATCGTGCCGGCAGGCAATCACATAACCGTCCACCGGGTTATCGTCCACACCATCCAACTTTTTGTTCAGCAAGTAGCCCCGTGGGGTGGCCATGATGTCGGCCCCGGCTGCACGCAGCAGCGCAATATCCCCCACAATAATCTGGCGGCTCACCTCAAAGCGCTCTGCCAAATTGCTGGCGCTCATGGGTTTTATATCCATCTGTAACAGTTTGAGTATCTCCGAACGGCGCTGGGCTGCGTCCATCTTCCGTCTCCTCCCGCTCACACATGACAAGCGTATTATATCTGACAAGACATACAGTGCTTTTCTATTATAAGCAATGCCCCGTGCGAATGCAAGCAAAGGGCGAAAATTTTTCGTCCCTTGCTTATTTTCGCCCTGGGCGTGCGCTTTTTGGCCGGGGGCACAAAAAAGCGCATCCTTTCGGGATGCGCTTTCGGAATGGTGCGTTTAGTCGCTCACGTAAGGCAGCAGGGCAACATGCCGTGCGCGCTTGATGGCGATGGTCAGCTCGCGCTGATGTTTGGCACAGGTGCCGGTTACCCGCCGGGGGATAATCTTGGCGCGCTCGGTCATGTACTTGCGCAGGCGGGGAATGTCTTTGTAATCAATGTTGGACACACGGTCTACGCAAAAGCTGCACACTTTGCGGCGTCCACGGTGGGGCCCACGGCCTCCACCACGGGACTCATTTCTCTCATAAGCCATAAGGCATAGCCTCCTAAATCAATCTTTGAAAAGGAACTGCGGTTAAAAGGGAAGGTCTTCGCTCTCGTCCACCACGGCAAAATCCTCGGGCGCACCGGCTGAAAAAGCGGGTGTTTCCTGCGGGGCCCGGCGCTCGGCCATGGGCTCTGCGGCATCCATCGCCTGGCCGGAGGAGCGCTTGCTCTCGGCAAAATTCACGTTGTTCGCCACAATCTCGTAGGCTTTGCGCTTGTTGCCGTCTTTGTCCTCATACATGTGGGTTTGCAAAGAGCCGTCCAGGGCAATCATCTGCCCCTTTTTAAAATACTTGCACACGAATTCGGCCGTGCCGCGCCAGGCCACCACGTCAAAAAAATCTGCCTGGCGTTCGGCGCCCGCCTTCACATAGCTGCGGTCGCAGGCAATGGTAAACCGGGTTGTACTGATGCCGTTGGGCGTTTTACGCAGCTCTGGGTCGGCCACAAGGCGGCCCATCACCGCAATCACATTCAGCATGTTTACGCCTCCTCGCTGCCGGCCACTTCCTCCGCTTCCGCTTTCGGTTCTTCCTTCGCCTCTTCCTTCGCTTCCTCAGCCTTGGGCTGGGGCAGCTCCTCGCCGGGCTGCTTCGCAATAATCAGGCTGCGCAGCACACCGTCGGTAATTTTGTACACACGGTCCAGCTCGGCGGGAAACTCCGCCTCGCTCTCAAAGTGGATGAGGGTGTATACACCGTCTGGCTGCTTGTGGATGGGGTAAGCCAAACGGCGTTTCCCCCACTCATCCACAGCTTCGATGGTGCCGTTCTTGGCAATCAAATCCTTGAACTTTCCCACCAAGGCAGCGGTAGCCTCCTCATCAAGGGTGGCGCTGGTAATCAGCATGGTCTCGTACTTGGGCATTCTCGTTGCACCTCCTTTTGGACATATGGCCTACAAACGGTGTTGCAGGCAAGGATGGCGGCTTTTGGCCGCACCGCCCAAAAAATGGGCAGCGATTTATTATAGCAAACGCCCCTGGCGCTGTCAAGCCAAGGCGCTTGCCCCCCGCCTTGCCCGCTGTAGAACTACAATACATATTGGACAGAAAGAAAAATAAAAAGAGAAAAGGAA
>CAYRFC010000091.1:0-10767 GCA_964423365.1 uncultured Oscillospiraceae bacterium
TGCATTCTGGTGGGGGAGGAAGAGGTGCTGGTGCAGATGGTGCAGAATGCGCGGCGGAACACCCGGTTTTCGCATTTCTCCGCTTTTTTGCAGGAGGATGACTGGCTGTGAGAGGGAAAAGCTTCGGCGGTTTTGTGCTGGATTTGCTGTTTCCCCCGCGCTGCGCCTGGTGTGGGGCGGTGCTGGGTTTTGTGAAAGACTGCGGCTGCACCGGGGCGCTGGACAAGTGCCGTTTACCGGCCTGCGCCTTAAAAAAAGATGGCCGTGGAGCGCACATGGCGGCGCTGGACGGCGTGTGGGCCTGCTTTCCCTACAAGCCCCCGGTGAGCGAGGCCTACCTGCGGCTGAAATTTGAGGGGGAGACAGAGCTGGCCGAGCCGATGGGAAAGGCACTGGCGGCGCAGTTTGAAGCCTGCCGGCTGGCCGGGCGGTTTGATGCGATATTGCCGGTGCCGGTGTCGCCCAAAACACTGGCCAGGCGCGGCTACAACCAAAGCCTGCTGCTGGCCGGGGTGCTGGCCCGGGAGACGGGCCTGCCGCTGGTGGACGGCCTGCTGCACAAGACCAGGGAAACCCAGAAGCAGATGGATTTGGGCCGGGAGGAGAGACTGGTGAACGTGCTGCACGCCTACACGGTGCAAGACCCGGAGCAGGCCGCCAGCAGGCGCTTTTTGCTGGTGGATGATGTGCTGACCACCGGCAGCACCCTGAGCGAATGTGCCCGCACATTACAGGCCGCCGGGGCAAAAAGCTGTGCGGCCCTCACCCTGATGGCGGTGGAGTGATTCCAAAACGCTTATACAAGCAGAGGTGCCGCAAACCGGGGTTTGCGGCACCTCTGCTATATCAACAAATATTAGACTGAAAATAGATAAAATATTGCCAATGCCAGCTAAAGGCGTTCTTCGATGGCGGCGATGACGGTTTCCAGCGCCTTGATGCGGCCATAGCGCTTGTCCTCGCTCTCGATGATGGTCCAGGGGGCGAAGTCCGTGCTGGTCAGCCGAATCATGTCGTTCACAGCCACCTCGTAGGCATCCCATTTTTCCCGGTTCCGCCAGTCCTCCTCGGTGATTTTCCACTGTTTTTCGGGGGTGTTTTGCCGTGCTTCAAACCGGCGAAGCTGCTCCTCTTTGCTGATGTGCAGCCAGAATTTCAGAATGATGGCCCCCCAGTCTCGCAGGTTGGCCTCGAACTCATTCAGCTCCCGGTAGGCCCGCCGCCAGGCATCCTCGCCGGCAAAGCCCTCCACCCGCTCCACCATCACCCGGCCATACCAGGTGCGGTCGAACAGGGTGATGTGACCATCCTTGGGAAGGTGTGCCCAGAACCGCCAAAGGTGCTGGTGGGCCTTCTCTGCCGGGGTGGGGGAGGCGATGGGCACCACCTCATAGCCCCGCGGGTCCAGCGCCGAGGTGAGGCGGCGTATGTTTCCCCCCTTGCCTGCCGCGTCCCAGCCCTCGTAGGCAATGATGACGGGGATTTTGCGCAGATATATCTCATTGTGAAGTTTGCTGAGGCGCTTTTTAAGTGTTTTCAGCTTTTCACGGTACTTGTCCTCCGTCAGGGTTTTGTCGGCTAGGTGAATTTCACCCAAGGAGGGCATTTGCAACAGGGTAAAGCCCCCGCCGCTCAAGGGGGCTTTGGGCAGGGCTTGCGGCGGGGCGGCCTGTTTTTCCAAGGCCTCCTCAATAGAACGCACAAGCACGCGGTACACCTCGGCCAGGGCTGCATAGCGGTTCTTGGCGGCCACCACATGCCAGGGCGCCCAGCCGGTGTTTGTGGCTTCCAGAATATCGTCGTATACCTTGTAATAGTGCTCGTAATCGCGGTTTTTCTGGAAGCTCTGCTTGCTCACCCGCCAGGCGGTGGATTTTTGGGAGGCCAGTGCCTCCAGGCGCTTTTTCTGCTCCTTTTGGCTGATGTGCAGAAAAAATTTGACAATGAGGGTGCCGTCGTCGGCCAATTGGCGTTCAAACAGGTTGATGGAGTGCGCTTTTTGAGACTGGGCCTGCGCAGAGGGCTTGCGCCGCATGGCATCGGCCACCAGCTCTGGGTACCAGCTTTTGTCATACAGGCCCATGATACCGCGGTCGGGCAGGTCGTTCCAGTGCCGCCAGAGGAAGGGCTTGCGCCGCTCCTCCTCAGTGGGGGGCAGGGTGCTTTTGGCCTTAAAATTCCGTGGGTCCAGGGTGAGGATGACATCGGACAGCGTGCTGCCCTTCCCGGCCGTGCTCCATCCCTCAAACAGAATAAGCACGGGGAGCTTTTCGTCCTTTACCCGGTGCTGCAGGGCCGAGAGCTTTTCCTTGAGGGGTAGAATTTCTCGCTTATAGTCTTCTTTTTCCAGTTTTTGGGCCTCTTTTGCCTTCTCTAGCATATGATGCACCTCATTTTGGCTGAAAACCATGTGATTGCCAGGGTTATTACCGTTATTGTATCATTTTTTTGGTATTGTGAACAGGGTAAATTTGTGAAAAAAAGAACAATCACCCCCTTCTATGGCTTGCATGAGCCGCCGTTTTGCCTTATAATAGCATGCGTGCAGTGTAGAATTATGGTGTAAGGGAGGCAGGTCTCATGGCATTGTCTGCTATTGGGCAGATACCTTTTTTGGCGGTTGCGGCCACTGCGGGCTCCGCATCCGGCAGCCCCTCTATCCCGGTGGTGATACTCACCGGGCTGTCGCTTGTATTTGGAATTCTCATCATCTTGTATTTGATACTGCTGGCGCAGGGAAAGGTGTTCTCCAGCATAGATGCCCGGAAAAAGGCGCCAAAAGCTGAAGAAAAGCCGCAAAAAGCGGCCCCGGCGCCCGCCCCTGTGGCGGCGCCCCTGCCGGTGGTGCAGGAGGGTATCCCCCCCGAGGTGGTGGCAGCCATTGCGGCGGCTGTGGCCCAGGTGGAGGAGGGGAAATATACCCTGCAAAGCATCCAGGCTGCCCCCGCTGCCCATTCTCAAACCCCGGCCGACCGCCGTGGCCGCTGGGGTTTTGCCGGTGTTATCTCCAGCACCGAGCCGTTTTAGGGGGGGATAGCATATGAGTGAGTTTTTATCCACGGTTCAGTCCATATGGGGCAACTCCGGCTTTGTGGGCTTCTTTGATGAACCGCTGAAGCTGGTGATGATTGTAGTGGCCTGTATCTTGCTGTATCTGGCCATTGTGCGTGAGTTTGAGCCGCTTCTTCTGCTTCCCATCGCGTTTGGCATGCTGCTGGCAAACCTGCCGGGCGGCGGCATCATCCACATGGAGTATTTTATTGATATAACAGGCACCAAGGACCCGTCACTTTTCCCGATGATAGGGGAGATTATCCATAACGGGGGCCTGGCCGACATGCTGTACCTCGGTGTGAAGCTGGGCATCTACCCGCCGCTTATCTTCCTGGGCATTGGCACCATGACGGACTTTGGGCCGCTGATTGCAAACCCCAAGAGCCTGCTGCTGGGCGCGGCGGCCCAGTTCGGCATTTTTGTGGCTTACCTGGGCGCCAGTATTCTGGGCTTCACCGGCGCCGAGGCGGCCTCCATCGGCATCATTGGCGGGGCCGACGGCCCCACGGCCATCTTCTTAAGCAGCCAGCTGGCCCCGCACCTGCTGGGGTCCATTGCGGTGGCGGCCTATAGTTACATGGCGCTGGTGCCCATCATACAGCCGCCCTTTATGCGGCTGCTTACCACCAAAAAGGAACGCGGCGTGGTGATGAAGCAGCTTCGCACCGTCAGCCGTACCGAGCGGATTATCTTCCCCATCGCCGTCACCATTCTGGTCTGTCTCATTCTGCCTGCCGCCACCCCGCTTATTGGCATGCTGATGCTGGGCAACCTGATGAAGGAATCCGGCGTGGTGGAGCGTATCAACAAAACGGCCGGCAACGAGCTGATGAACATCATCACCATCTTCCTGGGGGTTTCGGTGGGCTGCACCACCAGCGCCGATACCTTCCTGACCAAGGAAACCCTGCTGATTGTGGCGCTGGGCCTGATAGCCTTTGTTTTTGGCACGGTGGGCGGCGTGCTGCTGGGCAAGCTGATGTATATAGTGACCAAAGGGCAGGTGAACCCGCTGATTGGCTCGGCCGGTGTATCGGCGGTGCCTATGGCGGCCCGTGTTTCCCAAAAAGAGGGCGCGCGGGAGAACCCGGCCAACTTCCTGCTGATGCACGCCATGGGCCCCAATGTGGCCGGTGTGATTGGCAGTGCCGTGGCCGCGGGCATCCTTCTCAATATTTTCAAATAGAAAATTATTTTGTGTCAATCCTCCCGCAAGCCTTGGCTTGCGGGGGTTTTTGCATCTGGGGCCGGGGGTGGATGCGCCGTGTTTTAGGGCCGGGGGGAAAATCCCCTTTTTTCACACTGGCAAGTATGCTATACTAATACGGTATACAAATAATTGTGAATGCGAATGCATGGGAAAAGGACGATTTGGGTGACAGAATGGAAGCCTTAGAGACACAGTTTACCGCACTGCGCAAGCAGTATCTGGACAGCCGGTTTTCGGCGCTGAACGAGGTACAGCGCCGCGCCGTGTTCACCACAGAGGGCCCCTTGCTTATTTTAGCCGGGGCGGGCAGCGGAAAAACCACGGTGCTGGTAAACCGCATTGCCAACCTGATTTTATACGGCGGGGCCTACCATGCCGAGGTGCTGGCCGCCGATGTGAGCCCGCCGCTTTTGCAGGAGCTGGAGGGCTGCCTGCAAACCGGGGCGGCCCCCTCCCCGGCGCTGGCCCGGCTGCTGGCGGTGAACCCGGTGGCGCCCTGGAACATCCTGGCCATCACCTTCACCAACAAGGCGGCGGGGGAGCTGAAGGCCAGGTTGTCCGCCAGGCTGGGCGAGGAGCTGGGGGGGAGTGTGAACGCCTCCACCTTCCACTCGGGCTGTGTGCGCATTTTGCGCCAGCATGCCGAGTGCCTGGGCTTCCCCAAGAGCTTTACCATCTACGATTCCGACGACCAGCAGCGGGTGCTGAAAGAGATTTACAAAGAGCTGAACATCGACGATAAATTTCTGGCGGTGCGGGCGGCGGCCTCGGCCATAGGGCGGCTGAAGGACAAGATGCAGGCCCCGGCGGAGGCGCAGGCCGCCGCCAAGGACACCCGCTCCCAGATTGTGGCGCAGGTGTATGCTTCTTATGCAAAGCGCTGCATGAAATCCGGCGCGATGGATTTTGACGACCTGATTTATTACACCGTGCGTCTTTTACAGGAACACAAGGAGGCGCGGGACTACTACCAAAACCGCTACCGCTACATCCTGGTAGACGAATACCAGGACACCAGTGTGGCGCAGTTTTTGCTGGTGCGGCTGCTGTGCGGGCCGGGGCAGAACATCTGCGTGGTGGGTGACGATGACCAGAGCATCTACCGCTTCCGTGGGGCCACCATAGAAAACATCCTGAGCTTTGAGCAGAACTTTCCCGGGGCCGAGGTGATTCGGCTGGAGCAGAACTACCGCAGCACCAGCAATATTCTGGACGCGGCCAACTGCGTGATTCGCAACAACCAGGGCCGGAAGGGCAAAACCCTGTGGACGGACGCCGGTTGTGGCGAGAAGGTGCAGCACTATCTGGCCGAGAACGAGAACGACGAGGCCGCCCACATTGCCGCCATCATTGAGCAAAATGTGGAGGCCGGGGCCAAGCTGGGTGACCATGCAGTGCTGTACCGGATGAACGCACAGAGCAGCCCGGTGGAAAACTATTTCACACGGGCGGGCATCCCGCACAAAATTGTGGGGGGCCTGCGCTTCAATGACCGCAAGGAAATCAAGGACATCCACGCCTATATGAGCCTGGTGTCCTCCCCGCAGGACGACCTCCGCCTCCGCCGCATCATCAACGAGCCCGCGCGGAAAATAGGGGCCACCACGGTGGAGAAAATAGCCGAAATTGCCGCGGGGCTGGGCCTGCCCATGCTGGAGGTGGTTCGGGAGGCGGGGCAGTACCCGGCATTGGCCCGGGCGCAGAAGGCGCTGGAGGGCTTTTATGAGGTGTACCAAAGGCTGGTGCAGGCCGAGGAGGAGCTGCCGCTGGAGGAGTTCGCCGCCGAGGTGCCGGAAATTACCGGCTACAATGCCATGCTGCAGGCCCTGGGTGAGGAAGGGGCCACCCGGCTGGAAAACATCGGGCAGTTTATTTCCAACGTGAAAACCTACACCGATATGAACGGCGAGGAGGCCAGCCTGGCGGGGTATCTGGAGGAAATTGCCCTGATTTCCGACCTGGACAGCTACGACGAAAGCGCCGACAAGGCCGTGCTGATGACCCTGCACAGCGCCAAGGGCCTGGAATTTCCCTATGTCTTTATCGTGGGGCTGGAGGAGAGCATCTTCCCCAGTGAGATGAGCCGCTGGGCCGAGGAGGACCTGGAGGAGGAGCGTCGGCTTTGCTATGTGGGGGTGACGCGGGCCCGCAAGGCGCTGGTGCTTTCCAGCGCGGCCAGCCGCCTGCTGTACGGCCAAACCCGGCGCAACCAGCCCAGCCGCTTCCTCAGCGAGATAGACAGTGACTATATAGAGCAGGTGCAGTCGCCCCGGCTGGCGGCCGCCCAGCAGAGCCGGTTTGCCGCGTTTGGCAGCCTGGGGCAGGAGGGCGGCGGCTTTGGCGGGCGGGGCCGCGGCCAGGGGCGGTACCTGGACAGCAGCTACAACCGTGCCCCTGGGAACCCCGAAAAGGCCCGGCAGGCGGCGGAGAGCCGTTTTGCAGGCAGCTTTACCTCGGCGGGGGCGCAGCCCAAAAACAGCGGCGTGGTGTACACCGCGGGGGACAGGGTGAAGCACAAGGTCTTTGGCAGCGGGGTGGTGTTCCAGGTAACCCCGGTGGGCGGCGATCATCTGGTGGAAATTGACTTTGAAAAGGTGGGCCGCAAAAAAACCATGGCGAACTTTGCCCCCCTGGAAAAGCTGGATAAGGGAGATGCGGAATGAAAGTGATGCTGATTGCCCATACCCCCCAGCCCGAAAGGGTGGTGGCGGCGGCGGCCAAGCTCTGCTATTCAAGCAGCGGAATAGAGGAACTACTGGACGGACTGACCGAGGAAAAAAGCCGGGAATTTGTGCAGATGCTGGCCGGGCTTGGGCATGAGAGCCCGCTGGAGCATGCCGGCTTCACCTTTGCCGTGGAGGGGGTGAGCCGGGCCCTGCTGGCCCAGATTACCCGCCACCGCATTGCCTCGTTCAGCGTGCAGAGCCAGCGCTATGTAAAGCTGGATGAATTCAGCTATGTGGTGCCGCCCGAGGTGGAGGCCCTGCCCGGCGCACGGGAACGGTTTGACGCCGCCATGCAGCAGGAGGCGGCGCTGTATGAGGAGATGACCGAAATACTGCAAAAAAAGCATGAGGCGGAATTTTTGCAGGCGGGGCTTGGCGAAAAAGAGGCCAGGGCGAAGGCGGAAAAAAAGGCCATAGAGGACGCCCGCTTTCTGCTGCCCAACGCCTGCACCACCAAGATGATTCTGACCATGAACACCCGCAGCCTGCTGCACTTTTTCCGCCTGCGGTGCTGCACCCGCGCCCAGTGGGAGATTCGTGCGCTGGCCGACGAGATGCTGAAGCTGGCCTGTGCGGCCGCCCCGGCCCTGTTTGTGTCTGCGGGCCCCGCTTGCGCGGCGGGGGCCTGCAGCGAGGGGAAAATGAGCTGTGGCCGGGCCGCTGAGATGCGGAAAGCCTATGCCGAGATGCGCCAGAAGGCGGCCGGGGAGGTCGGGCAATGAGCGGGCGTCTGCTGGTGATAGACGGGCTGGACGGCAGCGGCAAGGCCACCCAGATGGCCCTGCTGCAAGAGCGGCTGGCCGGGGAGGGCGTGACCCTGCGGGCGCTGAGCTTCCCAAACTACGAAAGCCCTTCCAGCGCGCTCATCAAGATGTATCTGGCGGGGGAGTTCGGCCAAAACCCAGGCGACGTGAATGCCTATGCGGCCTCGGCCTTCTATGCGGTGGACCGCTATGCGGGCTATAAAAAGGACTGGGGAGGCTTCTACGAAAACGGCGGCCTGCTTCTGGCCGACCGCTATGCCACCTCCAACCTTATCCACCAGTGCGCCAAGCTGCCCGAGGGCGAGTGGGAAGCCTACGCTACCTGGATGGAGGCGTTCGAGTATGAGCAGCTGGGCATCCCGAGGCCCGACCGGGTGCTGTACCTGGATGTGGAGCCCGGTGTGAGCCAAAAATTGCTACAAAAACGCTATGGAAACGCTGAAAAGCGAGATATACATGAAAAGGACGAAGAGTATCTGGCCCGGTGCCGGGCGGCGGCGCTCTGGTGCGCCGGGCGGCAGGGCTGGCTGAGAATTCCCTGCTCACACAAGGGGGCCATGCGCACCCCGGGGGATATTCACGAGGAACTTTACCAACTGGCGAAGGAGATAGTATGGAATTCAGAGATTTGACCGTGGAGGACGCGAAATGGGCGGTGCCTCTGCTGCAGGCAAACGGATACCGAAGTTGTGAATTTGCCTTTGCAAACCTGTATATTTGGAGAAAAAATATCTGTACGCAGATTGCCCGGTTTGAGGACTATCTGATTGTGCGCTATGAATATGGCGGCGACCATATCCACTACCAGTTCCCCAGTGGCACCGGGCCGCTGAAACCGGCCATAGAGGCCATTTTGGAGGACGCGCGGGCGCTGGGCCGCCAGCCCCATTTTTCCACCATTCCCGCCGAGCGGGTGGCCGACATGGAGGCCGCCTTCCCGGGCTATTTCGAGTTTCAAAACCCGCGCGGCGCCAGCGATTATGTCTACCTCGCCAGTGACCTTGCCATGCTGCCGGGGCGGAAGTACCAGAAAAAGCGCAACCACTGCTCCAAGTTTGAGCGGATGTATCCCGACTGGGAATTTTGCGAGATAACAAAGGAGCATTTAGACGAAATCTGCAAATTCAACGACAAATGGTGCAATTTGTACGTCAACCAGGGGGACGAGGGCATTGAAAAGGAGCGCTACGCCATTCAGGAGGCCTGCCGACATTACGATGAACTGCACCTGAAGGGCGGTTTTTTGCGGATAGACGGAAAAATGGTGGCCTATTCCTTTGGCAGCCCGCTGGGGGCAGACATGTTTGACTCGCACGTGGAAAAAGCACTCTATGATGTAAATGGCGCTTATGCGATGATTAACCGGGAAATGGCCCGCTATTTTGGGGCTGACTATACCTATATCAACCGGGAGAACGATGTGGACGAGGAGGGATTGCGGGATGCAAAGCTCTCCTATCATCCGGCGCTGATGGTGGAGAAATTCAGCGCGGAGCCACGGGCGTGGTAGCAGGTGTGGAGTACCGCAGGGCCCGGCAGGAGGAGCTTCCCGCCATCTGCGCCCTGTGGCAGGCGGTGTTTGGAGATGCGCCCGAGGAGGCAGAGGGCTACCTGCGGCGTTTTGTGGGGCTGGAGAACCAGTTTGTGGCGGCGGAAAAAACAGGGCCGGTGGCCATTCTCTCGGCGGTGCCCTGCAGCTGTGCCGCAAGCCCCGGGGTGTACCTGTTTGCGCTGGGCACCAGCCCGGCGAAGCGGGGCCGGGGGCTGATGGCTGAGCTGATGGCCTACGCCGAGGCCGAGTGCCATGCGGCGGGGGCGGCCTTTGCCTGCCTCATCCCGGCAGAGGCCTCGTTGTTCGGCTATTACCAGAGCAGAGGCTACCAGAGCATGCAGGCCCGTGCGCTGGTGTACCCGGCGCAGCAGAAACCAGGTGCTGCCCTGCGCCGGGTGGAGCTAAACCCCGTGCACCTGGCAGAGCAGCGGCGGTGCTTCCTGGCCGGGAAGTGGGTGGATTTTGCAAAAAAAAGCGCCGCAGAGGCCCTGCTGGCGGCCCGGCAGGCAGGCTGGCAGTTGGCTTGCAGCCCGGGGGCCTATGCGGTGTACCAGCAAAAACAGGAAGGCCTGGCCCTGCCGGAACTGGGCGCCGAGAGTGATGAGGCTGCCCAGGCGCTGCTGGAGGCGCTTTGTGCCGAAACGGGGCAGAGGCAGGCGGTGCTCACCCTGCCCAAGGCCTCGCCGCTGTTCGCCGGGCAGGGGACGTGGTGGCCGCTGGCCGCGTGGAAGGCACTGGACGGGGGCTTTTCCGGCACGGACGCTTACCTGCGCTTTGGGCTGGACGAAGTATTTCAAAAGGATTTTGAGAACTTGCGTTTGGCCTTTTTACATCCGCCAAAAACAGTGTAAGGCCAAGAGGCTGTTCACCGCCTCTTGACCAGTCTGGTATTCGTAAATGTTTTACAAAAGGGAGGCAAAGCATGGCGGGAAAAGCCTTTGTTTTTTTGGCCGAGGGTTTTGAGGAGATAGAGGCCCTGACCCCGGTGGACATTCTGCGGCGGGGCGGCGTGGAGGTGGTGACGGTGGGGGTGACGGGCAAAACCGTGACAGGCTCGCACGGCATTCCCGTGGTGGCAGACTGCGGGCCCGAGGGCTTTGCCCTGCCCCAGGACGCGGCGCTGCTGGTGCTGCCGGGCGGCATGCCCGGCACGCTGAACCTGGCCGGGAGCCCGCTGGTGCGGGCCGCTTTGGAAACGGCGGTTCAAACAGGGGCGCTGCTGGGGGCCATCTGCGCGGCGCCCACGGTGCTGCAGGAGGCAGGGCTGCTGGAAGGGCGGCGCTTCACCGCCTTTCCCGGCAAGCTGGAGGGGGCCACCGGGGCCGCTGTGGAGCGGGACGGGAAACTCATCACGGCGCGCAGTGCCGGGGTGGCGCTGGCCTTCTCAAAAGCACTGCTGGCCGCCCTGCTGGGCGAGGAAACGGCAGAAAAAACCGTGGGGCTTGTGTACCCAGAGTGAGG
>CAYRFC010000092.1:0-1596 GCA_964423365.1 uncultured Oscillospiraceae bacterium
CCAAAAGAGATGGAGGCGAATACCAAGCTCGCCCTTGCCTATATCAGTGAGGCGAAGGCAGCAGGCGCCGATATTGTTCTTTTTCCTGAATGTTTTCTCACCGGGTATTATTTCCCCGAAATCTGCAAAAGCCTGCAGCCGGTGGCCGACATAGAAAATCACCCCGAATTTTTGGAATGGTGCAACAATGCCTTGGAGGGGAGCAGCGTTTATCTGGAAAGGATAAGAGAGATGGCGGCACAGTGTAGCATAGGGGTGGCCATGGGCTGCTTCACAAAGGGGAAACGCTACCCGCAAAATACGGCGTTAATTTTTGGAAAAAGGGGCGAAATTCTTCTAAAATACAGCAAGGTGCATACCTGCGATTTCAGCCTGGAGCGCTATCTGGAGCCTGGGGAGGCATTTCGGGTGTGCCGCTTCGGCGGCATTTCTATAGGGCTTATGATTTGCTATGACCGGGAGTACCCCGAAAGTGCCCGGGAGCTGATGCTGCAAGGGGCGGAGCTGATTTTGGTACCCAATGACTGTGCAGACATGAGGCCCTTCAGGCTGCGGGAATTGTCGGTGGAGGCCATGCAAAATATGGTGGGAATTGCCATGGCAAACCCGCCGGGAAAAAATGCCGGTAGCTCCTGCGCTTACAGCCCGGTGGTTTGGGGCCAAGAGGACAATAAAATCATTGTGGCCGAAGAGGAGAGGCGGGGCTTGGTTTACGCCGCTTTTGATGTGGATGCCATTCGAGAATACAGGGCCGTTGAGGACATGGGGAAGTACAGAAAAGCAGCGGCTTATAGAAACTTAATTCTGTAAAAAAAGAAGCGCCCGAAACATTGGTTTCGGGCGCTTGGCTATGAGACACTATGACATTTTAACAGACGGGAGGACAGGCTACAAAAGGCCGCCCGGTGCGAGAAAGAAAAAGAAGGGTAAATTCCGTAAAATGCCAAATAATACAGCCAGAACCGCCAGTGAAAGGGAAACGCACAGCTCCCAGCGGCTGGCTTTGTGGCTCTGCCCGCGCAGGTAATCAAGCGCCGATTTTCCCAGCCAATAGGCCAAAAAGGGCAGCAAAAGAAACAGAAGCATATTGCTGGAAAAAGCGGAGAAAAAATCAAGCTGGGCCAGGAAATACAGTGCCCGAAAGCTTCCACACCCCGGGCAGTAAAGCCCGGTGAGGCTGTAGAGCGGGCAGGGAATGCCAAAGCCAAAAAAACGGTAGGCCAAAAACAAAAGGCCAAAAATTCCCAATAAACCCAGAGAAAATAGAATTAAATTCCGGGCCCGTTCTCTCACGTGCGGTAGGCGGGTGGGGCCGGTGGGGCAGGCGGGGCGGGAGGAGCCGGGGGTGCCGCACTCGGCATTTGGTCGCCAGAGGGCGGGTTTGGCGCTACGGGGGGCTGCTCATGAAAGCCGGGCAGGGGGTTTGGCGGCGCTGCGGGCGGGGCCGGTGGCTGCTGGCCATATTCGGGTGCAGGCGGCACTGGGGCTGTGGGCTGAGGCTGCCCATATCCGGTAGACGTGGTGCCTGGGTAGCTGGGGGCCGCGCCGGGGGGATAGCTTCCGCCGTAGCCGGGGCCGCCGTAAGAGGGGCCGCCG
>CAYRFC010000092.1:1696-4030 GCA_964423365.1 uncultured Oscillospiraceae bacterium
GGGGCCGCCGCCGTAGGGCGGGGTGCCGTCGGCCAGCTGGTTAAAATCGTTTTGAATCAGCGCCAAATTGATGATGCCAAACTGGAAAATCGCCAAAATCAAATACATGATGGATTTATCTTCCCCGGCCCTGCCGTAACGGCTGAAAAGCTCGGGGGTGGAAAGGCCCCATTTGTAGTAGGTGTAAATGCCGTATACCCCGCAGGTGATGATATTCAGAAGCAGGCTCACCCCGGCTGTTGTGCCCACGGGGTTGCTCAATTGGGCATCCTCGTAGGTTTTGGCCACGGTATAATACCAATACAGGCCAAATAAGCCACAGGTGATAATATACAGAATAATGTACAGCACCAAACTCTTTTTTTCCATAAAAATAGTCCTCTCATCTGTTTTGGTCTTTTATACGGAAGGTGGGCAGCGCGGCGGCAAAAAAGTGCAGGCAGCCGCGCCATACCGTATCAATAATACAAAATAAATTTCATATTAAATAAAATTAAATGCGGCGAAAATAAGAGAAAAGGAGAAGGCCTGCCCGGCCTGATGATTCTGTGGAGGCAGGCCAAAGGCAGAAACCCAAGCCTGGCCAGTGGAACAATAAGAGGGAAAAGAAGCTGCCCCTATTATACAACATCCGGCAGCGTCTGTCGAACAAAAAGACTGTCGGTTTTATGGCTGGGGGAAATAGCTGGTAAGTAAAATTACTGCATGATATAGAGAAATATGGAAAAATAAGGGCTGGTATAGCGGGAGATATTTTTTGCAAAAAGCCCGCGCGTTTGCATGAGAGGGAATAAGCCGATATAATAGAACAGGTTTAGCTGGGGCTTTGCCCGGCCAGGATAGAGCTATTACAGTTTCTCAAAAGGTTGCGAAGCAAGCCTTTGCTAGAAACTGTTAGGCAGCACCTGATTTTCCGTATTTATACGCTACAGTTTGTTGATTTGCTGTAAAACCCAAAAAGGGATGGTTCCCATACCCTAATATAACGAGAGAAAAGGCTGAGGTTTTTCAAATGGAGCATTGTATAGCGGCTATCGCCACGCCGCCGGGCAGCGGGGGCTTGGCGGTTATCCGTATTTCCGGCGAAAATGCGATAGAATTGGCAGCTTCCCTGCTGCGTTTTAAAAATCAAAATAAATCTTTAAAAAATACCCCGGGATATACCGCTGTGCATGCCGAGCTGTGGGACGAGGCGGGCTTGGTGGATGAGGTGGTGGCCTTGGTCTTTCGGGCACCACACAGCTATACCGGCGAAGACACGGTGGAAATTAGCTGCCACGGCGGGGCCTTTCTCAGCCAAAGGGTTTTGGCTGCCTGCCTGGCTGCGGGTGCAGAAATGGCCGCTGCGGGGGACTTTACCCGCCGCGCTTTTATGAACGGCAAGCTCTCTCTGGCGCAGGCGGAGGCTGTGGTGGAGCTGATTGAGGCGAACTCGCAGCAGCAAATAAGCGGTGCAACACAGGTATTGGCAGGGAAATTAAATAGAGAAATAAACCAAATAAAATCGGCCTTAATAGCGGAGGCCGCCCATATTGCCGCTTGGATTGACTACCCCGAGGAAGATGTTCCGGCGGTGGATGAACAGAATTTAATGCAAATAATAGCCCAAAATAGAAAAAGGCTGGCAGAGATGCTGGCGGAGTACCAGCAATATACCCGAATTAAACGTGGTTTTCGGGTGGTTATTTTAGGGCGACCAAACGTTGGAAAGTCTAGCTTGTTTAACCTTTTGGTGGGAAGCGGCCGCGCCATTACCACACCTGTAGCCGGCACCACCCGCGATGTATTGAGTGAAGAAATATGGATAGACGGCTGCCCGGTTCAGCTTTGTGACACGGCCGGGCTGCGCGAAAGCCAAGACCTGATTGAGGCGGAGGGAATTCGCCGCACAACCCAGGAGCTGCAAACAGCAGATATTTTGCTGTGTGTGGCGGAGGCGGCGGATGCCGACCCCTGGCAGGAGCTTCGAAACATATCCTCGCTGGAAAAACCTGTGGTATACATTCTTAACAAAAGTGATGAGGCCGATGCGCCTCCCTTACCCGGGGGGGTGGAGGCACTTTTGGTGAGCGCCACCCGGCAGCCAGACGAAACGGCGAGGATGGTGCGGGAGGCCTTGGGCCGTATCTTGCAAATCAGCCCGGTGCACCCTGATGCTATGCTGCTGGCAAGCAATCGCCAGCAGCAGGAGGCAAAAAAGGCATGCCAATTCCTGGAGGAGATAGAGACAGAACAGAAATACGGCCTAATATACGATATAACATATAAAAAGCTGGAAATGAGCATTGAGGCACTATCGGCGCTTACGGGGGAAAATGCCAGCAATACCATCAT
>CAYRFC010000092.1:4130-10587 GCA_964423365.1 uncultured Oscillospiraceae bacterium
GACAAAGATTTTATAGGGAAAATAGAGAGGACAGGATATGCTGAGCTATGATGTGGTGGTGGTGGGTGCGGGCCATGCCGGAATAGAAGCGGCCTTGGCCAGTGCCAGGCTGGGACTGCACACTGCTTTAATCACCATGCAGATGGACACAATTGCAAATCTTCCCTGTAACCCGAGCATAGGAGGAACCGCCAAGGGGCATCTGGTTCGAGAGGTGGATGCGCTGGGGGGGCAGATGGGCTTGGCCGCGGATGCCACCATGATACAGAGCAGGATTCTCAATAAGGGAAAAGGGGCCGCGGTGCAAAGTCTGCGCAACCAAACCGACCGAAGCCGCTATCATTTATTCGCTAAAAACACATTGGAAAATCAAGATAATTTGGTTTTGCTACAGGATGAAGTGACAGAAATTCAGCAGGCAAATGCCGAGATAAAGGGGGTAAAAACCCTTTTAAATCAAAATATTGGCTGTAAATCCCTGGTAATTGCAGCGGGTACCTATTTACACGCAAAAATCCATATGGGAACCCTGGCATATTCCTCTGGGCCAGACAACAGCCGCCCGGCGAATGTCTTGTCAGAATCGCTTAAAAACAGCGGAATAGCAATGAAACGTTTTAAGACCGGAACCCCGGCCAGGGTGCATAAAAGCTCCCTAAAATTAGAGGAATTATTGCAGCAAAAGGGCGATGAATTGGTCATGCCCTTCAGTTTTCTTACGGAGGAGCGCCTGGAGAATAAGGTGGTCTGCCACATAGCCTATACCAATGAAAAAACACATGCTATCATTTTAAAAAATATACAAAAATCGGCTATTTATTCGGGCAATATAGAGGGAATCGGCCCCCGTTATTGCCCCAGTATTGAGGATAAAATTGTGCGCTTTCCCGACAAGGAAAGGCACCAAATTTTTGTGGAGCCCTGTGGATTAAATACCCAGGAAATGTACCTGCAGGGCATGTCATCCTCGCTGCCTTTAGACGTACAAACGCAAATGTACCGCTCCATAAAAGGCTTCGAAAATATCGAAATAATTCGCCCGGCTTATGCCATTGAATATGATTGTGCAGACCCCACACTGCTGCGGGCTACGCTGGAAACCAAAGCAATTTCCGGTTTATTTTTGGCAGGGCAAATTTGTGGTACCTCTGGCTATGAGGAGGCGGCGGCGCAGGGAATCGTAGCCGGTATCAACGCGGCCCGCCATGCCAGAGCACAGGAAGGCATTGTTTTAGAAAGGTCTGAAAGCTACATAGGTACATTAATTGATGATATTGTGACCAAGGGCGTGCTGGACCCTTACCGCATGATGACCAGCCGCAGTGAACACCGTTTATTCCTGCGCCAGGACAATGCGGACGAAAGGCTGACCCCGCTGGGCAGAGAGCTGGGCCTGGTAGGGGATAAACGCTGGGAAAAATACAATAAAACCTTAGAAATTAAAAATGCCGTATTAAAAAAACTGAAAAATACCCTGATTAAAAGTGAGGAGAGCAAGGCCCTCTTGATGGCCTGCGGTTATGAGGAAACGGGGGAACCACAGCCGGCAGTGAGATTGTTAAAACGGCCCAACATTCGCTTGCTACAGCTTGCGGAGATTTGGGGAGGAGAGGACGAGCTGAGCCCTTGGCTAGTGGAAAAAATAGAGGCCGAGGTAAAGTACGAGGGGTATATTCACAAGCAGCGCCAGCAGAGAGAGGCCGGCCAGAAAAGGGAGAAGCTGCGCATCCCAAGGAATATTGAATATTCTTCTTTGGCGGGGCTGCGGCTGGAAGCGAGAGAAAAGCTATCGAATATCCGTCCCGATACGCTGGGGCAGGCGGCCCGTATACCCGGTGTCACTCCGAATGATATAGACCAATTAGGAATATATTTGAAAGTAATGAGGAAAAAACAAGAAATATCAGAAAAAGACGTTGAAAACCGATGAGAATATAGTTCGATAGAAGGTAAAAAATAGTTTCCACAACAAAGACAGATGGAAACCGTGGAAAACCTGACCCAAAATTGAAAAGCATGCTTTGATTTGTTTTTGGACAGGGAGTAGCCCATAGAAAAGAAGACAAAAGGCAGAGAAGGCATAAAAAAAGCAAGAAAAAAAGCCCAGAAAAGGACTAAAAAATGGACAAATGCAGAATGGAAGCCAAAGCCAGGAAATATGGAATAGAGCTGACAAGGGGACAGCTGGCCCTTTTGGAGCAGTACAGCAGAGAGATGCTGGCCTGGAACGAGAAAAGCAATATCACGGCTATTACGAAGGAGGAGGACATAGAGGACAAGCATTTCCTGGACAGCCTGATTTTGGCTTCGCAGCCCGAGATACAGGGCCGGGTGGCCGACATTGGGAGCGGGGGCGGCTTTCCCGGTATGGTACTAAAAATATACAAACAAGACATAGAAATTACTCTGGTAGAATCAAATAACAAAAAAATTGCTTTTTTAGAGCACTTGGCAGAGGTGCTGGAGCTCAAAGGAATATCCTTTTGTAAGCAGCGGGCCGAGGAGCTGGGACGAGGGGCAGACAGAGAAAGCTTTGACTTGGTGACCGCGCGGGCTGTGGCCGGCTTACCCATGCTGGCGGAGTATTGCCTGCCGCTGGTAAAACGGGGCGGCTGGTTTATTCCCATGAAGGGCAGGCTGGAGGAGGAGCTACAGCAGGCAAAAAATGCCATAGGCAGCCTGGGCGGCAGGCTAAAGGAGGAGCGAGCCTACCAGCTGCCGGGGGGCGACGAGAGAAAATTATACCTGATAGAGAAGTGCAAGACCACGGAAGACAGGTACCCGAGGAACACGGCGCGCATCAAGAAAAACCCCCTGTAAAATGTTCCACGTGGAACATTATTTCCACAAAAGGTACAAGAGTTCCGGCTTATTTTCCTGAATTTGCCAAGCTGTGGGCAAGGGGCGAAGAAGGAAAAAATGCAGAAAAATGAGGGGCGGGCGAAGGGGATTCTGGAGGAATAGACAAAAGTAAAACTGCTGGCCAGCAGTGAAAATGCGAAGCTAAGAGAAATGGACCCTTGCAGTGTTCCACGTGGAACATTGAAAGGGTTTTTTGTATGGAATCCCGGCTTTTTTTCGTAGAGTATGTGTGCTATACTAGGAACAGAAGGGGAGAGGAACCCCAAAAGCAAGGCAAAAAGCAAAAAACGGCCAAAAGCACCGGGCCAAAAGCGCAAGGAGCCAAAGGGGCTAGGCAACAAAAAAGCCCGGTAAACGGCACAAAGTGCACACAACAAGGAAATATACACGGCGAAAGACCGTGGCGGTATGGGGAAAAGGGAGGCTAAACATTTTGGCAAAGGTAATTGCAGTGGCAAACCAAAAAGGCGGGGTGGGAAAAACCACCACGGCGGTGAACCTTTCGGCGGCGGTGGCGGCCTTTGGTTATAAGGTGTTGCTGGTGGACCTGGACCCCCAGGGCAATTCCACCAGCAGCTATGGGCTGGCCAAGCGGCAGGTGGCCAAAAGCGTGTATGATATTATGATAGGGCAGGGCAAGGCGGCCGAGTGTGTGCAGAGCACCCCCTACAAATGCGATATTATCCCCTCCAACATTCAGCTTTCGGGCGCGGGTGTGGAGCTGGTGAACCTGGAGAAGCGGGAAAACCGGCTGCGCGAGGGGCTGACCCCCCTGCTGGACAGATACGATTTTATGTTCATCGACTGCCCGCCCTCGCTGGATTTGCTGACGCTGAATGGCCTGTGTGCCTGCGACACCGTGCTTGTGCCCATTCAATGTGAGTATTTTGCACTGGAGGGCCTGACCGAGCTGATGGGCACGGTGCGGAATGTGAAGAAAATCTATAACCCTTATATAGAAGTAGAAGGGGTCTTGCTCACCATGTTCGACGGGCGGATGAACCTGACTTTGCAGGTGGTGCAGGAAGTGAAGAAATATTTTGGCGACAAGGTGTTTGCCACCGCCATTCCCCGGAACGTGCGGCTTTCGGAAGCGCCCAGCTTTGGCGCGCCGGCCACCTACTATGACCCCGCGTCCCGCGGCTCGATTGCCTACCAGGATTTGGCCGGGGAATTTTTGAAGAACAACCAGCCGCCCGAGGCGGTGTAGGGGCGAGGGCAGAAGACCGTGCCTTTTTTGAAAAAAAGGCACGCCCAAAAAACCTACTATGCCGCAAACGTATGTTTGCGGCATTTGAAAGTTTTGGGTGCGCCTTTTCATCCTCGGGCTAAGAGCCGCCTTACGGCGGTTGCCCTCGGATACTAGGCCTGCGGGCCGTCGCAAAAGGCGCGGTCTTGGCCCTTCATAAGGCGAGGGCCTTCATTTTGTAAAAGTAAACAAGAGGTGAGAGAATGGCAGGAAAAAAAGGCGGGCTGGGCCGCGGGCTGGACAGCCTGTTTGCAGATACCGGCGGAGGGCTGGCGTCCAGCGAGAGCGACCAGCAAACGCTGCCGCTGCGGGAGATAGAGCCAGACAAGGAGCAGCCGCGCAAAACCTTTGAGACAGAGGCGCTGAACGAGCTGGCGAAAAGCATTCAGGAGCATGGGCTTTTGCAGCCCATTGTGGTGCGGCCCAGCCCGGCGGGCGGGTATAAAATTGTGGCGGGAGAGCGCCGCTGGCGGGCGTCCCGGCAGGCGGGGCTTTCGGAAATCCCGGTCATCATCCGTGACATCAGCGACCAGGAGGCCATAGAGCTGGCCCTGATAGAAAACCTGCAGCGCGAGGATTTGGACCCGGTGGAGGAAGCGCTGGGCTACAAGCAGCTGATGGACCGCTGCGGGCTGACCCAGGAGCAGGCCGCCGAGCGCCTGGCCCGCAGCCGCAGCGCCGTGGCAAACAGCCTGCGCATTTTGCATCTGCCAGACGAGCTGCTGGACATGCTGAAAAGCGGGGAGCTGAGCGCCGGGCATGCCAAGGCCATTCTCTCCATTCCCGACGACCGCCGGAAGGCCGAGGCGGCCCGCGCCATTCTGGACGAAAACCTGAATGTGCGGCAGGCGGAGGCCCTGGCCAAAAAGCTGCAAAAGGAGCCAAAGCCTCCCCGCAAAACGGCGGCCCGGCCCAGCGTGGCCGCAGAGGTGGAAATTAGCCTGCGGGAAACCCTGGGCACCGAGGTGAAGGTGGAGTACAAGGAGGGGCGGGGCCGCCTGGCGGTGGATTTTTATTCCGACGAGCAGCTGCGCGCTTTTGCCAACCTGCTGGGGGAGTACCGCAAGGACTAAGCCCCAAAACAGAAACGAGAGGGAGTGTAAACCATGCTGGATATCAAATTGATTCGCAGCGAGCCGGAGAAGGTGAAGGCCGGTTTTCATAAACGGGAGATGGATTTGGATGCGGTGGTGGACGGCATTTTGGCCCGGGACGAGGAACGCCGGGCACAAATTACCGCGCTGGACGCCCTGAAGGCCGAGCAGAATGCCGCCAGCAAAAAAATACCGGCCATGAAAAAGGCCGGGCAGGATACCGCCGCTGTGATGGCGGAGATGAAGCGGCTTTCGGATGAAATCAAGGCGCAGGATGCGAAGCTCTCGGCGCTGGAGGCCGAGCAAAAGGCGGTGATGCTCTCTCTGCCCAACCTGCCCGACGACGACATTCCGGCGGGTGGCAAGGAGGAGAACGTGGAAATCCGGCGTTTTCTGGAAAAGCCGGTGTTCGACTTTGAGGCAAAGAGCCACATGGAGCTTTCCGAAAGCCTGGGCCTGGTGGACTATGAGCGCGGCGCCAAGCTGGCGGGCACCGGCTCCTGGGTGTACCGCGGCAAGGGCACCCGGCTGGAATGGGCGCTGCTGAATTTTTTCATCGCCGAGCATCTAGCCGACGGCTATGAGTTTGTGCTGCCGCCGCACATGCTGGTGTGGGAGTGCGGGCTGGTGGCCGGGCAGTTCCCCAAATTTGAGGAGGACGTGTTCCAGATAGGCAACCCCACCACCGAGGACAAGAAATTCCTGCTTCCCACCGCGGAAACAGCTCTGGTGAACCTGCACCGGGGAGAGATTTTGGCCGAGGAGGAGCTGCCCAAAAAATACATTGCCTACACCCCCTGCTACCGGCGCGAGGCCGGGAGCTACCGCAGTGAGGAGCGCGGCATGATTCGCGGGCACCAGTTCAACAAGGTGGAGATGGTGCAGTATGCCACAGCCGAAAGCAGCGACGCGGCTTTTGCCGAAATGCTGGGCAAGGCCGAGCGTCTGGTGCAAAAGCTGGGGCTGCACCACCGGGTAAGCCAACTGGCGGCGGGGGATGTGTCGGCCTCTATGGCGCGCACCGTGGATGTGGAGGTGTGGCTGCCCAGCATGGGAATCTATAAAGAGGTGTGCTCGGCGTCCAATTCCCGGGAATACCAGGCCCGGCGTGGCAACATCAAATACCGGGACGCCGAAAAGAAGCTGCACTTTGCCCACACCCTGAATGCCTCGGGCCTGGCCACCAGCCGGGTATTTCCCGCTATTTTGGAGCAATACCAAAACCGGGACGGCTCCGTCACGGTGCCGGAGG
>CAYRFC010000093.1:0-1967 GCA_964423365.1 uncultured Oscillospiraceae bacterium
TCCACCACGTCTAAATCCTCCGGCACATAGATATGACCCAAAAAATCTTTGGCAGCCTCTGCCGTGTATTTCTCTTTACGGCGTGGCAGGGTGGCCTGCTCTGTGTGCCACAGCAGCAGATTTTCTACCCCCAACCGCCGGGCCAGCCTGGCCGCGTCCGCCGCTGTGGAGTGGTGCTTTTCGTAGGGCTTGAAGCGCCCGGCATCCTCTGCCAGGCAGAAGGCCTCGCACAGCAGCCAGCGGGCGTTTTGGGCGTAGTGCTCCCGCTCTGGGTTCACCGGCTCATCCCCCATAAAGCACAACAGGCCCCCGTCCTCCAGCCGCAGGGTAAAGCCATATTGCTCGGCCTTGGTGGATAGGATGTCAAAAAAAGTGAAGGCCCTGCCCAGAATGGTTTTTTCTTCGCCATCCCCCACACACACCAGATGAATGCGCTGCCCAAACAGGCGGGTGAGCTTCTCTTGCAGGCAAAGCCCGCAAAGGGTTTGCAGCTTTTCAGCCAGTGCGGCATGGCAGTAGATGGTCAAATCCCCCTCATACTGGCCCGCCCGCATTTTGGCCGCCACCCAGCGCACCACCCAGGCCGCGCCCAGCAGGTGGTCGCAGTGCTCGTGAGAGAGAAAAACATGGTGAATTTTTCCCAAATCCAGGCCCGCCGCCTCCAGCCTTTGCAGAATGCCGTTTCCGCCCCCGCAGTCCACCAGCAGATACTGCCCCGAGAGCTCCAGCACCGAGCAGGTGTTGAAAATCTTGGTCACCATGGCATTTCCCGTGCCCAGCACATGCAGTCTGTCCATCCCAAATCCTCTTTCGTTTTTTGCTCTTTCCATTCTAGCCCATTTCGGCTTCCAGTTCCAGCACCAGATGCTCAATGGCGGTGTGGCGGTGCATATAAATCACATGCAGCCGCCCGTCCTTGTCCTTGCACATGGCGGGCTGGCATTTGTTGCCGGGGGCGGGGGCCAGCTCGCAGAGGTTCTCCCAGCTTTCCCCCTCGTCATACGAGGCCGCCAGGGTGAGGGGGCTGCGCTCGTGCCAGTCGGCCACCGGTGTGTTGTTGTAGGCCATCAATATGGTGTTTTCATCCCAGCTTATCACGTCTATTTTGCTCTCATTGTTCAGAATGCCCGAGGGCCGGGGCTGGCTCCAGGTTTTGCCGCCGTCCCGGCTCTCGGCTGTGTAGGAGGGCAGCGAGGCCACGCCGTCGCCCCAGCCGGTGCTGCCCGGGCAGGTGCGGGTGAACAGGCGGATGGTTCCATCTGGCCGCAGGCAGAGCGCCGGCTCCCGAATGAGGTTTCCGTCATCCGCCGCCAGCAGGGCCCCGGCCTCCCAGGTCTCGCCGTCATCGTGCGAGAGGTAGATGCGCACCGCACCGAAGTATTTGTCTGGCAGCTCGCTGCTGGTGGAGGCAAATACCATGGTGCCGTCTGCCAGCAGCACGCTGTCGTTGGAGGCATGGCCGCTTTTTATCCCGGCGGGCCGGGCGGGCTGCCAGCTATAGCCGCCGTCGCAGGTTTTGCGGGTCCACAGCTCATCCCGCCCGTTGCACCAGGTGGTAAAGTTCACCTCGGTATCCAAAAACTTGGCAAACAGGAGGAGTATCTCCCCCTTTTGGTTCTTCATGAACACCGGGTCGTGGCAGCAGTAGCGGATGTCACAGCCCACCGCGTCGGGGCTGGACCACTCGCTCTTTCCATATTCCAGCACCGACACCCAATCCTTTGCGTCCCGGCCCATGGGGTCGCCATTCCACTGCAAAAAGCCGCCGTTCCACACCGCCAGCAGGTTGCCGTTCTCGGCCAGGGTAAGGCTGGGCATGTGGTAGCATTGCCGCTCGTCAAACCACTCCACCAGCCATTTCCGCTCTATAATTTTTGCTTTCATCGTATGCTCCTTTTGTCTATGGGGATATATCATACAGTGCCAGGCCACAGGCCCGGCATTTTTGCCTATTTTTCTGCCGCCTC
>CAYRFC010000093.1:2067-10581 GCA_964423365.1 uncultured Oscillospiraceae bacterium
ATCATACAGTGCCAGGCCACAGGCCCGGCATTTTTGCCTATTTTTCTGCCGCCTCCAGCGCCCACCGGGCTGCCAGCGCCTTTTTGCACAGTAGCACCGTGCCAAACTGGGTGAGGGTGAGCAGCAGCAAACCCAGCATCTGGCTGCTTACGGCCTTGCCCACCCCCAGAAACAAAAGCGCCACCATACCCAGGCCCACAATGCGCCCGCTGGCCAGGGTGCACTCGTTCAGGGCCAGCAGCTCGGCCCGGTGGGCCTCGGCGCCCGGCACGGTTTGCAGGGCGTCCAAAAAGGTGGTGAAGCAGGAATTTTCAATATACCCTGCAAAACAGGCGTTTACCAAGCTAAAGGCCAGCACCGCCAGCGGGCTGAGCAGGCCAAGGCAAAGCCCCGCTGCCACCGCCAGCACCACCACGGCCATGGCCATCAGCGGCACACGGCGGGCCACCGTCACCACCCGGCTGATGACCATATAGGAGGCAATGGCCGCCAGCGAGGAGAGAAAGGTGTTGAAGCCGATGAGCCACTCGCTGGACACCAGCTGGTAGAGCACCACCCCCAGCGCAAAGAGGAAGGAACCCTCGCGGATTCCCTTGCAGCCCTGGGCCAGCAGGGCGTAGCGCAGCGCCGGGCGGCGCAGGGCCAGCCGCAGGCTCTGGCGGTGGTTTGGCCGGGCAGCGGCCCGCCCCAGCCGGTTTGGCAGGCGCAGGGCCAGCGCCGCGCACAGCAGGGCCACCAGCAGGGCCAGCCCAAACACCGTGGCATAGCCTTTCATGCCGCCCACAAAGGAGATGAGCCCGCCGGAGACCAGCGGCGCCACCAGGTTCACCAAAGAGCCGCAAACGCTGATGATGGCAAGGCCGCTGTCCCGGTTGGAAAGCTGGGTGGTGCCGGAGAACAGGCAGCCATAGCTCAGCCAGTAAAAGCCGTCTGCCACGCCAATGAGAAGCCCGAGAAACAGAGCATAGCGGGCGGCCTGCACCCCCGCCAGCAACAGGAACAGGTATAGCAAATTGTAGCCCGCTATGCCCAGCACCGCCGTAACCCCGGGCCCCAGGCGGTGCAGCACCCCGGTGGCCAAAAGCATGGTGACGGCGCAGCTGGCAAAATAGACGGCGTTGTAGCCCAGCACCACGTTCACATCCTGCGTTTGGCCCAGCAGCAGGGTGTTGATGAACACCGCAGAGAGCTTGGAGAACGTGAGAAACAGGGTGTGCACACGCAGCAGGCGGTAGTAGTCCCCGCTCAAGCTCTGCCCGCCCAGGGCGCGTTTGGCCGCCCCAAACAAGCCTTGGCTCATTGCGGCACCCCGGCGCAGGGCTCCAGCAGGGCGGTTTCCATGGCGGGTATATTCACCGCACACATCTCTCCGTTTTGGCCCATGGGCATGGCCATCTCATCGCAGGAGCGGTAGATATAGCACTCCCCCTCCCCAAGGCCCGAAATCTGCGCCGTGGATACGTCATCCAGCGCGGCATTCACCAGATACAGATAGGCTTTGCCGTTCTTTTCAAAGCAGTAGGGCGCCAGATAGGGCTGGTTTTGCACCACCGGGAAACGGGCCCCGGCCTGCTGCAGCACCTCGTGCAGCAGCTCGGCGCGCATGGTGTTCAGCAGCATGGGTGGGATGTCCAGCGGCTCTGCAAAATGGCCAAAGGGGTAGACCAACACCCGGCCAAAGCGCACCTGCGCCGGGGCGCGTTTTTGGCGGTAGCTGTCGTAAAAGGAGGAGTATACCTCTGCCCCCTCCTCATATTCCGCAAACAAAACGTCGCTGCAGGAGATGACCGCCGAGGCCCGCGCCGCCGCCATGCCGCAGTAGGCATGCCCCGGCTCGGCCTGCTCGTAGGTGTATTCCCCGCCGCCCTGCACGGCCCAGCGGGCGCTCTTTATCCCGGCCAGCGCCCCGAGGCCCAGCTCGCACAGCACCGCGGCGGCGTCCCCGTTCAAAATGACAAAGTTTTGCGCGAACAGGGTCTCTATCTCGGCGCAGCTCAGGTTTCGCAGATACTGGCCGCTCACCGCCAGAATCTCCCCCACCACGGCCTTGTTCTGGCAGTAGGCCACCGGCACCCCCATGGCGGGCAGCAGCCCGGCAAAAAACACCTCCTCGGGGTACAGCTCCTCCATGCGCCGCCCCTGCCGGGTGTGCAGGGTGTAGGCGGAATCCGGCGAAACCATCACCTGCACCCCCAGCCGCCCGCCCGAAAAGATGCCCAGGTCGTTCATGTGGCAGAGGTAATGCTTGGCCTCGCGCAGGGTGTCCTGGTAGCCCTCGGCCCACACAATGCCGTTGCCGTTCAGGTCGTAGAGGTCAATGGTCATGCCGTTCACCCCCAGCGCCAGCGAGGAGAGCAACTGGAAGCGGGTGAAGCGGCGGCTTTTGGCATAGCGGGAATAGGGGAAGTTTTCCAGCTCCGGGTACACCTCGCAGCCCGGGGGCAGCAGGGCCCGGGTGAGCAGCGACACCATGTTGAAATTTTGCAGGTATTTGGCCGGGGCCAGCTCCTGGTAGCCCGGCAGATGGATGCGGCAAACCCCCGGCCGGCCCGCGGCCAGCGTGTCTATCAGGGCAGGCCAGTCGCGCCCCTCGGCGGCGTGCACATGCGGCACCGAGCTCATCAGCCCCACCTTCACCTCGGGGGCCTCGGCCCGCACCGCCTGCCCAATGGCCCGGGCGGCGGAAAGCAGGCTCTCGCGGGAGACGTCCAGCCAAATTTGGCGGTAGGGGTGTATCCCGCCGGGCTGCAGCACCCCCGCCACAAACGCCTCCCGGCTGAGGGGCTTTCCCGCACGCTGGCTGTACAGCCGCATGTGCTCCTCACAGAAGCAGCCGCCCCAGTCCAGCGGCTCGTGGTTGTGCAGGCGGAAGTCGTCCTCCACCCACACAATCTCGGGCGAGAGCCGGGCATAGCGGGCATACAGCTCCGCAATATAGGCCTGCCAGTTTTCGCACAGCGGGCAGACGCAGAGCTTTGCGTCCAGGCCGTTTTTGTCCCGCATGGGCCGGAAATTCTGCCCTGGGCGCTGTGCCTTGCCAATGTCGGCGTGCATCAGGCTGTGCCACTGGTTCACAGACAGGGTGATGCCCTTCTCCGCCATGGCAGCCTGCACCCGGCGCATCAGCGCCAGATACACCTCCTGTTCCTCAAAGCTCATGTGCCCGGTGTTGATTTCCTCCACATTGGCAAACACCGCCACATCGTCCACACTTGCCTCGCCCACATAGCGGTTCAGGGCGGCCAGCTCGGCCTCGTCGTTGAAGCCGGGGTCGCAGCAGAAGCGAAAAATATATTGATAGGAACTGTTCATGCGTCCTCCCCTTTGGCTTTCACCATGTAGAATGCCAGCATGGGCAGGCGCATACAGTCGCAGGGCGGCAGCCCCCCGCTGTTCATCCGCCAGGCACCATGCAGGTATACCTCCCCCTCCAGGGGCCGCTCAAACACCAGTGTCAGGCTGTCCCGCCCGGTTTCATAGCTTTTGGGCCGCACAAGGCCATGCTTGTCCTCCGCGTCGAAGGGCAGGGCCGCAGCGGGCAGGTCGTAGGGGTTCAGCCAGTTGTGTATCCGGCTGAAGGTTACCCGCAGGGTGTCCGGCGCCAGCTGCTCCACACTCTCCGGCTCCGGGGCCCTCCAGTCGCTCTCCCGGCCATACACCAGCTCCAGCGCCGCGCGGGCACAGCGCTCCCCCAGCACCAAATCCCCCGCCGAGGCATTGTGGATAAAATCGTAGAGCGGAATGTCCCCCGAGGGAACGGTGGCCAGGTTTTCTATCTGGTGCATGGCCTGGCGCTGGGCCTCCCGCACCAGGCCCCACTGGCGGTCCAGGGTCTCATTGCTCTCGTTCACACAGCGGTTTATCTGCACGGTGAGGAAGGGAAGCCCCGCGCCGAGACGGGCCCGCACGGCTTTTACAAAGGCGGCAAAGCGCACAGCGTAGCTGCCCCCGCTCTCCTCATAGCCCTCTGCCTCGCCCTGGTACCACAGCAGCCCGCGGGGTTTTATGCCCCCGCAGCCGTCCAAAAATTCCATCATATTTTGAAACAGGGCCCCGTTTTCCTCGGGGTTCCACCAGCGCAGCGGCGCGCCGCCATAGGCGCAGGGCACCAGACCAATGGGGTAGCCCAGCCGGGCCTTAAGCTGCTTTGCGAAATGCAGCCAGGGGCTGTGGCCGGGGTTGTGGTTTTCAAAGTTGCCCAAAAAACGCGCCCCGGTGGTCTCGGCCAGCGGGTGGGCGGCCAGCTCCCACTGGCCGCTGGGGCGCAGCAGGTGTACCCCCAGCTCGGGCGGGTCGGCCACCGGGCCCTTGCCCCGCCCTGCGGCGTTGCTCTGCCCGGCAATCACAAAAATATCACCCACGCCAATGTGGTGCACCATGTCGCCCCGGGTGGCGGAAAGCCCGTCCCAGCCCTCATACTCCATGTAGGTTTCTACCCGGTAGGGCCCGCCCGCGGGCAGGCGCAGCTCCACCTCCCAGCCGTTTTCCCCTGTCAGGGTGCAGGGCGCCCAGGGCAACACGTCCTCCCCGGTTTCCTCCAGCGCCACACGGGCCTTCACCGTCACCGCGCCCTCTGCCACCTCTTCAAATTGCAGGGGCAGCTCAAAGCTCTGGTGGATGCGGCGGTACTGCCCGCGCAGCCGCAGCAGCGCGTGTCCGCTTTCGTCCTGCTGGAAAATCTGCCAGGGCAGGGCCCCGCCTTGTATGCTCACGCCGTAGTCCATGTCTTATCCCCCGCTGCTTCACAGAATGCCGCCTTCATACAAAAGCCCGGAAACCAGGCACGCCTTCCGGGCTTTTGTATGGCCCCTCCCACTCATGAGGGGAGGGGCCGATAAAACCATATTTTACCTTTTTATTATAGCGTGTTTCCACCCTACAGGCCAGAAACAGTTTTTTTACTCGCCGTAGTCCGCCTTCGCCTGGGCAATGGCCTCGTTCACCATGCGCTCCAGGTCGGCTGCTCCGGCATTCTCATACTCGGCCACGTAGTTCGGCCACTCGGTTTCAATGTCCATCTGGCCGCCAATCATGGCGGTGAGGTAACGGTTCGAAATTTCTTTCATGGAGGTGCGAATCGTCTCTGCCTCGCTGGAAAGGTTAATCATATTGTAGTAGGCAGGCAGTTTTTCCATCACCTCATCGCGGAAGCCGCCCACAATCTCCTCGCCATAGCTGGCCAGTTCCTTCTGCTGGTCGCTGGCCCAGTCATCGGTGTTGTCGTAGGGAGCGCTGACAACACTCCACCAGTCGCTGCCATTTTCCAAATCCAGCCGCATTTCCGCGCCACTGAACAGGTTGCCAAACCAGACATAACGCGCACGGTCGGGCTCTGTGTAGCCATAGGCTTTGTTGATTTCTTTCCAGGCCTCCACATCGTAAGAGTAGGGGTCGGCCGTGCCGGTGTAGGTTTGGCCCTCAATCCCTTTGAAAAGTAAGCTCTGGCCTGCATCGGAAGCAAAAAACTCCAGCAAATCCAGCACACGGTCAGGGGCGGCGGCCGAGGTGGGAATCATGTAGAAATTGCTCATCCAGGTGTAGGTGGAATAGGTCTTACCATAGTTGCCGTCTGCGGTGAGCGCCGTACCCAGGGTCAGGTCGCTCATCTGGGCCTCAGGGTTCACAGTTTCCCAAGCGGTCAGGTAGAAATCGCGGAACTGGTTTGGGTAGCCAAAGCCAAAGTTTGCCGCCGCAATTTTGCTCGCACCAAACTCGGCGTACGCATCGTCAAAATCGCCCCGTATGCCAACGCCCTGATGCAGGCCGTTGGCAGCATACATCTCGGCCAGTTGCTTCACCACTTCCTTGCTCTTTTCCGACACGGTCATCAGCTTCCAGGCATCCTCCCCATCCGGGATAAAGCCTGTCCAGGGGTCACCCCAGGGAGCTTGAATAGAAGTGCCCTGCGGGTCTGCAATGGTCTTGTCAATCTCCTGCCAGTTATCCAGCTTGTTGTTGCGGGGCCACCAGCCGGCCATCTCGCCGCCCTCGCCCACCTTGATGGTGAAATCAATGAACTCCTGCACTGTGGCGGGCACCTTGCCCTCGTTGTATTGTTCCAGCGCGGCCGTGTTATATACAGGCACGCCCGCGAAAGAGGGCTGGGGCAGCGCAGCAATGCCATAGATGGCATATACCTTGTTTTCGTCGCCGGAATACAGCTTGTTGTACGCCTGATATACCGGGTCGTTGAATATTTTGCTCAGGGTTGGGTAACGCTCCGGCTCGGCCGCGACAATGGCGTTCATATCCACCAGAATCTCGTCGTCAATCCACTTGGTCAGCTTGTCGGTCTCGTTCCAAATGGGGAAAAGGTCGGGCGCAGTGCCGGTGGCCAGCTCGGTCATCATCCGGTCGTCAAAGCCATCGGTGCCCGTGTCGTATTCCAGGCTCACATTCACCAATTCTTCTATTTTTTTCTTAATTGGGTCGTTCGCCAGCCCATCCGGGTCATCCAGGCTGTTGCCAAACATGGCATAGCGGATGCTCACGTTCTCGCGGTCGGCGTTGCCACCAGCCCCTCCCGCCGCTGCACCGCCGCTTGCCGCAGCCTGGGAAGACGACGCTGTCCCTCCACAGGATGCCAGCAGCATGGATGCGGCAAGCGCCACACCTAGTACCTTTGCCAACTTTTTCATACCAATTCTCCTCCTTGCCTTTTTTGGGTTCACTTCATTTCCCACCAACATTGTCTTATCAATACCAAAGCGCTCTATTCTTTCACCGCTCCCAGCATCATGCCCTTGGCAAAATGCTTTTGCAGGAAGGGGTATACCAAAAGGATGGGCAGCATGGCACATATAATGGTGGCCATGCGCAGGGCCATGGGCGGCGGCAGCTGCAAGCCAGCGCTGCTGGCCCCCTGCTGCACCTGCCGCATCATACTGGGGTCCACCAGGGTTCTGCGAAGTATCCAGGCGAAGGGCTGCAGCTCCGGCTTGTTCGAAACAAACATCATATAGCTGTAGTAGTCGTTCCAGTTAATCACGGCGATGAACAGCCCCACAGCCGCCAGCATGGGCTTGGAGAGGGGCAGAATAATCTGCAAAAATACCCGCACATCATTGCAGCCGTCTATCCGGGCGGCCTCCTCCAAATCTGAGGAGACCGAATAAGAGAAATAATTTCGCATGATGATGAAATAGGTGATATTCAAGGCACCGGGAATCACCATCACCCAGTAGCTGCGCAGCAGGCCAATATCCTTGTACAGCATGTATTCCGGAATTAGGCCGCCGGTGAAAAAGAGGTTGAACACCACCAGTGCGTTGATGACCCGCATGCCCTTGATATGCGTTTTAGACACCGCGTAGGCCATGCTGGATGTAACCAGCAGTGAGAGAAGGGTGCCCAGCACGGTTTTGCTCACCGAAATCCACAGCGAGTTTGTGAATGCCTTGGTGGCAAAAATGGCCTGATAATACTGGAAATCCGGGTTCAGCGGCGGCAACCACAGCATTCCCCCGCTGCTGGCATATTGGTCATAGGGGGTGATGGATGCGATGGCCACATACCATAGCGGGTAAAAGCAAATCAGCGCGAAGATGATGCAGAACGCCATCACACCCACGTCGTAAAAATTGAACCCAAAGCGCTGCAACATGCTGCGCCTGTATCCGTCCTTGTTTTGCTGCAAACGGCTCATGTCTTTCCACCTCCCCACTTAGAAAATGCCCATCACGTCCATTTTTTCCACAAATTTGTTGGTAATCACCACCACAATCAGGCCCATAAAGTTCAAAACAAAGCCCATGGCCGTGGATAGCTCATAGTTGCCCCCGCCGCCTATGGAGGCGCGGTAGATATAGGTGGAGAGCACATCCCCGGTAGAGAGCACATAGTTTGAGTAGAGGTTGTACACCTGGTCAAAGTTCGAGACAAAGAGGCTGGCCATTTGCAGGATGAACATCACCGCAATGCTGGGCAAAATACGCGGCAGGGTGATGTGCCTCAGCATGTCAAAGCGGTTGGCGCCGTCCATCTGGGCGCTCTCATAGAGGCTGGGGTTCACCCCCGCAATGGCCGCCAGGTAAATGATGGTGGAATACCCGGCTGTTTTTACAATGTTGGTCACCACCAGGATGCCGCGGAACAGCTCCGGCCGCTTCAAGAAATCGACCGGATTTCCACCAAAGGCCATAATAACGCGGTTTATCACACCAGCAGGGTCGGCACTGAGGAACATGGTCACAATGCCCGCGAAAATAACCCAGGAGAGAAAATAGGGAATATAGACAAAGGTTTGCACCACACTGCGCAGCTTCTTTGTACGCATCTCGTTTATCATCAGCGCCAGTATCACATTGAAGGTGAAGCCAAACAGGATGTTGTAGAGGTTGATGATAACGGTGTTTTTGAAGGCCTGAATGAAAACCGGGTCGCGCACCATCTCGTAAAAATGCTTCAGCCCCACCCATTCAGAACCCCAGATTCCCTTTTTGATGCTGTAGTCCTTAAACGCCAGCTGGATGCCGTACATGGGGCCATAGTTGAACACAACCATGAAGCAAAGGC
>CAYRFC010000094.1:0-10566 GCA_964423365.1 uncultured Oscillospiraceae bacterium
TATAAACAGGGTAAACAGGCTAGAGCCGGGCGCTGGCGTGCCGTGCGGCGTGGCAATTGAGATTCACCGCCACCGGCAGCCCGGCAATGTGGGTGGCCCCGGGCAGAATGGCCACGCTGAGAGCGGTGGTGCGGCCCCCAAAGCCCTGCGGCCCCACGCCCAGGGCGTTGATTTTGTCCAATATCCGGGCCTCAAGGGCGGCATAGTAGGGGTCCTCGTGCGGCTGGCCCACGGGGCGCAGCAGCGCTTTTTTGGCCAGCAGGGGGGCCGCGCTGAAGTTCCCGCCCAGCCCCACCCCCACCACCACAGGCGGGCAGGGGTTGCCCCCGGCCATGTGCACCGTCTCCACCACAAAATCCACCACGCCGTCCTCCCCGGCCGAGGGGGGCAGCATGGCCAGGCGGCTCATGTTCTCGCTGCCAATGCCCTTGGGGGCCAGGTGGATGCACAGGCCCTCACCGGGCACTATCTCGGTGTGCAGAAAGGCGGGGGTGTTGTCTCCGGTGTTTTGGCGGCGCAAAGGGTCCCCCACCACCGATTTGCGCAAAAAGCCCTGGGTGTAGCCCTGCCGCACCCCCTCGTTCACCGCCTCTTGCAGGCTGCCGCCCACCAGGTGCACCTCCTGCCCCAGTTCCAGAAACACGCAGGCCATGCCGGTGTCCTGGCAGATAGGACGGTGCTCGGTTTTGGCCAGTGTCACATTTTCCAAAAGCTGATGAAGGGTGGCCGCGGCGGGGGGCCAGGGCTCGCCGGCGGCGCAGGCGGCCAGGCGGGCCTCCACATCCGCAGGCAGAGCTTCGCTGGCCTCTATGCACAGCCTGCGCACCGTCTCTGTAATGGCCGTTGCCGCAATCTCCCTCATGCTTTCTCTGCCCCCTGCGTTTGTTCTTTCCTACGAGTATAGGGGCAAAGGCGGGGGCCGTCAAGCGGGCGGGGCAGGAAAAACGCGGCTTGACAAGGGGCCCTGAACGCGGTATAATGACCGAGGTTGTAAAGGGAAACACTTTACAGAAAACAAGGAAGAAGACCTGGGAAAGCTCGGTGCTGTGGGCTAAAAATGGGCCGCGCGGCGGGCCGAGGCGGAACGCTGAAAAGGGGGAAGGGCATGGCCAAAAATTTGGAATTATCCTACTTGATTGATTTTTACGGCGATGTGCTGACCGAAAAACAGCGTGACGTGATGGAGCAATACTACAACGACGACCTCTCGCTGGCCGAGATTGCCGAAAATTTCGGCATCACCCGCCAGGGCGTGCGGGATTCCATCAAGCGCGGCGAGGCCATTTTGCTGGATTTGGAAGACAAGGTGGGCTTTGCCCGCCGGTACAAAGACCTGCAAACCGGCCTGCAGAGGCTGGATGAAATGGCACAGGACATGGAGCTGCAAAGCCGGGGGGGCTTTCTCTCGGCGGAGTATGTGGCGGGCAAGGCCGCCGACATGCGGCGCACCATAGAGACTTTGGCGGAGTGAGCCGCCCTTTGAAAAGCACGCCCCCGGGCGGAGAGGAGTTCCCATGGCATTTGAATCTTTGAGCGACCGGCTGTCGCAGGTGTTCAAAAAGCTGCGCGGCAAGGGAAAGCTGAGTGAAGCCGACATCAAGACCGCCATGCGGGAGGTGCGCATGGCCCTGCTGGAGGCCGACGTGAACTACAAGGTGGCGAAGGATTTTATCGCCAGCGTCACCGAGCGGGCCGTGGGCCAGGAGGTGATGGACAGCCTGACCCCCGCCCAGCAGGTGGTGAAAATCGTCAACGAGGAGCTGACCGCCCTGATGGGCGAGCAGAATGAATACATCCATTTGAAGTCCACCCCGCCCACCGTCATCATGATGTGCGGGCTGCAGGGCAGCGGCAAAACCACCCACACGGCCAAGCTGGCCCGCTACTACCAAAAGCAGGGCCACCGCCCGCTGCTGGCCGCCTGTGATATCTACCGCCCCGCCGCCATAGACCAGCTGCAGGTGGTGGGGGAGGCCGCCGGGGCCGCGGTGTTCACCCTGCCGGGGGCCAAGCCCGAGGAGATTGCCGCCAAGGCCCTGGCCCACGCCAAAGACCACGGCAACGACATCTTGATTCTGGACACGGCCGGCCGCCTGCATGTGGACGAGGCGCTGATGGAGGAGCTGGGCCGGGTGAAGCAGGCCCTGACGGTGGACGAGACCCTGCTGGTGGTGGACGCCATGGTGGGCCAGGACGCCGTGAACGTGGCCCAGAGCTTCAACGAGAAGACGGGCATCGACGGGGTTATCATCACCAAGCTGGACGGCGACACCCGGGGCGGCGCGGCGCTGAGCGTGCGCGCGGTGACGGGCAAGCCCATCAAGTTTGCGGGTGTGGGCGAAAAAATAGACGATTTGGAAGCCTTCTACCCCGACCGTATGGCCTCCCGCATTCTGGGCATGGGCGATGTGCTGACCTTGATTGAAAAAGCCCAGGAGGCCGCCGACGAGAAGACGGCGGAGGAAGCGGCCAAGCGGCTGATGGAGAACAAGTTCGACATGAACGACCTGCTGAGCCAGATGGCACAGCTGAAAAAGATGGGCGGGGCCTCGGCGCTGATGGGCATGATGCCCAAGATGGGGAACGCCGCCGCCGAGGTGGACGAGGCCCAGTTTGTGCGCATAGAGGCCATGATTCAAAGCATGACCCCGGCCGAGCGGGCCAGACCCTCCCTCATAAAGCCCCCGCGCAAGCGGCGCATTGCGGCAGGCAGCGGCACCCGGGTGGAGGACGTGAACCGCCTTTTGAAAATGTATGAGCAGATGAGCAAGATGATGAAGCAACTGAACCGCAACCCCAAAAAGCTGGGGCGTATGCTGAAAAGCATGGGCGGTGGCGTGGGCTTCTAGGAAAACCGATATTAGCCGGGCAACCGTTTAATATAGAGTGCAAAAAATCATATAGAGTATTTCGGAGGTGTACGTAAACTATGGCAGTAAAAATTCGCCTGCGCCGGATGGGCGCAAAAAAGGCCCCCTTCTACCGCATTGTGGTGGCGGATTCCCGCTTCCCCCGTGATGGCCGTTTCATTGAGGAGATTGGCTACTATGACCCCACCAAAGAGCCCAGTGTAATAGAGGTGGACGCCGAAAAGGCCAAGAAATGGATTTCCAACGGGGCGCAGCCCACCGACACCGTGCGGGCCCTGCTGAAAAAGAAAGAGGTCCTGTAACAGTAAAAGGAGATAGCTATGCAAGAGGTGCTGATTGCGATTGTGCGCGGGCTGGTGGATGAGCCGGATGCCGTGCAGGTCGAAGTGGACGATTCGAACCCCAGGGAGGTCGTCTTTCACCTCATCGTGGCCGAGGCGGATAAGGGGCGGGTGATAGGCCAGAAGGGCAGCAAGGCCCGCGCCATCCGCACCGTCATGAGCGCCGTTGCCTCAAAGCAGGGCAAACGGGCCAGGGTGGAAATCGACTAAAGCGTGGACAGGTTTCGACGCCGCGATTCCCTTTTGAACTGGGGTGCCCCCCATATTTTGGGAGAGACACCCAAACACAGAAAACTGCCGCGGAAACTGGTGTGGAAAACCCGTTTTCGTCGGCTGTTTTTTTCGCAGCCGGTTTGTGGTAAAATGAAGGGCAATTCTACAAAGAAAGAAGGCTGGAAATTATGGCGGTACCCGGAAAACAGGCTGGCAAAAAAAACCTGCGCTTTTTGGCACGGATGCATCTGGTGGTGGGGGTACTCACCTTTGTGGCCGGGCTGGTGGGCATCTGTGTGGCTTATGCGGCGGGCATTCGCCGGGCGGAGAAAAAGGCCCTGGCCAAGCTGCCCGTGCTTAGCGACGAGGCCAGAAAAGCCTGCCTGGCGGCCAGCGCCACCGGCACCACCGGCCTGCCCACCAGCCCCGGGCTGGAGGAGGCCGAGCAGGAATGGGACAAGGATTCGGGCGTGGTGTGATGAAGAAGGCGTATCTGGAGGCGGGCGAATTTGTAAGCACCCACGGCATTGCCGGGGAGCTGCGGCTCTACCCCTGGTGCGACGCCCCGACATTTTTGCAGGGCTTTCCGCAGCTCTACCTCAGCGCGCAGGGCGGCCCGCCGCTTCGGGTGGAGGCCCTGCGGGTGCACAAAGCCCTCTGCATTGTGAAGCTGGCCGGGGTGGGCAGCATAGAGCAGGCCCGCCCCTACATCGGCAAAACGGTCTACATTCGCCGCGAAGACGCCCACCTGCCAGAGGGGAGCTACTTTGTGCAGGACCTGCTGGGCGCCCGGGTGGTGGATGCCGACAGCGGCCGGGAATATGGCCGGGTGGAGGAGGTGAGCCACCCCGGGCGGCATGACGTGTGGCGGGTGCGGGCAGAGGCGGGCGGCGAGTATCTCTTTCCCGCGGTGGCCCCCTTTCTTGCCAGCCTGGATGTGGAGGAGGGGCTGGCGCTGGTGCGCCCCATAGAGGGGATGTTTGAGGAAGAGCTGCCTGCCAAAGCCAAAAAACAGAAAAAGGACGGGCTATGATTCGCATTGACATTGCCACCCTGTTTCCCGAGATGTGCGAGGGCGTGATGAACGAGAGCATCATCGGGCGGGCACGGCGGGAGGGAAAATACCTGCTGCACTGCCACAATATACGGAACTACACCCTCTCGAAGCAAAAACGGGTGGACGACTACACCTACGGCGGGGGCCACGGCATGGTGATGCAGGCCGACCCCATTGCCCGCTGCCTGGATGTGATACTCTGGCAGCATGAGGTGGCCGGGCGAGACCGCCCCCGTGTCTGCTTCATGACCCCGGCGGGCAAGCCCTATACCCAGGAGGACGCCAAGCGCCTGGCCCGGCTGCCGGGGCTGGTGCTGGTGTGCGGCCACTACGAGGGGATGGACGAGCGGGTGCTGGAGGCCTATGCCGACGAGGAGCTGAGCCTGGGCGACTTTGTGCTGAGCGGCGGCGAGCTGGCCGCCCTGGCCGTGGCCGACAGCGTGCTGCGGCTGCAGCCCGGTGTGCTGAAAAGCCCCGAGGGCTACGAGGGGGAAAGCCACTACGACGGGCTGCTGGAATACCCCCAGTACAGCCGCCCGGAGCTCTGGCGGGGCCGCAGGGTGCCCGAGGTGCTGCTCTCGGGCCACGCGGCCCAGATAGCGGCCTGGCGGAAGCAGCAGCAACTGGCGCGCACCCGCCTGCGCCGCCCGGATTTGTATGAGAAAATCCGCCCGCAGGTGGAGGCCGAGGAGGCAGCCAGAGCGGCCAAAGAGGCGAAGCGGAGGAAAAAGCGGAAAGACGGATAGGGGCGGGGCGGCTATCAAATATTTGGTATGCAAACGTTGTTATTTTGTGGCAGGGGCATAGAAAAAACGGATAAAATGCGATAAAATGCTAAAAAGCAAGAAGTGGCAAAAAGCACAAAAGCCCGGGCTTCAAAGCACGGCCAAACGGCTATAATGCTAAAAGCGCGGCAAAAAAGTTGACCTTTGCCCGCCAAAGCCTTAGAATATATATATGTGAGATGGGAAAAAACGAAGTAAGCGGAAATTGAGAAGTGAAACCAAGGAGTGGCACCTATGTATGTGAAAGAAGTGACGGTGGAAAATCAGGTTGGTTTGCATGCCCGCCCGGCCACCTTTTTTATTCAAAAGGCAAACGAGTTTAAATCCTCCATCTGGGTGGAGAAGGAGGAGCGCCGGGTGAACGCCAAAAGCCTGCTGGGCGTACTTTCGCTGGGCATTGTGGGGGGCACCACCATCCGCGTGATTGCCGACGGCCCCGACGAGCAGGACGCTGTGAGCGGCCTGGTGAAGCTGGTGAACTCCGGCTTTAGCGAGTAAAAAAAGCGCCATATATAAAGCGCCGCCTGTTTTGGGCGGCGCTTTATGCTGTGCTTCCCTGCAGCAATCTCACCAAGCGCGTACCTACCATACCGGCAAAAATGGCCTCTTGCTTTCGCGCCTTGCCATACGCCATTTTTGCGCGGCACTTTCTGTGCAAAACATTTGTTCAAATGCCGTAAATGTAGATTCACAATTCCAGGAAAGAAGTGTATAATGGTTCCTATATAGCCCAAAGTCTACGAAGTTATACTACTCTTCCATAGAAATGATGAACCCATTTCTATGGAAGGCGGCAACAAAGTGACGTTGCCGCGCGTCTCATGCAAAAATTCTGTCAAAAATATAAGCCTATTTTTGACGAATTTTAGGATTAACTATAGAAAAAGGAGCGCCCATGCCCCTTCATTCATTCGCAACCGGTGTTAAAAAGTCCATACTTCCTCGTGCCATACGCCATGGGTTGACGCTGGCAATTCCCTTTTTGATTTTGGGCTCTTTCTGCCTACTTATATTAAATTTCCCAAATGAAGCCTACCAGAACTTTATCCGCCCCCTTTTTGGCGGGGCCCTGGTCACCGTGCTCACCACCGTATACTCGGTTACCTTGGGTTCTCTTGCCATGGTGCTGGCGGTCACCATCAGCCTTTCCTATGGCATACAGGTGGAAACCGATAATTTTTTGCTCTATCCTCTGGTCGCGGTGTGCTCCTATCTGGCATTTTGTGGCGGGCTGGAAAACAACGAAGCCTACATATTCAACGCCGAATGGGTCTTCACCGCCATGTGCATCACCCTGCTCTCCTGCAGTTTATTTCGCTGGATTCTCGCGTTTGTAAGCCGCTTTGAAAGGCTGCACACCTCTGGGGCAGAGTATTTGTTTAACGTAGCCATACAAAGCTTTCTTCCCACTGTGCTTATCATAGTCTTCTTTGCGGTTGCCGGTTTTTTGCTGCGGGCAGCCTCGGGCAGCAGCAATGTCACCAATTTTGGTTCCTTCCTGTTTTTAAAATTGTTCGACGGCATGAGCGGCAACCTGTTCGGTATTCTGCTCTATGTGGTTCTCAGCCACCTGCTTTGGTTTTTTGGCATTCATGGAACAAACACGCTGGAGGCGGTTTCCCGCCGCTTGTTTGAGCATAATATCGAAATCAACCAAGGCCTATTGGCGGCCGGAAGTGCCCCTACGGAAATCTTTTCCAAAACTTTTCTGGACACCTTTGTATTCCTGGGTGGGTGTGGCTGCGCTCTCAGCTTTGTGGTGGCGCTGTGTATTGCTTCCCGCAAAAGCCATCACCGGAAAATAGCCCTTGTGGCGCTGCCCTCGGTGCTGTTTAATATCAGCGAAATTGTGGTGTTTGGTTTTCCCATTATCTTTAATTTCACCATGATGATTCCCTTCATCCTCACCCCCATTGTGCTGATGCTTACCAGCACCCTGGCCACTATGCTGGGCCTTGTGCCCTATGTAACACAGTCTGTGGAGTGGACGGTTCCCATTGTGTTGAGCGGGTATCAGGCCACCGGCTCCATAGCGGGAAGTATCCTGCAGATAGTGAACATGACAATTGGGGTTCTTATTTATATACCCTTCATCCGCAAAAGCGAGAAGCGGGAAACGGAAAGCTTTAGGCAGGCGGTTCAGCAGATGGGTAGGGATATGGAAAACGGTGAATCGACAGACAATATTCCCGTTTTTTTAAGCCGGAGCTACCCCTACAGCTTCTATGCGAAAACGCTGGCGATGGATTTGCGCAGTGCCATTGCACGTGGCCAAATAGAGCTTTTTTACCAGCCGCAAACGGATGCGGAAGGGAGGCTGCACGGGCTGGAGGCCCTTCTGCGCTGGAATCACCCCGTGGCGGGTTATATCTCGCCCCCTGTCATTATTGGGATAGCGAATGAAAAGGGGCTGATGGACAAACTGAGCTTCTACCTCTTGCGTAAGGCCTGTGATGACGCATCCGTGATTCAAGGCGAGCTTCAGAAAGACATTCAGCTTTCGTTCAATCTCTCTCCAAAACAGATTGAGGCGGAACACTTTTTTGAGCGGGCCCTTTCGCTGATTCAAGAGTATGAATTCACCAAGATTCACTTTGTGCTGGAAATTACGGAGCGTTCCGCCATGAAAATGTCCGACTCGATTACCGAGGATATGGAGCGGCTTAAAAACGCCGGTATCACATTCAGTCTCGACGATTTCGGCATGGGGCACAATTCCATACTTCGTTTGCAGGAGGGCGTGTTCAGTGAGGTGAAGCTAGACGGTAAGTTGGTTTCTCAGATACAAAACAATGACCGGTCGAAAGAGATTATTGCAAGCATCATAAGAATGGCAGAGAATCTCGGCCTCTCCATCATTGCTGAGTTTGTGGAAACAGAAGAGCAGAGAGATGCGCTGCTTTCTCTTGGCTGCACCCTGTATCAAGGCTATCATTATAGCCGCCCGCTTGCGCTGGGGCCCCTGCTGGAATACATCAAAAGAACCTAGGCTCTGCAGGCGGGCCTCTGGGCACTCTTGTTTCTATTTCCAATTGTCCGTACGCCTAAAATTTTCCAGGAAGGGGCCTTGCGTGTGACAAAGCAACAGCTGCACCAAAAGGCTCTCAAGCTCCCGAAGCTGCCCGGTGTGTACATCATTCGGGACAAGGCGGGGGTCATCATCTACATAGGCAAGGCCAAAAGCCTGTTTACCCGGGTGGGGCAATATTTCCGCGCCGGTGTGCCGCACGACCAAAAAACCGAACGGATGATTGCCGCTGCCTTTGATTTTGACACCATCGTCACCGGCAGCGAATACGACGCGCTGGTGCTGGAATGTGGGCAAATCAAGCAGCACAAGCCGAAATACAATATCCTTTTAAAGGACGACAAGGGCTACAGCTACATCCGGGTGACGGGTGGAGACTGGCCCCGCATCACCGCCGAAAAGCAAAAAGGGGAGGATGGCGCCGAGTATCTGGGGCCGTATATGTCCAGCTTTGCGGTGAAGCAGATGGTGCAGACGGTGTATGACTCCTTCCTGCTGCCCCGCTGCACCCGGCGCTTCCCCGAGGATTTTGGCAAGGGGCGGCCCTGCCTCTATAGCCATATTGGCAAATGCATGGCGGTGTGCACCGGAAAGGTGCCAAAGCGGGACTACCAGGAGGCGGTGGAAAATGCCCTGCGTATGGTGAAAAGCGGGCAGGGGGAGATAGTGGCCCTGCTGGAAGGCCGGATGGAGGAGGCCGCCGAAAACCTGGAGTTTGAGCGTGCGGCCCTGCTGCGGAACCAGATACGCGCCATTGGCAAGGTGAGCGCCGGGCAGACGGTGGTGCGCGAGGGGGAGAAGAACCAGGACGTCATCGCCTTTGCCAAAAACGCCAAAGCGGCCTGCGCGGCCATTCTGCGCTTTAGAGATGGTTTTCTGGTGGACAAACGCGAGTTTCTGTTTGACGAGGACCAGGATTTGGACAGCCTGCGCGAGCAGTTTCTGCCCCAGTATTATCTGGATGCCGAGGAGGAGCTGCCGGGGGTGGTGGCGGTGGACAGCCCCCTGCCCCAGCAGGCCCTGCTGCAGCGGCTGCTGAGCGAGCAGAAGGGCACCAAGGTGCGCATCTACACCCCCAGCCGGGGAGACAACAAGCGCCTTTCCGAAATGGCCTATGTAAACGCCGCCGAGCGGCTGGCCCAGGAGAGCGGGCGCACCAGCCGGGAGGAGAAGGCCCTGGACGAGCTGGCCGGGCTGCTGGGGCTGGCGGCCCCCCCGGCGGTGATAGAGAGCTATGATATCTCTAACTGGGGCGAGGGCACCAGCGTGTGCGGCATGGTGGTGTTCGAGAATGGGAAGCCCAAAAAGGCAGGCTACCGCAAGTTCCAGATTCGCGGGGTGGAGACCACCGACGACTACGCCAGCATGGCCGAGGCCCTGCGGCGGCGGGCGGCGGAGTATGACGCCGGGGCCAAGGGCCAGTTTGGCGTCAAGCCGGATTTGATTCTGCTGGACGGCGGGCAGGGGCAGGTGAGTGCCGGGGTGAAAAGCCTGGCCGGAACAGGCCTTGCGGACGTGCCGCTGTTTGGCATGGTGAAGGACAACCGCCACCGCACCCGCGGCATTGTGGCCCCCGGCGGCGGGGAGATAGCACTGGCCATGCACCGCGGGGTGTTCAGCTTTGTAACCCGGGTGCAGGACGAGGTGCACCGCTTTTCCATAGAGTACCAGCGCCAGCGGGCCAAAAAGAAGGCGCTTTCCCCCACCCTCACGGCCATTGCCGGGGTGGGCCCGGCCACGGCAAAGGCCCTGATGGCGCACTTTAAGACCCTGAAGGCCATTGCGGCGGCAGACCCCGAAACGCTGGCTGCCGCGCCGGGGGTGAACAAAAGGGCGGCCCAGGCGGTGTGGGCGCATTACCATGACGAAGGGGAAAGCGCCGAAGCGCCCGGAAAAAAGCCGCAGAAAAGCGGGCGGATTTGACAGGTTTTTGACAAGGCTTCGGCTAAAATAAAAAGCAAATGGCAGGAGAGGAGACAGAGCAATGATGAGACTGATGTACGTGGGAATGGATGGACGGATGCGCGTGGCCCAGGCCAACCGTGTGAAATTTTTGGAGGATGGCTTCCAGAGAACCGACAACAACGACGAGAGGTACGACGATGTGAGCGGCCCGGTGCTGGTGGCGCACGTGTACCGCAGCAAGGGCGGCAAGCGCCTCACCGCCGCCGTGCCCCCCGGCTACAACATGGCCGCCGCCAGCCGCCAGCTGCTGGAACAAGGCTGGCTGGACATCACCGACTGCACGGTGAAGTTTGAGGTGCTGTATTAG
>CAYRFC010000095.1:0-10457 GCA_964423365.1 uncultured Oscillospiraceae bacterium
TAAATACAAAGAGGGAGAGAATTGTGTGGTGTGTTTAATCATAACATGTTGTATTACCTAGTGCAAGGGAGAGCGGAAATTTGTTTGCCCAATTTTAAGCACGATTATTGTTCAATAGCTACAAAATTTTTTCCGCAAAATAGGCGTATCTCATGAAATGGTGAATAACGTATTGACTTTATGGTGGAAAAAGTTAATATTTAATATGTGCTATGTACTACAAAGCGGTTTGTGCCTGGAGCCTTTTCTCCTCCACGCCGTGCATCCCCTTTGCAAGCCCTTGCAAAAACAGAAAAGAGCTCAGGATGGATTTTCTTTTGTGCACCGCGTATTTCGCGCAGCTGTGCAAAAATGAATAGAGGGCCATGCCAACGTTTGTCATTTTCGCCGGGCATGGTTGCAAGCCGGAAACCCGGCGACGCCACCCATCTACTGGAAAGGAGCCGGAAAATGAACGTGGTTGAGATGCGCGGTATCTGCAAATATTTTGGAAGCTTCTGCGCAAACAAAGAGGTGGATTTCACCCTGCAGGAGGGGGAGATTCATGCCCTGCTGGGGGAAAACGGCGCGGGAAAATCCACCCTGATGAATATCCTGTACGGCCTGTACGCCCACGACGCCGGAACCATTCGCGTTATGGGGGAGGAGGTGCGGATGGAGAGCCCCAGCGTGGCTATCTCCAAGGGCATTGGCATGGTGCACCAGCACTTCATGCTCATCCCCCAGCTTACCGTGACGCAGAACGTGTTTTTGGGCATGAAGGAAGCGGGGCTTGTGCACCATATGAAGGCCCTGAACGGCAAGGTGGCCGACATGAGCGAGCGCTTCGGCTTTAACATTGAGCCCTCCTCCCTGATTTGGCAGCTGCCCGTGGGCGTGCAGCAGAAGGTGGAGATTGTGAAGGTGCTGATGCGCCAGGCCAAAATTTTGATTTTGGACGAGCCCACCGCCGTTTTGACACCGAATGAGGTGGAGGAGCTGTTTGCCTCCATCAAGGCCCTGGCCAAGGAGGGCTATTCCATCATCTTAATTACCCATAAAATGAGCGAGGTGCTTGAGTACACCGATCGCGTTACTGTCATGCGCCTGGGCACGGTGGTGGGCTCTGTGGCGGTGGCGGACACCGACAAGGACCAGCTGGCCCGCATGATGGTGGGGCGCGACGTCTCGCTGGACCGGCACATTCAGCCCAAGGAGCCCGGCGAGGTGCGGCTGGAGGTGAAGGACCTGTGCGTGAAGAACGACAAGGGCCTGGAGGCCGTGCGGCACCTGTCCTTCGCGGTGCGCTCCGGCGAGATTGTGGGCATTGCCGGCGTGGACGGCAACGGCCAGCTTGAGCTGGGCGAGGCCATTGTGGGCGGGCGGAAGATTGAGGGCGGCGACGTGATGCTGGGCGGTGAAATCATGACCAAAAAGAGCATCCGCCACCATTTGGACCACGGCCTGGCCCACATTCCGGACGACCGGCTGAAAAAGGGCCTGGTGCTGCAATACCCCGTGAAGGACAACTTTGTGCTGAGCAACCAGAACAGCGAGCGCTACAGCGACCACTCTTTTTTGAACACCAGGAAGATAGAGAGCCACGCCGCCGAGCTGGTGAAGGAATTCGACGTGCGGCCAAACGATATCAACTACCCGGCGGGCAGCCTTTCGGGCGGCAACCAGCAGAAGGTGATTCTGGCCCGCGAGGTGGACCGTGACCCCGCGGTGATGCTGGCCATTCAGCCCACCCGCGGCCTGGACATAGGCGCGATAGAGTTTGTGCGGCAGAAGCTGGTGGAGGAGCGCGAAAAGGGCACCGCGGTGCTGCTGATTTCCACCGATTTGGACGAGATTCTCTCGCTTTCCGACCGCATTTTGGTGATGCACGGCGGGCGCTTTATGGGCGAGGTAAGCTACGATGTGCCCATTGAGGAGATAGGCCTGATGATGGCCGGACGGGAACAGGACAAAGACGGGGAGGTGGGCGCATGATAAGCCAGCTGAATGTGAAAAGTGTTCTCATGTCTATTCTGCGGCCCCTGCTGGCCATACTGGGCGCAGTGGCCGTGAGCGCCATACTGCTGGCCGCCTTCGGCTACAGCCCGCTGGAGGCCTTTGGCTCCATGTGGGACGCCTCCTTTAAGAACATGCGCTCCTTCGGCAACCTGCTGAACAACGCCAGCCCCCTGCTGTTCACGGGTATCGCCGTGGCCGTGGCCTACCGCGGCAGCACCTTCAACATCGGCGCCGAGGGCCAGTTCCTGCTGGGCGCCACGGCGGCCACCTGGGTGGGCATCACCTTTACCGGCCTGCCCGGCCCCCTGCTGATGGTGCTGATGATTCTGGGCGGCGCGATAGCGGGCGCCATCTGGGCCTTTGTGCCGGGCTACCTGAAGGCCAAAAGCGGCATCTCGGAGATTATCACCACCATCATGTTCAGCTACATTGCCCTGCAGCTGGTGGGCTTCCTGGTGCGCGGGCCGCTGCGCGACCGTGCCCAGGCCGAGCCGCAAAGCTATGCCATTGCCGAGCAGGGCTTTCTGCCCTACCTGCTGCCCGGCACCAAAGCCCACCCCGGCTTTTTGGTGGGCTGCCTGGTGGCCATCCTCATCTTCGTTCTGCTGTTTAAAACCTCGTTTGGCTTTGAGCTGCGCGCGGTGGGCTTCAACAACATCGCCTCCAAATACGCGGGCATCAGCGTCAACCGCACCACCATCTTCTCCATGCTCATCTCGGGTGCTCTGGCCGGCATGGGCGGCGCCTTCGAGCTCTCGGGCAGCTCTCACTACCTGTTTGAACGCATCTCCCCGGGATATGGCTACACCGCCATCGCCGTGTCCATTCTGGCGGGCAACAACCCCATCGGCGTCATCTTCAGCGCCCTGCTCTTTGGCTTTTTGCGCACCGGCTCTGCCGCCATGCAGCGGAACCTCGGGCTATCTTCCTCCTTCGCAGACATTGTGCAGAGCATCATCATCATCTTTGTGGCCGTGGCCGCAGTGAACCGCGCAACACCCAAACGTAAGGTGGAAGCCAAGGCCGCCACCGGAAAGGAGGCCTAAGCCATGGATTTGTTGGCTTTCTTCCTCGCTTCAGCCGTTCGCATGGCCACCCCACTGCTCATTGCCGCTCTGGGGCTGCTGGTTTCTGAAAAGGCCGGCATCATCAACATCGGTGTGGAGGGCACCATGCTCTCGGGCGCCTTTGTCTCCTTCGTGGTCACCTATTACTCCGGCGGGAACTACTGGCTGGGCCTTCTGGGCGGCATGGTGGCCGGCATCGTGGTCTCGGGCCTCTTTGCGGTGGTGTCCATCCACTTCAGGGCCCCGCAGGTGGTCATCGGCTGCGCCATCAACATGTTTGGCTCCGGCATGACCGCGGTTCTCTTCCGCAAGCTTTTCTTCGACGCCGCCACCGGCGGCACCCAGGTGCCCACCTTCCAGCCCATCCCCATCCCGGGCCTCTCCAAAATTCCGGTGCTGGGCGAGATGCTCTTTAACCACAACATCATTGTGTACATCGGCCTTGTGATGGTGCCCGCCATCTGGTTTTTGATGAACCGCACCTCCATTGGCACCCGCATTGTGGCCGTGGGCGAGCACCCCAAGGCCGCCGACAGCCTGGGCATCAATGTGTTCACCACCCGCTATCTGGCCACCATGTTCAGCGGCCTGATGATGGGCATGGCCGGCAGCTACCTGGCCATTGCGCAGTCCAACGGCTTCAACGTGGACATGACCGGCGGCAAGGGCTATATTGCCATGGCCGTGGTGGTGCTGGGCAAGTGGAAGGCCGAGGGCGTGCTGATTGGCGCTATGATATTCGGCGGTGCGAACGCCCTGCAGATGACCCTGCAAAACATGGGGCTGGGCATTCCGAACAACCTGATTTTGATGGTGCCCTACATCATCACCGTGCTGGCCGTAATTGCCGCCTGCAAGCAGAAGGCCATTGACGCCAGCGCCAAAGGCCAGCCCTACATCAAGGCCTAGGGCGAGCTCTTTCCTCTTTGTTACGCGCCAAAGCACCAAGGCTGGTGATTTGGTTCGGATAAGCATCGGTTTCCATCACACTTTTAGGAGGATTTTATGAACATGAAAAAGTTGCTTTCCTTTGCTCTGGCCGCTGTGCTGGCGCTCAGCCTGGCTGCCTGCGGCAGCACCAGCAGCAGCACCACTGCCTCGGCCGCTTCCAGCGCTGCCGGCTCTTCCGCCGCCGCCAGCACCGCCGGTGGCAGCAGCGCCCCCGCCGCTGCCGACGCCAAGGACGTGAAAATTGGCATTCTGATTCCCGGCAGCCCCACCGACGGCGGCTTCAGCCAGCAGGCTGCTGAGGCCGGCAAGAAGATTGAATCCACCTTTGGCTACACCGTTTCTGTGGTGGAGGCGGCCAGCGCCGAGGAGATTAAGCAAGAGGGCGAAACGATGGCTGCCGACGGCTACAGCATCGTGTACGGCCATGGCGGCCAGTGCTCCACCCCCTTTGCCGAGATTTGTGAGGACTTCCCCGACACCTGGTTTGTCACCTTTGGCGGCACCGAGATTCGGGACAACCTGTTCCCCGTTGTGATGAACGCCGAAGAGGGCACCTACGTGGCCGGCGTGGCCAGCGGTATGCTGACCGAGACCAACAAGCTGGGCATCACCCTGGGCGGCGACTTCCCCGCCTACACCAAAACCACCAATGGCTGGGCCCTGGGCGCCAAAAGCGTGAACCCCGATATCGAAATCATGTCGGCCGTGCTGAGCAGCCCCGATGCCAACGAGTGCTATGAGACCACCCTGAACCAGATTAAGAGCGGCGCCGACCAGATTATGTCGAACTCGAACGAGGGCCAGGCCGGTGCGATGAAGGCCGTTTCCGAGAGCGAGGGCGTGTACACCGTGGGCTGCCTGGGCGACTTCATCTCTCTGGCTCCCGACCAGGTCATCATGAATGTCATCTGCGACTACGGCGCGGGCTACCTGGACGCCACCAAGCAGATTATGGACGGCACCGTGAAGGCTGAGCCCATGTTCCTGACCATTGCCAACGGCTGTGTGAGCATCCAGTGGAACGACGCTGTGAAGGCCACCCTGCCTGAGGACGTGGTGGCCGCTGTGGAAAAGGCCTACGAGGACGTGAAGAGCGGCACCGTGAAGGTGCCCAACGAGTATGAGCAGGACCAGGTGCAGGCTTTGCTGGACGCCTAAAAGCAGAAGCCGTGTGAAACCTTCGGTTTTGCAGAGAACGTGAGAGCTTGTGGTGGGGGCCTGTTTCACAAAACGGCCCCCACCCTTTGGTTTTTCGCTGAATCCACAAAAAAGTGGGCTGTTTTTCGGCAAGAAGCCAAAAAAACGCCCTGCTCTTGCGGTTTTGCTTTGGCTGTGGTAGAATATTTTCCAGAGACTTCTAATGAATTTAGCTATCGCACAGCTTCGTCAGGGCGGCATGCAAGCATGCCGCCCCCGTTTTTTCGGCAGAGCGCATGCAGGTTACACCACTTTGCTGGAAAGGACATGGTAACAATGAGAACAGTGAGCTTGCACATCAACGGAAGCCTGCACGCCGTGCAGATGGAGGAGAACTGGACCCTGCTGCAGGTGCTGCGCGAGGCCCTGGCCCTGACCGGCACAAAATATGGCTGCGGCACAGCCGACTGCGGCGCCTGCAAGGTGCTGGTGGACGGCGAGGCCAAAAACAGCTGCGTTTTGCTGGCCAAAAACATGGAGGGCAAGGAGATTTTGACCATAGAGGGCCTGAGCCAGGGGGAAAAACTGCACCCCGTGCAGCGCGCCTTTGTGGACGCGGGGGCCATACAATGCGGCTTCTGCACGCCCGGCATGGTGATGACCGCCCTGGCCCTGCTGCGCAAAAACCCCGAGCCCACCGCCGAGGAGGCCACGGCTGCGCTGGACAACAACCTCTGCCGCTGCACCGGCTACAAGAAAATAGTGGAGGCCATATTGCTGGCCAGCCGCTACCTGCGGGAAGAGGAGGGCTGCTGAGATGAAACCATATCTTGGGTCCTGCATAGGCCGGCCGGCCCCCACCGTGGACGCTTTTGACAAGGTGACCGGCAGCGCCCTGTACACCGACGACCTGCGCTTTACCGGCATGCTGCACGGCGCTGTGCTGACCAGCCCCCTGGCCCATGCCCGCATCAAATCCATCGATACCTCCGCCGCGCTGGCCCTGCCGGGGGTGCACGCGGTGATAACGCAGGAAGACTCCCCGAGGGTGCTGTTCAACCGCATCATGCGCTGGGCGCACGACCCCCTGCCCGCCACCGAGCGGGTGCTGGACGATGTGGTGCGCTTTGTGGGGGACGAGGTGGCCGCCGTGGCCGCCGACACCGAGGAGATAGCCCGCAGGGCCATCAAGCTGATTCGGGTGGAGTATGAGGAGCTGCCCGCGGTGTTTGACCCCGAGGAGGCCCTGGCCGAGGGGGCGGTGCAGCTATACCCCGAGGCCGAAAAAAACCTGATGAAGGAGCAGCTGGCCGAGTGCGGCGACCTGGACAAGGCCCTGAGCGAGGCCGAGCTGCGGCTGGAAAACACCACCGAGACGGCGATGATTCACCACGGGGCCATAGAGCCGCACATCTGCATTGCCCAGTGGACCCGCAGCGGCGAGCTGGAGGTGTGGGAGCCCCAGCAGGGGGTGCACCGCGCCCAGGTGATGCTGAGCAAAATTTTTGGCCTGCCCTACACCAAGGTGCACCTGCACAACGACCTGATAGGCGGCACCTTTGGCGGCAAGGACGGCATTTTGCTGGAGCCGCTTTGCCTGCTGCTCTCTAAAAAGGCGGGGAACCGCCCGGTGAAGATACGCTATAACCGCGCCGAGAGCATTGTGTCCACCTACACCCGGCACGCCATACGGCTGTATGGCAGGATGGCCCTGCGGCGGGACGGCAGCATCACCGGCTTTGGCTTTGACAGCTACATGAACGTGGGGCCCTACTGTGGCGGCAGCATCAACGTGATGTCGGCCATGTGCGGCAAGATGTTTAAGGTGTATGACGTGCCCAGCATGCGCTTCCACGGCTATGCGGCCTACACCAACACCCCGGTGGGCGGGGCGATGCGGGGCTTTGGCTCGCCCAAGATTTTCACCGCGCTGGAGCTGCTGGTGAACAAGGCGGCCCGTGCGCTGGACATGGACCCCGTGGCCCTGCGGGAGAAAAACCTGATACAGCCCTTTGGCGCAGAGCGCACCAGCGGCGACAGCCTGGGCAGCGCCCAGGTGCGGGCCTGCCTGGCCCAGGGCGCCGCGGCCTTTGGCTGGGCCGAAAAATGGAAGATGCGCAAGAGCCTGAACACCGGGCGCTACCTCTACGGCTACGGCGTGGCCACCGCCATGCACGGCAACGGCGTGGCCCCCTTCGCGCCGGACATCACCCTGGCCGAGCTGATGCTGAACGAGGACGGCAGCTTCCTTTTGCGCACCGCCGTAACCGACCACGGCGCAGGCAGCTACACCCTGCTGCGGCAGATTGTGAGCGAGGTGATGCAGTGCGGCCTGGAGGAGGTGTTCCTGGTGCACAGCGACACCGACAGCTGCAACTACGACATGGGCAGCGGCGCCAGCCGCAACACCTGGAGCGGCGGCATGGCCGTGGAGACGGTGGCCCGCCAGCTACAGAACACCATGCGGGCCACCGCCGCCGCCGCGCTGGGCTGCGAAGCGGCAGCGCTGCGGATGGAGAACGGCGTGTTCACCGCCCCGGGCGGCAAGAGCCTAGACCGGGCGGCGGTTTCTGCCTATGCCTATGAAACCCAGCGCACCCGCCTGATAGAACTAACTCGATACAACTCCGACAAAAATGCCGGCAGCTACGGCGCGCATTTTGCCAAGGTGCGCATAGACCGGGAGACCGGCGAGGTGAAGGTGGAGGACTACCTGGCCATGTGCGACATTGGCACCCCGCTGAACCCGATGCTGCTGGAAGGGCAGATAGAGGGGGCCATTCTGATGGGGCTGGGCATGGCCCTGTTTGAAGGGCTGGTGCTGGACGAGAAGGGCGTGCCGCAAACCGTCAACTTCAAGAAATACCGCCTGCCCAAGGCCAGCGACATGCCCCGCATCGAGGTGCGCTTTGTGGACAACTTTGAGGAGGGCGGCCCATTTGGCGGCAAGAGCGTGGGCGAGAGCTCCATTGTGCCGGTGGTGCCCGCCATTGTGGGCGCGGTGAACGACGCGCTGGACGCCGAACTGGGGCATCTTCCCCTGACGCCGGACAAAATACTGGCAGCACTGCAAAACTAGCGTTAGGCCATACGGAACCCCAGTATTCCCTGCGCTTACATAAAGAAAGGAAGTTATGAATATGGTAAAGATTCTTGGTGTATGTGGCAGCCCGCGCAGAAAATCCAGCTACAAGGCGCTGGAAGCCGCGCTGGAGGCCGCCAAAGCGACAGGCGAGGTGGAGATAGAGCTGGTGGAGCTGCGCGCAAGGAAGCTGAACTTCTGCGTGCACTGCAACAAGTGCCTGCGGGACAACTCGCCCTATTGCTCTGTGTTCCACGACGACATGGACGAGCTGTACGACAAGGTGTACAACTGCGACGGGCTGCTGGTTTCCACCCCGGTGTATGAGATGAACATCACCGCCCAGCTGGCCGCCTTCTTCAACCGCTTCCGCCCCACCTGGGTGATGCTGAAAAATGACCCCGACATCTTTGCCCGCAAGGTGGGCGCGGCCATTGCCGTGGGCGGCACCCGCAACGGCGGGCAGGAAGCGGCCATTGCCGGGGTGATGGGCTTCTTCAACACCCAGGGCTTCACCATTTGCAACGGCGGGGTGGGCACCTACGGCGGGGCCAGCCTGTGGAACCCGGGCGATGGCTCTGGCGAGATGGACGACGAATATGGCATGGCGCTGGCCCGCCAGCTGGGCGAAAAGCTGGCCATGACCACCAAGCTGGTGGCAAAAAAATAGCATTTATCTGCCGTATTCTATCACAAACAAAAAAGGAGCCTGCCACTATGTCTCTGAGCGAGAAAAAATACCGCTATATAAAAGACGAGCACTACCCCATTGAGCATCTTATCTACAAAACCGAGCCCGAGTACCTGAAGGAGTGCCTGGAAACCGACCATGCCATCTGGACGCTGGGCGAGGCGCTGCACGAGGAGTTTGACCACATCCCCTTCCTCTACAAGGAGGTGTGGGTGAACGAGAACAAGCCCGGCGAGATTCACTACATCTTTGCCTGGGAGAGCATGGACGCCTGGAACAAGATGCTGCGGCAGGATATTCAGGACAAGCTGGAGGCCGAATTTGCCGCCAAATGCGACAAGCCCTATGTGATGCTGCGCGCCATTCAGGATGAGGAGAATTTCGGCATCCACCGGGTGAGCCGCTTTGAGCGCATTGAGGACTAGCGCCTCCTTCCTTTTCTTCTAGGGAAAAAGCTAAGATACGTTGCAAATCCGCCTGTAGCAGAGCTGCAGGCGGAATGTTATTCTATTTGACATTTTTACAAAAGGACGGAACGGATGGATGAAAACTAGCTATTTGGAAACCGGCTCGCAGGACCCGCGCTACAACCTGGCTTTTGAGCAATTCGTGCTGGAAAACCGCCGCGATGGCGACTACCTGATGCTGTGGCAGAACGCCAACACTGTGGTGATTGGCCGCCACCAAAACACCGCCGAGGAGGTGAACCAGCCCTTTATTGACGAGCATGGCGTGTGCGTGGTGCGGCGGGTGACAGGCGGCGGGGCGGTGTACCACGACCTGGGCAACCTGAACTATTCGTTTATTACCGACAGCGGCAGGGCCGAAATGCTGAGCATGAGCCGCTTTACCCAGCCGGTGGTGGCGGCCCTGCAAAAGCTGGGCCTTTCCGCCGAGGCCTCGGGCCGGAACGACATTCTGGTGGACGGCAAGAAGGTGAGCGGCACCGCCCAGCGGCTGCACAAGGGCCGCATTTTACACCATGGCACGCTGTTGTTTGAATCAAACCCCGAGATGGTGGCCGGGGCGCTGAACGCCGACCCGAGCAAGTTCCAGTCCAAGAGCTCCAAGTCGGTGCGCAGCCGCATTGGCAACATCCGCCCCGCGCTGAAAGAGGACATGGACATGCCCGCCTTTTGGGCCTACCTGAAAGGCGAGCTGGCCCAAAACGAATTTGTGCCCGGCGCGCTGACCGAAGCGGAGCTGGCCGCCGTGAGGGCCCTGCAGGAGAGCCGCTACAGCAGCTGGGAATGGAACTACGGGCACTCGCCCCGCTACGACTACCAGGGCAAAAAGCGCTGGGAGGGCGGCCTTTTGGAGGTGCTGCTGGGGGTGGAGAAGGGCCATATTACAAGGGCGGATTTCCGGGGGGATTTCCTATGCCGGGACAACCTGGAGGCGCTGTGCGAGGCCTTGGTGGGCTGCCCCCTGCGCCGAGAGGACGTGGCCGCCGTGCTGGCGGGCTTCCCCCTGGCCGACCTGTTTGGCGGGATAAGCGAAGCGGAGATTTTGGATACCTTTTTTGGGTAGA